>DCSM01000191.1:19500-27779 GCA_002325605.1 Chloroflexaceae bacterium UBA1466
CATTTTGATCTCGTGCGCCCTGGAATCGCTTGTTATGGCCTAAATCCCTCTGCTGAAACTTTATTGCCTTCAAGGATTCAGCCGATTCTCTCCTTTCATACCGAAATCGCGCAAGTAAAAAAACTCCCTGCGGGCGTGCCACTTTCTTATGGTTGCACTTTTGTTACGCCTCGGCCATCGCTTATCGCAACGATTCCCGTCGGCTACGCCGATGGTTTTCGTCGTTTTCCGCCCTGGCGCGAGGTTTTAATTTGCGGCAAACGAGTTCCAGTCGTCGGAAGAATCTGCATGGATTATGCGCTAATTGACGTAACAGACATAGCGAAGATTAAGCGCGGCGACCCTGTGGTGCTGATTGGGCAACAAGGAGCGGCCCAAATCACGGCTGATGAAGTGGCAACTTGGTTGGGAACCATAAATTACGAAGTTGTCTCGACGATTTTGCCGCGTGTGCCCCGCGAAACTGAACGCTAAAACTGATTTAAGAATGCTCGACGAGCGTTACAGCCACAATCTTTGCCTGTTATTTGGGTATAGGCGGTGGCTAAACTACCCAAACCAGTCAAATGGGTAAAATTAGCGATTGCATCGCCAAGTTTTCCCGCTCTGAGGTTAGTTTTTAGCTTCATTCTAAACTCCCTAAAAAGCTATTTCTTGGGAATTTCGATGATTCGCTTCACGGAAATGATGTTTGGTTGCCTGGAAAAGAAGGGAATCCGCCAGCCGATAACTTGGGCCTCAACCGCCAGATCATCTCTTTTTTCTGCCGTGGCCAATTGGGCCTGGACATCGCGGGAGTTGAACTTGAAGATCAACCAGCTATCGGTATTCTCGTAAACTTGCGGAATCGGAAGGTTATTCCGATCCAATTCGCGCTCAAGGGTTGTGGGGTTAAGTTTTTCACCAAGCACGATATATTTACTAGCGAAGTTTAGGTCTTTTTCCTCTTGAATGCGCTCAGTTTTTTGTACCCGAAAGACTACCGTATGGCTCGTAGCGTAATATGAGCCAATGCATCCACAGAAAATGACTAAGAAGACAGCAACTAGTCCTATCACAACCTTTTGAACATTCGTAAAACAACCCTTTAGATTGTTCGTGGCTACATCGAGGGTCTTTCGGAACTTATCTTTATTATCGCTTTCCATGCGAGAAGCCTTCTTTCTACTTTCATTCTAATTGCGTGCATTTTCATGCCTAAGCCCCAGGTTGCCCACTATTTCCCGGACTGTTTGGATTGTTTGGTCCTATATTTGTGATCTTGCGTTGGAAAACCCCCAAGATCTTACGGGTGTTTTCGTGATAGAAGCCCAGCATAAAGGAAATAGCGATAATAGATTCAATGTTTGCAGTCTTTAGCGAGACATTGATGTCTGAAACGTTGAATTCTACGGCTCTGAGCAGCGCGATAACTACAACTGTAATTGAGACCCCCATCGCAATATCGCCGATGGTGTTGCTCACAATCTCCAGAATCTCAATTTTATGGCGTTCCACCACGATTTGGGTTAAGGAATACTCAAGGCGCGCTAAGACTCCAGCCAGGCCCCACATAATTGCTTCAATCAAAACCGAGGCCGATGAAGCATCGGGGTTTTGGGGCGTAACACCGACAAAATTGTAGCTGGCCAATTGCTCAACTGTCGGAAAGGGCCAGTTTATTTGGTGAAAAATACCGTTACAGATGGTCACACTAATCATCGCAATAAATAAAATGACTTGAATGCTAATGACAGTGAAGACAAACCGATTGCCTTGATAAGGTTTTTCGGGATCAAACTTAGAATCATTTGCGTCAGGAGAGATTTCATCGATGTCGCCAGGTAAACCAGCACCCATAACGATGTTGCTTGGAATGATATTTGAACTTGTGGTTAGCTTTTCCTCGATCTTCTCCTGTTTCAGTTGGGCCAAATCAGGGAGGGGCGTAGTTACAAAGGTACTTTCAGGCTTGGGATCGGTTACGAGAGGCGAGCTAAAGATACTTTCTTGATTAAGTTTGTTTAGTGGCGGAGGACTAAGAGTGCTTTCTGTCTTAGGCTCGGTTGGTTGCGGAGAGCTAAGAGGACTCTCCACACTCGGCTTGACTAGTGGCGGCTGGCTATTGAATTCGGTTTGTAATGGAGGGTTTAGGATCATTTCCAACCCTGGATCGATGCCTGGTTCGATTGGAATCGAGGGGATATTTGAGTTATCGCTCATTATTCTTCCCTTTCGTTGCTAAACAATGAGGTTCTTGGGTTTGATCTCTACGATTCTTGGCTTTTTAGCTATTTATCTAGCCCCCTAAATAGGCTTTGCGGACTTGGGGACTAGCTAAGAGGTCTTTGGCAGGCCCTTGCAACACAATCTGCCCAGTTTCCAGAACATAACCCCGCGTCGCAATTGAGAGCGCCATCTGAGCATTTTGTTCGATCAAAAGGATCGTTGTACCTTGTTGGTTAATATCGCAAATGATTTTGAAGATTTGCGCGACCAGAATGGGCGCGAGGCCCATTGAAGGCTCATCTAGGGTCAGGATGCGTGGGCGACTCATCAAGGCTCGCCCAATTGCCAACATCTGTTGCTCACCACCTGAAAGTGTCCCGCCAGATTGGTTAAAGCGCTCTCTTAGGCGCGGGAAAAGCTCTAAAATTTGCGCTAGATCATGCCTAATTCCCGCTTGATCTTTGCGATTGAAAGCGCCCATTTCCAAATTTTCCCGGACCGTCATGCGCCCAAAAATCTTACGTCCTTCAGGGGATTGCGAAATTCCGCGTTTTGCAATCTCGTGAGGCGCTAGATTGTCGATTCGTTGCCCTTCAAACAGGATTTCACCGCTTCGCGGCTTAATAAGCCCGCTAATCGTATTGAGCGTTGTCGTTTTACCTGCCCCGTTTGAGCCAATAAGTGTCACGATTTCACCTTTTTCAACGGTGAAAGAGACACCTTTCAGCGCATGGATCTGGCCGTAGTAAGAATGAATCGCGTTTAAGGTCAACATCTATGCTGTGCTTGCTCCCCCGCCCAAATAGGCTGCAATGACCTGCGGGTTGGCCTGAATCGCCGAGGGTTGCCCTTCGGCGATCTTTTGGCCAAAATCTATCACGGTAATCATATCCGAAAGCGTCATTACAACTTTCATATGATGTTCAATCAGCAAGATCGTTAAGCCCAATTCATCACGGAGGCGTTGGGTCAAAGTGAGCATTTCGTTAGTTTCGCGGGGGTTCATGCCCGCTGCAGGCTCATCAAGAAGGAGCAATTTGGGGCGCAGCGCCAGCGCTCGCGCAATTTCTAACCGCCGCTGATCGCCATAGGAAAGGTTAGCAGCAATGATGGCCTCTTTGCCTTCCAGCCCCACAAAAGCCAAAAGTCGCTGGGCCTCTTTTTGCGTCTCGTATTCTTCCTGCCAGTAGCGCGGCGTTTGGAACAAAGCATCAAACAGATTAGTCTGGAGATGCCCATGCATCCCTAAAATGACATTTTCGCTGGTGGTCATATTCGCAAACAACCGAATATTTTGATAAGTGCGAGCAATTCCCCATCTTGCGATCTGGTCAGGCCGCATTCCGTGAATAGATTGACCTAAAAAGATTATTTCACCCTGGTCAGGAATTGAAAATCCTGTTAAACAGTTAAAGAAAGTTGTTTTCCCTGCCCCGTTAGGGCCGATAACGCTATGAATCGTCTTTTCTTGAATAGTTAATTCTAAATCTTTGAGCGCAAGCAAGCCCCCAAACCGTTTTGTTAGGCCATTTGCTGTAAGTAGCGCCATCTCGTTACTTCTTTTCTGGGGTAGGAAGTGGCCGAACGGGGAATTCAGGCTGGGCTGTTTTGTGCAAAATATGCTGAAGTGTTACTTCGGGCCAGAGGCCTTCGGGGCGATAAAGCATCATCGTAACCAAGACAGCGCCGTAAACGAGCAGCCGATATTCCTGAAATTCGCGCAGAAGTTCTGGTAAACCCACCAGTACCACAGCGCCAACCAACACCCCTGGCAAGCTGCCAATACCCCCTACAATGATAAGTGCAAGAACATTGATTGAAATCAGCAGATCAAAACTCTTAGGCACAACAGAATCAACCATTGAAGCAAAGATCGCGCCGCTTAAACCCCCAAACAATGCCCCAATGGCAAAAGCAGTGAGTTTAGTTGTTACACGATTGATGCCCATTGCTTGCGCGACATCTTCATCTTCTCGAATCGCCATCCAAGCGCGGCCTAAACGAGATTTTTTTAAGCGGGAAGCAATAAACCAAGCGATTAAGCAGCCAATGAGGATGAGATAATAAAAATGTTCAGGATTTTTAAAGGTAAATTGCGCGATTTCAGGTTTCCCAATGTTAGTTATCCCTTGTGCGCCGCCGAGGTAAGGCTTGAGAAAATCAGAGATCACCAAGATTCTGATGATTTCGCCAAAGCCTAAGGTTGCAATAGCCAGATAATCCCCCCGCATCCGCAGGATTGGGAGGCCCAAAATAATCCCCCCGCTCATGGCTATAAGCATTGAAAAGGGTAGGGCTTGCCAAAAAGAGAAATGAAAAATGCCGCTGGGCGAGGTTAAAACGGCCATAGTGTAGGCCCCAATGGCGTAGAAAGCTACAAAGCCCAGATCAAGCATCCCCGCAAAGCCCACAACTAGATTGAGGCCCAAGCCCATAATGATATAAAGCCCAACCGAATCAGCTACATTACTCAAGAAACTTTTTGACCAGAGCGGAAAGGTTAGCAAAAAAAGGATTAGCAAACTAAAAAGCAACTTTTGCAAAGGACTATTTCGAGATTCTGACGTTTCAGGCTTTAATTTCTGTTGTTCACGATAGGTTAGGAAGGCCCAGATAAGAATTCCCCCACAAAAAAGACTGCTTCCTGCACCAATGTAAGTTAGCCCACTACTTGTGAAAAGGGTTTTTCCAAAATCACCAGGAAGCAAAGAATTTAATATATCGCGGAGAAGGCCAAGTAAAAGGGTCAAAAGAAGGGTATTAAGCAGTACTCGTCGCCAAAGTTTAGGCAAAAGGGCAAAGAAACCCCCAAAAAGGCTCCAGCTAATGCCACTAACAATAGGGATGAGCAAACCAAGGCTTTTGCTTTGGCCCAAAGTAAGCAATTTGACGAGCGCAGGTGAAGCATGAGCAAATATTTCGCGCAATTGAAAATTTTGGGTCAGAAAAACTAAATCGCTCAGGCTCGCGCCCGTGATGCCGCCTGCAATAATGGCGCAGAGCAAGCCCGTCGCTGCTTTTTGAGCAACCTGAGTCGCTTTATAGCCCACAAAAAGGAAAAGTGTGAGCAAAAGAAGGTAGCCCATAGAGAGGTAATCGCCAATGAGATTACGTTTGGCAAAGGTTTCCAACATGCCCACAAGACAGATATGGCTTGCGACCAAACCGCCCAGAAGCCCAATCCGCAGTGCTGTCCTAAGTTCAGTTTTCATTTTCTTTTCTTTACCTAAGTTCGTTTGACAGCCAGGCGTTCGCCTAAAAGCCCTGTGGGGCGGAAAATGAGAATGAGAACAAGCAGGGTAAAGGCAATGACATCTTTGAGTTGATTCGCAGCGGGGATGCCTAAGCCGTCGAGGAACAGGCTGGGCCCTACAGCCTCAAAAATACCCAAAAGAAAGCCACCTAAAGCCGCACCAGGTACGTTGCCAATTCCCCCCATTACTGCTGCCGTAAAAGCTTTCATCCCTGGGACAAAGCCCATAAAGAAGTTGACTTGGCTGAAAATAAGCGCATAGAGTACGCCTGCAATCCCAGCGGTGGAGCCACCTACCGCAAACGTTATCGCAATCGTTTGGTCAACATCGACTCCCATTAAGGCCGCTGTTTCCAAATCTTCCGAAATGGCCCGAATCGCTCGGCCCGTTTTTGTGCCTTGAATAAAGGCGTAGAGAATGCCGAGCATGGCCAACGCACTCCCGCAAACCACGAGGAGCGTTTTCCGAATGCCCCAAAAATCACCTTTTAGAATGGCAATATCGGGGTAAACCTCGACTCCAGAGCCGTATAACCCTCGAAAAGTATATTGGAGAAAAAAAGAAGCCCCAATGGCCGTGATGAGGTTGACAAGGCGGGGCGCACGGCGGAGCGGGCGATAGGCGATGCGTTCAAGGCAAACCGCTACCGTAGCAGAGACAGCGGCGGATAGAAAGGCAATCACGAGAAGGCAAGGAATGGGATAGCGATTCAAAAGCATGGCTTTGTCAAGCGCCGCAGCGAGAAAATAGGCGCTGAAAGCCCCACTCATAAAGACTTCGCCGTGGGCAAAATTGATCAGCCGCAAAACCCCATAGACCATTGTGTAGCCTAAAGCGATAAGGGCATAAATCCCGCCTTGCGCGGCCCCGAAGATGATGAAATCAAGCCATTGTTTGACGGTATAGCGCTCAGTTAGGAGCGTTGAAATAGAACCAATAAGAACCAGAAGAAATAAAACTCCACCAATTATCCAGACAATGATTTGAGAAGCATCAATTCGCCGACCAAAGAGATACATAACCAATCTTTCTTTTGTTTATTTTTGTTGACAAAAGGGGGCAAAATAGACCTTGCCCCCTTTGTACTTAGTTATCAAACTTGCTTTATACCTTGGTCAGCCACTCATTCCACCGTTAGTTATCCATTCGACTACCTAGGCACTATTTTTTGACCGTTGGCGTTACTTTAGAAACTGGGGTGGTCTCAGTTTCTTCAGTTACGTCGGCTTCTGGGGTAGTCGCAGTTTCCTCGGTTGCCTCAGCTTCTGGGGTCTTAGAGCGCGAAGGCTTGGCCGGGGTTGCCTCCGTTTCCTCAGTCACATCGGCTTCTGGGGTAGTCTCCGTTTCCTCAGTTACATCGGCTTCTGGGGTCTTGGAGCGCGAAGGCTTGGCCGGAGTTGCCTCCGTTTCCTCGGTTCCGTCGGCTTCTGGAGTAGTCTCAGTTTCCGCCGTCACTTTGGCTTCTGGAGTCTTAGCGCGTGAGCTACTTGAAGGAACTGTTTTAGTCAGTTCTTTGGTGCTGGTCAGTTCTTCGGTGCTGGTCAGTTCTTCGGTGCTGGTCAGTTCTTCGGTACCACTTATTCCTGGCTTCTCAGCTTTGGGAAAGACCTTCACAGGACTCGTGCCCAAATTCCAATTATCGGGACTTGGATCTTTAACCTGATAGATCGCAATTTTAGGATCAGCGCAGTCCCCATCTTCGTTACAGGTTAAGTTTCCTGTCAACCCTTTGAAATCCTTGGTTGCATAAAGAGCTTCTCGAAGGGCTTTGCGGGGGATATAGATTGTTCCCTTAGCATCCTGTTTGGCAACCTTTTTGAGCGCCGCAATGATGATTTGAGCTGCATCATAAGAATGAGCATGGTAGGTGGCCAGGGGTTTCTCACCATATTTATCCTGATATTTCTTCAGAAAGGTCTGGTAATTTTTCCCGAAAGCACTGAAATCAGCGCTGCTGATATACATATCTTTGGCTGCTGGGCCAGCGGCCTTGAGGAAATCGGGGGAGAGAAGCCCATCAGAACCAAATAAGACAACTTTTCCTAGCTCAGTGACTTCGCGGGCCTGGCGCGTAACAAAACCACCTTCAGCGGTAAAGATAGGATAGTAAATCATATCTGGTTTCTTAGTCACGAGTCGAGTCAGCACAGGGCCCATATCGGTGTCACCCGTGTTTACCGCTTCTTTGGCAACGACTTTACCGCCAAGCTCCTCGAAAACCTCGGTAAAGACTTTGACCAACTGCTCGGCGTAGGGGCTGCCGTCATGGATGGTCGCGGCTTTTTTGAGCTTCAGTTCGTTGAAGGCAAATTCGGCAGCGACGCGGCCCTGGACTTTGTCGTTATGGGCAGTCCGCAAGAAACCTGCCTGGTGGGTCGTGGGGTCGGTCAGTTCGGGAGCCGTGTTGGAAGGTGAGATCATTGACATCCCGGCGGCACTAATCACAGGTGCAAAGACCTTCGCTTCACTGGAGCATGTTGTTCCAACGAAGGCCACGATCTCGGTTTGGGTTTTGAGTTTACTGGCCGCAGCTTGGCCGCCTTCGGCGGTGCAGCCAGTATCTTCCCCTTTGAGTTCAATCGGATGTCCAAAAAGCGAGTCGCCGATGTCGGCAATTGCCAACTCAACGCCTCGTTTTTCGTCGATTCCCAAGGAAGCATTGGCTCCTGTACCAACAAGCGCATAGCCAATTACTAATGGCTCATCTTTTTTAATCTCTACTACCCCAAACTCGTCTTTGGGAGCTTCCTCGACGGTTTCAAGTGTCGCGGTGAGAGCTGCGCTGGCTTCAGGGGTTTCTTCGGCTTCAGGGGTTCC
>DCSM01000001.1:0-8022 GCA_002325605.1 Chloroflexaceae bacterium UBA1466
GCGGCGTTGAATATCGAACATTGCTATTTTGAACGAATGAAACAGTACCGTACTTATCCTGGCATCGGTTTGGTGGATACCTTAAACCTGGCCGAAAGCCCGCAACTGGCTTTCTTCAATGAAGAAAAGAGCGAGCGAGTCGCCCGCCAAAAAGCTGCGCCACTTAGGGTGATTATTGGCAACCCGCCGTACAATGTGGGGCAACAAAATGAAAATGACAACAATAAAAACCGCAAATATGCTGTAATTGATAGTCGCATCCGTGAAACTTATGCGAAAGCTTCCCGCGCCACCAACAAAAACGCGCTTAGTGATGCGTATGTAAAATTCTTTCGCTGGGCTGTAGACCGTTTAGATGATCAAGATGGCCTTATTTGCTTTGTCAGTAATAATGGTTTTCTGGATGGCATTGCTTTTGATGGTTTTCGGCAACATCTTTTACAGGACTTCACGCAGGTTTATCATCTTGACCTCCACGGGAATGTCCGCAAAAACCCCAAGCTCTCTGGGACAACGCACAATGTTTTTGGCATTCAAGTTGGGGTTGGGATAACCATTGCGATTCGGAATCGGCGCAATCCAACGCAATTTTTGCGCTATTTCCGTCTGCCTGAAGATTGGCGCAAAGAAGAAAAGTTTGCTTTTCTGACAAAAAGCGGCGATGTCAGGAATATAGCTTGGCAAGTCTTGCAACCCGATGCAAAAAACAACTGGCTTACGGAAGGCTTCTTCGTTGATTTTGCGGCTTTCTTACCTTTGGGAACGAAAGAAGCGAAAGCCAGCAAGAATATGGTGGTAGAAACCATTTTCAAAACGTATTCTATGGGTGTCGGTACTAGCCGTGATGCTTGGATGTATGATTTTGCTGCTCATAACCTGGCCCAAAAAGCTCATTCCATGATTGAAACTTATAATACTGAACTAGCGCGTTGGCTTCAGGCTGGCTGTCCAAGCGAAATAGATGAATTTGTCTTAGCTGACGCAAAAAAGATTAAATGGAGTAGTCGCTTAAAAGAGTGTTTTGCTCGCAAAATCCAAGCCTCTTTTGCCCCCCAAGCTCTTAGGCATTCTTTATATCGCCCCTTTACCCACCAATATCTCTACTTTGATGAGGTAATGACTCATCGCAGAGCAATTTTTCCTAAAATTTCCCCTACCCCAGCCAGCGAAGCGGAGAATATGGTGATTTGTTTAAGTGCAAGAGGGAATAATAAACCATTCCAGTGCCTTGTAACAAAGATCATTCCTGATTTTCACCTAACTGGTGATACGCAATGTTTTCCCTTCTACACCTACGCCGAAGATGGCAGCAACCGCCAGGAAAACATCACGGCTTGGGCCGTCAAACAGTTTGAAGCGCACTATGGCCCCGACTTGCTGGTTGCGGCAGAGCTTCAACCACCCCTCACCCGCGAGGGGCCGTTGCCTGAGCTTGCCGAAGGCAAAGGTCTCCAGGTCGATTCAACTAAAAAAGCGATTTTCTGCTATGTTTATGCGCTTTTGCAGCATCCGCTCTATCGGGAACGCTATCAAGAGAAGCTCAAGCGGGAATTGCCCCGGCTGCCTTTAGTTGGGGACCGCCAAACCTTTTTGACCCTGGTCGCCATTGGGCAAAAGCTGGCTGATCTCCATTTGAACTATGAAACCGTGGCCGAATATCCTTTGGCATGGGTTGAAAATAAGCAAGTTCCCTGGACGTGGCGGGTTGAGAAGATGAAGCTGACGAAAGACAAAGCTGCAATCATCGTCAATCGCTGCCTGACGTTGAAAGGGCTTCCCGCCAGCGCCTTTGAATATCAATTGGGCCAGCGGTCAGCTTTGGAATGGGTGATCAAGCAATATCAGATCACGACAGATCAGCGGAGCGGGATCACGAATGACCCGAATCGGGCGGATGAGCCGCAATATATTGTGCATTTGATCGGGAAAGTCATTACCGTAAGCGTCGAAACAGTGAAGCTGGTCGAGCGGTTACAGAAGGAGATTCTGCTGTAGGCCAGGCTTCGCGCCTGGCGCAGAGAAGCCCGCGCTCCGCCAAAGGTCTCCAAAAAAGCTATAGCTCATCTGCGCCCGCTTCCCCCGCGCTCAACCTCTGGAGGGGGCGTTGAAGGTTAAAGGGGTCAAGGACTTCCAGAAAGGCCCAGCGGCCAAAACCGCCGTGGTTGTTGACGGCGGGAAGCCAAAGGTTGCGGGCCGTGTCAACTTTGAACTTTTTTGCGGCGCGCTGCTGCCCCGTGACCTCAATGATCACGGTGAGCAAATCCGCTGGGCCATGGCCATCATCAATTTGGGCCAGGAAATCGGGGAAGTATTGATGGCTTTGGCCCTCAAAAGCGTAGGGAATCGTAAAGCCTAAACCTTGATTTTTGATATAGCGGACAACTTCGGGCATTTGGTCGAGGGTTTGCGCCATTTTGTGTTCCCATTTGCTTTCCAGGGTAAGAAAGGGTACATGGCATTTGGCCGCCGAAGTCTCATAAACCTCACGGACGGTCTCAAAATCAATGTTGGCCGTCGAGCCAGAGGGATTCGAAGCTCGAAAGGTAGGGATAAAAGTCTTGATTTGCTCTTTTTTCACGATCACGATGGCCTGGTAAATCAGGTCTATCGCTTTGAGACAGTTTTTTTCCAACAACACGTGAGGCTTAACCGTCCCATCGGTGCAGCTAAGGTATTGCCGCATCCAAGCCTTTGTGATCTGCAAAACTTGGTCAAAAAGCCAAAACTTAGGCGAATCGCCGGGCGCAAAGGGGTCGGCTTGCCCTGGGTCGGAAGGGAACTTTTTGAGAACCTCTTTAGCCAAGTTAAAGGCTACTTGCTGCTCTCGTTGTCGCTCGAAGTCTTCTAAGGTATGAAATTCTGTTTTGCCGATAAGGGGGGCAATTTCCGTTGAGGTCGGAAGGTCCTGGGTGGTTAAGGTCAAGCGGGATGCGGGGCTGAAGTTGGTGGTCAATTCCTCTTCGGGGAACCTGAAGTGGTAGCCAACGAGGTTAGGGAAAGTAATGGTGGCGGCGGCGCGGGCGGGCAAAGCGCGAATCCGCATACTTCTTTTAGTCGCTTTGGGGTCTGGGGCGTGGCCCGAAGTCGGCAAAAAGGCAAAGGGAATCCCATAAACTTCCACATATTCTGGCTCAAAACGGTCTTCTTCGCTGGCATAGCTCATGCGCCGCAAGCCGCGCCCGATAACCTGTTCGCAAAGCAACTGAGTTCCAAAGGCCCGCACGCCCAAAATATGGGTCACGGTGTTGACATCCCAACCTTCAGTCAGCATCGAAACCGAAACTACGCAGCGAATATGCTCACCCAGCTTGCCAGGCTTGCCGACGGTGTTCATAACTTCGCGCAATAAATCCTCATCCGTTAGATCATCTACATTACGGCCTTGAAACCGCTGCCGACATTCCTCTTTGAACGCGGCGATCTCAGCTTGAGCAAGTTGCTTAAACTCCTTATTCATCGCCTCTTCCGATTCCAATTGTTGACTATCAATCAGAAAAGTGTTTGGGCGCGCTAAAGGTTTGCCATCCTCGGTGAAATTGCTGAAAAGGGGAAGTTTCCCTGGCTCAAAAAGCGTTTTCTCCGCTGAAAATTGCTTTTCCCAGCCAGCAATATAGCGGTAGATAAGCTGGGAAGTGGTGGTATTGTTGCAAACCACGATAAAAACTGGCGGTTTAGGTGGCTCCGTTAGCTGCAAAGGTCGCGCCTGCCAAGCTTGATAGTCCACCTGAAAAGCCCGATAACGCTTTTCGTAATTGCTGTAGAGGCTGTGTAAAGCTCCCTGGAGGGTTTGGGGAACATGCGTCTTTTGGGCTTCAGAATCCTTCTTGGTGGGCAATTCCTCTCGAATATGCTGCCAAATATAGCGGTAGGTCGGCGAGTCAGGGTGCAAAGAGTTGTCGTCAACGGGGGTACGGGGAATTTTGACAATCCCGCTCTCAATGGCATCCAGTAGAGAAAAGTCAGAAATGACCCAGGGAAAAATCGTTCCTTCGCTATATCCTGAGCCTTGGAGATAGAAAGGAGTCGCCGAAAGATCATAAGTCACCCTGATTCCAAGTTTCTCCTTTACCGCTTCCAGACCTGAAAGCCAAACTTCAGCTTGTTTATTGAGTTCTTCGACCTCTTTCCGCACTTCTGCTGAAATTTTATCTTTTGCTTCGGGGTTGCGCCGATAACAATGATGTGCTTCGTCATTGATCACGACGATCTTGCGCTTACTTCCCAAACTTCGACAGACTCGATTAACCATTTGAGCAGGAGTCTCAAGGAGATGGTCTTCGCCGCCCCGAGTCAAAACTTGTTTGGTAAAAGCAGATCCATCGGTCAGGTCGCGCCTTTTAAAAGCGTGCCAGTTGGTGATGACAATTTTGAAGGTCCCAAGGGGGGTGTTGGGCGGCACGAGATCCATTTTTTGGTAATAATTATCGGGGTCGCTGGGATAAAGCACCCGCAAACGGTCTCGAATCGTAATTCCTGGGGTAACGATGAGAAAAGCATCAGAAAAGAGCTTATTCCGAAGGTCGGCTTGTTTATTGAAGGTATGCCAAACGATAAGCATAGCCATTACGACAGTTTTCCCACTGCCTGTAGCCATTTTGAAAGCAAGACGGTAGAGGCTAGAATTGGCATTGGCTTTGTGCAAATCGTTTATAAGCCATTGATTCCCTTGCCGCTCCGCGACTTCCGTAAGATAGATAATCGTTTCCATCGCTTCGATCTGACAGAAAAAGAGGCGTTTCTCGCGCTCAGGGTTTTGCCAATAATTCAGCAAACGGCGCGTCATGGCCGTGATTCCAGGATAACCTTGCTTGCGCCACTGGCCGACACGGATCCGAATCTCGTTGATAAGTTTATTTTCCTGCTTCCGCTCCTGAACTTCAAAGGCTATTTGTTTCACCGCCCCTTGTTTGCGGGTCTTGGCAATGGGAACGGTGTAGCTACTCACGCGGCGCTGCGGCCTTATTTCGTCCGTAATCCTTCCCGCATCGTCAAAGTGATAATGACACGTCGGCTCAACAAATGGGCTATTGATGATTGGGTTCTCAATGACCACGGGCATGGTTGGCTCCTTAATCGGGTTTCATTTCTAATTCTATTATAAGGGAAAGAAGAGAGGTGTGGGAGGGGTAAGAATAGTTGTCTTATGTTTTGTAGTGTCAGGAAATTAACCTGACATTACGAAGAAGTGAGTTGACATTTCCGATAGGGTGTGTTATACTTGTTTCTAATCTGATTTTACATTCTAATTTACGGAGGGATAAACGATGAGGACAATCAACACTAGAGACAAAACCCGTAATATGCTCGAGTTTATACATGTAGGAGATTTTGAGTTTGAAAGGATACTCGCTACATCCCAAATCATCGTAGACACCATAAAGCTAATCCGCGAGTACAAACACCACAAGCACACCGCCATAAGATTAACCGAACTAAAGAAAGAGGCAGAAGTACTAGAGAAAGAGGCGGATGCACTGAAGGAAAAGATACGTCAAAATAAAATCAAGCAGGCCGTTGTGCTTCTAAGGCTATCCGATGTGCTTGAGATTCGGGGCGAGGATATCTCGAAGCAAGCCAATGAGCTTGATAAGCAAGCCGAGCAATCCAATATGGAATGGCTTTCTCGGAAAGCAGCAGCACTTAGTTGGCAAGCATTTGAGTTTTTTAAGCAAGCAAGTCTTATTCGCAAACCCGCTTATACGCTTGGCGGAAGTGATCTCACCCAGGCTTTCTTGGATTGGAAAAAGAATCAAGCAAAGTAATAGAAAGGAACAAACGATGACTAACGTAGAAGAAATCATGTACTTACTTGGCGGTAAGACAGATTTATCGGGGCAACTTATATCTTTTCGCGCTGATTTAGAGGAGATGAAGGCAATTCTCCACAAGATCAGAGCGAACATGGTATTGTAACGAAAGCCGACTTGAAAGAGTTTGAGGCATGTATTATTGCAGAGCTATACCGTCTATCCCCAATATCGCGGGGACTTAGATGTCCCCATGATCCTCAAGCGGTTGGCAAGAAAGGTGTTTGGTTCAACCAAACTGATCGCTTTTCCCATAACCCAGCGCCAGCGAGTCGGAAGCAACTTTCGCGGCTTTATCGGCTATCAACTCAAGCCATTGGAATTGGAAAAAGAAGTTTCGTAAGCGATCAGAAAGGATTACATCGTGCAAACCGATATTCTCAAAAGGCTTGATCCCCGCGAGGTAGGCTTAGAACTAAAAATGGCCCGTCAGCGCAAGGGTTTACGCCAAGAAGATGTGGCTCAAACGCTTGAGGTAGCCCGCACGACCATTGTGGCCATTGAGAAGGGCGAGCGGCGGGTAACGGGAGTTGAACTCGTGAAGCTGGCGCAGTTGTATGGTTGCCAGATTAGTGATTTTGTGCGCCAGCGGCCTAAGTTTGACCCCGTTTCAGTTCAATTTCGGGGGCCCGAAACGCTTACGGAAGAGGATCGGGAACAGATTGATAAGTCAATCAATGAGTTGCTGGACCTTGCCCGCAACTACGTTGAACTTGAAACGTGGCTCAAAGCACCTTTGCTGCGGAAGTATCCTGCTGAGTATAATCCAAAGGGGCCAATTGAGCTAGTCGCGGAGAATATCGCGCAGGAGGAGCGGCAACGCCTGGCGTTGGGGGAGGGGCCAATTCACAACCTACGGGATGTGCTAGAGCAATACGTTGGGTTGCGGATTTTCTATCTTCCCCTTCCAGCAAAGTTTTCTGAAATCTATCTCTACGATGAGAATTCTGGGGGCTGTATTGCTGTCAACGCGGAACATCCGTGGGATAGGGGCAGGTTATCGCTGGCGCATGGCTACCTTCACTTCTTAGCGCATCGGCGGGCAACCGAAGTAGGAATGGATAAGGTAGAAAAGCGTTATTTGTTGCCCGAAGAACAGTTGGCAAATGCCTTTGCCCGTTTCTTTTTACTGCCTACAAGTAGTTTGCAGCGGCGCTTTCACGATGTGAAACAAGCTACAGGTAATTTCACGGTCACCGACCTTTTGACGGTAGCGCACCTTTATGGGGTTTCGGTTGAAGCTGTTACCCGCAGGCTTGAGGAAATGAAGCTTTTGGCTAAGGGGACATGGGATTCGCTCAAAAAGCGTTCCTTTCCCATCCGCAAGTACCAAGGAGAGCTTGGTCTCAAGCCCTTGCAAGAGACCTTACTTCCCCAGCGCTATCAAATCCTGGCGGCCAAAGCTTATGAAGATGGGTTGATAGGGCGAGGTTTATTAGCTTCTTTCCTCCGCCTTGAACAATTTGAAGCGCATGAGCTTGCCGAAACATTGCTAGAAGCTTCCGAAGCTTTGCCCGAAGAAGAACCCGAATTGGCTTGTAAAGAGCATTTGTAGGAGGTGAGCATGGCAATCCTTTCCTTTGCACATGATGTCCTCCTGTTGGATGCTTCAAGTGCTATTTCGCTCTACGCTTCGGGGAAAATGTGGGAAATAATAGAGGCTTTACCAGTCAAAGTTGCCATCGTCGCTGATGTTCGCCGCGATGAAGTACTCTACTTCAAGCGAAAGGGAGAAAGAAATTCGACTTGGGAAAAAGCTTCCATTGACCTTCAGCCGCTTATTGAACAAGGTTTACTCACGGAAGTCAATTTGATTGCTGAAGATTATGAGATGATGGTCAATTTTGATGCACTTAATCTTGATAGTGGCGAGAGTTTTACCGCCGCAGTTGCTCTCCGTTGTAATTGGGCTATCTGCGTTGATGAGAAACGGGCTACAAAACGGTTTCCCAATGCTATCCCTCAGATACAACTTGTTTCGACCTTGCAAATTTTTCAGCACTGGGTCAAGGAAGCTCAGGTGACAAAGGAAGAAGTTTGGTTAGTGCTTCAGAAGATTTGGGGGCGTGATGAGCCGTTGCAAAAAGACCCCTTCTTTCTGTGGTGGCAAACCTATTTCTATTAGCAGCAAATGAAAAACCTGGTAGGTTTTGCAAACCCGCCAGGCCAAGTGAAGGGGAAAGGGGGCGACCTTTTGAAGCCGTTGGCTTCAAAA
>DCSM01000001.1:8079-13971 GCA_002325605.1 Chloroflexaceae bacterium UBA1466
GTTGGCTTCAAAAGGTCGCCCCTCACTGAACGCCTAACGGCGAATGAAGGGTAAGTAGACCATGTTCTGGTTTACGATTACCGCTGGGGAATCGTTTTTATCCTTAATCAGCAAAGTCGCTTTAGAAGGTTGGCCCAAAGTCGCATTCTGCGGATTACTTAGGGCCAAAGAAACGGTCTCAGCTTCTTCTGCCACGTCATCTTCCACGATAGGGATGATAACCGTCCTGATGATAGTGCCTGGAGCAAAGCTCAGTGTCCCGTTAGCAGGAACATAATCTTGCCCCGCCGTAGCCGTGTCAGTGATGTTGCCTGTAGCGTAATCTACTTTCACAGTTTGGGTCGGCACGGCGCTGAGGGTCACGGTAATAATCGCTGTTCCCTTGCCCTCCTTGCTGCTAAAGTTGCTACTACTTAGTTGCACGCTTGGCTTATCCCCAATCGTTGGTTGCGGTTGCGGTTGCGTGTCGCTGGGGAAAAGGTCATCAATAATGTTCAGGCTGGCGGTGGCAAGCGTACCAAGTTTGGCATTTGCGCTTGGTGTGGGGTTGCTCAAAGTCAGGTTAAGCATCTCCATTGACTCTTTGGTCAAGGAGTCGCGCACGATTGGCACATTGAAGGTCTTGACCAGATCGCCCGCCGCGAAGGTAAGCGTCCCGCTTATCGCCGTATAATCACTTCCTGCTTTGGCACTTGCATCGCTGGTCGCGTAGTCTACGGTGACCGCGTAGTTTTGAGCAGCACTCAAGGTTACAGAGATCAAGGCTGTTCCCTCACTCTCCTTAGCCGTGAAGGTCGCAGAGCCAAACTGAATACTTGGGGGCACGTAGCCAGGAATGGGAGGTAGGGAAGTAGCATCCTGAATGGTCAAGGTCGCCGATCTTTGGGTTCCCCAATCAACTGTACCAGAAGGAATTTTGCGAACGTTGCTCAAGCTGAGGGAGACGGTTTCTGGCCCCTCCGTAAGCTCGTCTGGTGTAAGGTAGAGATCAAAGGTCTTTTCCTTTTCCCCAGGCGCAAAATAGAGCGTTCCCTTAGCCGCTGTGTAATCCTTCCCCGCCGTAGCTGTGCCATCGCTACTGGCATAATCTACGGCCACGGGTTGTTGTTGTACTTCGCTAAGGGTCACGCTAATTGCGGCTGTCCCCTTGCTTTCATCCGTCGTATAGTTGCTGAGACTAAACTGAACATTGGGATTTTCATTGTCCAAGACAGTGAGGGTTTCGACGTTGGGGGAGCTAAGTTTGGCCCCCGTCGGGCCGCTCAAGGCCACAACCACCGTCTTATTCCCATCAGCAACTTGGTCATCAAGAATGGGTACGGTAAAGGTCTTCTGCGCTTCGCCAGGGCTAAAGGTGAGCGTCCCTTGCGCGGGAGTGAAATCGGTGTTAGCTTTTGCCGTCCCGCTCACGGTAGTTGTATACTTCACCGTCACAGTACTACTAAGCGTTTTGGTAAGCGAGACCGCAAAGGTTGCTTTCCCTGCATTTTCGCTTACTTCCTGCTCATCTGTGGTAAAGCGGACTCCGTAAGGTTGAAGGGAAAGGTTCAGATCGGTAACTTCGGGCGGTACACCTACCACAGGGCTAACCTTTTTCTCATAGCCCTCCGCCGTTACTTCAACGTACCAACATCCCTCCGCAACATTCCAGCCATAGTAGCCAATCTGATTTGTAATCAAAGGGTTGGCAGTAGGATCAATTTCCCCCGTACTTGGGTCAGCCCGTACCCCAAGGAACGTTGGGGCTTGTTGATCCCACGGGTCACCTGGTTTCTTGGAAAGATTCGATTGGCAAGTCGTGGCCCCATCATCATTGGGGTTTTGTTTAGCGGTCCAATTAGGTACTTTGTAAAGGTTTACTGTTGCCCCAACAATTGGTTGGCCCGTTGTAGCATCCGAGATAATCCCACTAGGGTCGCGCAGAATGATGATCCTTCCAACACTATCCTCTTCACTCCCGCTATTGCATGTTGCGATAAAGGAAAGCTTCCCGCTTTGGAAACTAGCTGGCGGAACAGTTGCCAAACCTGTTGCATCCGCGAGGAAGCGTTGCGCTGACGAAGAAGTTGCTAATTGAAGTTCAACCTTCGTAGGGGTTGTCCCATCCTTACACTTCACGACCTTCTTAGCTGTGAGGGAAGGCTCGCCCATCCACGCTGCGACCCAGACACTTGCCTTGACTTCACCCGTGTGGGGATCAGCTTCAACGTAAGCATAACCATTTTTGACACTGATCTCGGCCTTTGGGGCAGCGGGATCATTAAATTCAGTATTGATGTCCGCCGTTGTTTGGTTCGTAACCACTTTTACAAAGGTAAGGTTATCGCTTGTGGGATCAGCCGCATCGTTGTAATACTCATCGGGATAACGGGTTGGCCAACCCCAATGCATGAAGTGAAGTCGGTACGTACCAGGCTCAATATCCCGCATTACATACTTACCATTGTCATCAGTGTAGGCCCAAGCAGCGTAGTTCCAAACCCCACCAACATTCTTCTCGGCGTAGACGTAGACCCAAGGAAGGGGTTTTAATTCTGGCCCTGGCCCCGTTACTTTCCCCGTAATACGGGTCAGCGGCCTCACGTAAGTATCTGCCGAAGAGCTACTATTGCCTGGATTGATGTCTTCGTCCGCCGTAATCGTAGCTTTGTTTGTAATGGAAGTATTACGGGGTGCATTTTCCCCTAGCTTTGTCTGGAAGGAGAGATAACCGCCGCCGCGACCTCCAAGCCAATCAATGTTCCATGTAACTTTGCTTCCCTCAACCCTCGCTGCTTGCGGATAGGTTCCACCGTAAGAATACCGCCACCAATTTTCGTTGCTAAAGGTTGTGTTTGACGGGAGCGTATCTACAATCTGCACGTTGGAAGCGGGAGAAATGCTGTCGTTGTAATAGGAGATACCGTAATAGAGTTGTTCGCCAGGATCAGCCCGCCACGTTCCCCACTTCCAAACGATGGGATCAGCACCCAAAGGTCGGACAACGTTGCGAACAGTAGCCGTATTATCGGGGGGATAAAGCTCACCGTTGCTGGCCGAAATCTCAAATTTGGATTCTAAAGTACTCTCTGCTTGAGCATCTTCAGAGACCTTACCTTCCAAGTAGATATAACCCCATTGATTTACGGCGAAAGAGGGAACCTTCCAAACGACCACATTTCCCGTGCGGTAAGTGGTAAGGTTGTTATAACCCATCCACCACCACGAAGAGCCACTAGAGAGATAGGTAACGTTTGAGGGAAGCGTGCCCGTAATGACCACGTTTTGGGCATCAGTAACACCGAGGGTACTGCGATTACCGTACCAAAGGTAGTAACGAAGCTTCTCGCCAGGCTGCGGGCGAGAGGGCCATGCTGAAGCGCCGAGGGAGAGATTGGGCTTGCGGAGAGCAGCTTTGATCTGGAGGCTATAAGTATAATCTTCGCTCCCTTTGCGCTTATCAGGATGGCGCACCCGTACAAAGTAATTGCCAGCCTGCTTGATTGTGGGGAGAAGAAGGGCAGAACCCCAACCACTTGATCCCGTTCCCTCATCAAAAGCGATCAGTTCACGATTGCTGTTGTAAAGCTCAAGGTAGGTGTGATTGGCGTAGATCGGTTGAACATTGAGGGTTTCAATGCGGTACTCTGTATCAGCAGTGGCATTGAAGGAGACCCAATCTTCATCAGCAGGGCAAAGGGTGTGATTCTCAAGGTTGCCAGAGTAGGATCGCGCTTGGGCAAAGGAGCTATCTACTTCATAGGAATCATTGATGCACTTCCGCAGAACGTCCAGGGAAGTTTCAGCTTTGGCCAATTCCTTATCGCTGGCATCAAAGAGCGTTACGGTTGCGATGTAAGCTCCCGCGTTGGGGTAAGTATGCTTTGTTACCTTCTCGGTTTTCTTCTCCAGAGCCGTGTTATCTCCAAAATCCCATTTGAGGTAGCTGAAGGCCAAAGCTGTGGTAACGGTAAGGGTAACGGTGTCGCCCGCAAGCGCAGGTTTGCTGCTCTTTGCAGTGATGAGGGAGCTAATCGTGAAATTGATTGAGTCGTTCCCCACAGCAGTGGGATTATTGCCATAAGGAGTGCTACCACCGTAGATGTCTGTACCCCCCTTTGTGTAGAGCGTTACTTTGGGCCAATAGCTTCCAGGTTTGGTGTAACGATATTTGACCGTCTGGCTAATGGTCTGAACGGGATTCGTACCATCCCGAAAATCCCATTCAAAGTAATCGCGGGAAAGGTTCGTGGTTACGGTGAAGGTTGTTTCTTCGCCAAGAAGGGTGGGGCTAGAGCTTTTCAACTCAACAGGCTTTACAGGATCCGACGGCGTAGCGGTGGCCAAGGAAGAGCTACTTAGAGCTTTGCTTGGCGCGAAAGGAACGAGCAAGGTCACTGCGACGAGCAGGACCACGAAGCTGTTAAAATGCTTTTTCACTTTATCCTCAGATAGTCTTAAAGTAATCTAAACGAACGAACGATTTTTGAACATGAAAGGTTATTTTTTAGCTGCTTTTAGGTCATCCTTTCTCCAAGTCCAGCCCCAGGCGGCTTTTGGCTTACTATCTATCCTCATTATTTCAAATTATAGCACGCCTTTACAAAAAACCAATGATACTTTAGTCCTAAATCTAATGGTGCTTTAGTACTATTCAATGGATTCAATGGCGGAGGACAGGCATCCTGCCTGTCTGAGCCAGCCTACTCAACTTTTTCCCTCCCGCTGCGCCACCTCCCCTAAAGGTTGATACTTCCTGACCCATTGCCAAACTAGATCAACCCGAAACCGATAGATTTCCCCGTCTTGCTCCACCATCTCGCGCTGCTTAATCAGGTTCCAGGCTTCCTCAATGCGGTTGTGATCAAGGTAGACCTTTAGACAACGGTCTACTTCCGCCCGCGATGTCCCCCCTTCAAACCGCTCCTGCTTGGCCGCCAAAGCCGCTAAAGTAAGGCGCTCGTGCGGCTTGAGCAACGTAGGGTCACTCCAGAAGGCCTTAAAGTAATTGGATTCCTTCAGCACTTGCTCAAAGGCCTGGTGCGCTTCAGGGAGCGTAACCGTAGGGAGAATTTGCGCTCCCGTCGCCCGCAACCGTTGATTGACAAGCTGAATGATGGTTTGGCAAGTATCTTGCAACAACATCCCTTGCCCCCCCGTCGCCTTGCGAATCGCTTCCACCGCCTCCCGCGTATATTGCAATTCAAAGCCATCCCAGGGATTGGTAATGATCTCCTCGGCGGCTTCCCGACTCAGGTAGCTTATTCTGAGGTTGGTCGTAATTCCGAAGAAGGGATTCCAGTATTCATGCGTCATACTCTCTAAAGTATGGCAACCTGCTAGAATGAGGGCCGTGTTGCGGGCATTATACATTAGATGCCGAAAGTGAAGGAGTAGATCCTTTGGGAAAACCCCTGCGTTGATCTTATCCTCCAGCATCTCAAATTCATCAAACAGCAGGACAAGGGTTTTCTCCTGCGCCACGATTACTTCATTGACCCGCTCGAAAAACTCTTTGAACGGGACAAGGGTATGCGCTTTATACTGCTCTACCGTCGGCGGCGCAAGCCAAGTGGGAGGCAAATTGAGAGCCTTCGAAAGGTCGCCATGCACGGTATGCGCGACGTTGTAGAGGAATTCGCCAAAATCCTGCACGCTCGCTTCGGTTTGCAGGTTGAGAAAGATCGGCACATATTCAGCACTAAGCCGCTCCTGAAGGTGGAGGAGAATAGAAGTTTTGCCCATCCGCCGCTCCCCGTGCAAGATGAGGGATTTTTTTTCGGGGTTCCCTTCCCACAGGTCGCGGATGCGTTGAAAGATGTCCTCCCGCCCCGCAAACAGCCGCCCGTGTTCGGGGCGCAGCGAACGCCCAACGATATAGCGGCTGTTTATTCGCAGAATGGGCTGGGGCTG
>DCSM01000095.1 GCA_002325605.1 Chloroflexaceae bacterium UBA1466
GCCCGCCCTAGAGAGGCCATTTGAAAGGCTGTGCCAAGCGCCAGATAGGCCTGTTTAGGGCGCTGGGCAGCCAGAGCATGGGCAATCGCAAGGTAAGCTTGAGCCTTCGCCAAGGGTTGTGGAATGGTCGGAGCAAGGCTTTGCGCCAAGGTTAAAGCTCCTTGATTGGCTAGGGCGCTAACGAGAGCTAAGAGGTAACGGCTAGTTTGAAGAGGAGTAAGCGGATTCTCATCTAAGGCCAGCAAAGCGGTCTGTTGCTGCCCACTTGCGACTAAAAGCGGTGCAAGATGAGTTAAGGCACGGGCTCGCTCGCCAGGTTGGGTGATCTTCTGAGCAAGTTGAAAGCCCCCTAAAGGATCACCTGCTTTAGCCTGCGCGAGAGCTAAGTTAGCCAAAGTTTGAGCTTTCTGTTCAAGCGTACTAATCTGATAAGCTAACTGCAAGGCTTCCCCAAACGCTCCCGCTGCCGCTAAGACACGGACTAACTCATCATAGGTCCAATCCCGTTCATCGGGGTCTGTGAGGGTCTGGGCTAAGGTTAAACCCTCTGCATACTTCCCACTTTGGGCGAGGGCCAGCGCGGTACGGGATTGGGCCCGCTCTTGCTCTTCCCCTGGCGCAAGCTGGGAAGCGACCTGGAGTGCGGCTTTGGTATGCCCTAAAGCTCCGTAAGAAGCGGCTAATAAAGTCAATAGAGGAACCCGTACTTCCTTAGTCAACGCTCCGATAGCCGTAGTCGCCTGCTCCAGCGCCGCCACAGCTACTGTGCCATGCACCTTTTGCCGCACATCGAGGAGAGCCATAACACGCACCTCAACCGCTTCGATTTCACAGGCGACAGTTAAAGCCGCTTGACCTTTATTCGCCGCTGCTAAAGCCGCTGCCAAACGTGCTAATCCATGTTCCCGTTGGCTAGAATTCTCCAGCCGAGCCAGGCGCTGTCGCGCATTCAACTCATCATTTGCTGCGGAATCGCAAGCCAATTCGATCTCGCCCCAACCTCTTGCGGTCTCAACCTTGACCTGCGCTAACAGTGCTTCGCCTGCTACTAAGTAGCCTGCCCGCACCCAAGCTACAGCAACTTCAGCTTGAGCCCAGGCCGCCAAGCTCTCGTGCTTGATCGCGCAAGCTACCTTTTGGGCTTGAAGGTAAGCCCCTTTAGCGAGCAACCAATGCACTACTTGCGTAGCAGCCACCCCGCGCCGCTCACTCTGTTCAATCTGCGTCGTCAGAGCCAAGGCCCCTTCACTTTCCCCCAAAGCTAATGCTACTTTAACCAGGACACAAAGCAAATGCTCCCGTTGCTCACGCCATACCCGTGGGATTTTCTGCTCCTCAATGTCAAGAGCTTGAGAGAGTAAACGCATCGCTGCTGACCGTTGCTTGAGACCGTAGCAAGTCTCACCTAACTGCCTAAGTACCTGGGCCTTTGCCTGTCCATCAGGTAGTTGATCGACCAAAGCTGTGGTTCGTTTGAGACTCCCTTCCCGCCCTAAACGCTCCTGACTGCCTAACAGAGCGTCGGCGACTGCTTCGGGATTCAGGGAGCGCGTAAGGGATGTAAACGTCCCCACCAAAGCAGTTATACTAGCCAAGCGCAAAAGCTGGGCCTCACTTGTCTGAGGTTCTAATCTGACCCCAATCGCGGTGCGAAGTTCCCAAGAAAGGTCACGGGCCGCCTCGGCCAATTGCCCTGTGCGGCGTTCCTGACCTCTAATCCAAGCCCGTTGAGCTACACGAGGTAGGGCTATAGAAGGTGACAGACCAAGAGCTGCATGCCGAGCAAATTGCTGCCAAGCATAGTTTTCAAGGAGGGAAGGGGGCTGAAGCTGCTCCTGCTCTAAGTACTTAGCAAGCTCCATGGTCAAAGCTGTATGCGTCTGCTCAAGCTCTGTGGGATGGGAGCGGGCCAAGTAATCCCGTAAGGCCCAATGATGCAAGGATACGGTCACCAAGGAGGGAGGATTGGGGTCACTCTGGCAGTCTGCAAGCCCTAACGCTTGCCAGAGTTCTAGGGTTGGTTGAGGGTCTGTGCCAAGCAGATCAGCACAGAGTTGGTAGGGTAAGGGTTCCCCTGCGGCAGCCAAAAGAAGAGCCAATTGACGACTTGAGGAGCTTAAATCGGCCCACCAAGTCTGGTAAAGCTGCTCCAGGCCAAGGGGAAGGTCACGGTAATCATAAGCCTTCTGATGGATGAGACCAGCAGCCAGTCTGAGGTAGAGGAAGTTGCCTTGCGCGGCCTCGATGAGGGGTTTTTGCGCCTCAAGCGGGCACTTTAGCTGGTGCAAAAAGCGGCTTGCCGCGTGGTTGAAGGCCTCACCTTGTTGGGGCAAATGAATCCGCAGATCGGGGCGAAAGGACCAATCGGCTCCTGGTAGACTGCCTGCAATAAGTAAGACATTTGGGGGCAAAGCGGCTCTGGGCAAGCGCCAAGTTTGGGGGAAAGGAGCCAAGGGTTGAAGGGGACAAGAAGGCGGATCAAGCAGGACAATTACGCGCTGCGGTTGCGTACTGGCTTCCTTCAACAGGTCCGCAAGACTCTGGTAATCAGTCGCAATAGAAGGGGGAATAAGGGGCAAACTGAGCTTGTGAAGAGCAATTAGTTGAGCAGCAAGAGCAGCCATTCCATAGCCCGCTCTGCCGTGGGCTGCATCGTGGTCGCCGAACCAGAAAGCTACTGGTTGGGTGGCCGCTAAGTGGGCCAGAAGGGTCGAGACCCCACTCCCTGGGGGGCCTTCTATGGTTACCAAACCTCCCTCTAAAGCGGCCATCGCTTGGGCGACCTGAGCCTTCACCTGGTAGCTCATGAAGCAAGTCTGTTGAGTTCTCTGAATGTAAGCTCCCTGGCTCATAAGGCTAGGTTCGACTGCGTTCCAAAGCGCGGGATAGTCCTTGAGCGCGGTGAAAGCGGGGGGAAATAAAGGCTGGGTAGTCGGCATAAGTTCCTCCAAATTAGGGGTAGAAGAGCGGTGCGCCCCCCGCGCTTTAGCGCGGGGGGCGCACCGGAGTCGCTGCCCAAACTAGGTAGCAAAAGCGGCAGGGAAGTTGACTTCCCTGCCGCTCTTCGTCCGTTTTAGCGCTGCGCTTACTTAACTTCGACGCTTGCGCCTGTCTCGATCAACTTAGCTTTCGCGGCCTCAGCCTCTTCCTTGCTGACCGCTTCCTTCACCGGCTTAGGCGCACCCTCGACCAGGTCTTTAGCTTCTTTCAAGCCCAAGCTGGTCAATTCGCGGACCACCTTGATCACCTGAATCTTGTTCGGGCCTACATCTTTAAGGATCACCGTGAACTCCGTCTGCTCCTCGGCAGCAGGCGCAGCACTCTCAGCGCCAGCGGCGGGGCCAGCTACAACCCCGACGGCCACTGGGGCCGCGGCGGTAACGCCCCATTTCTCTTCCATCTCTTTCTTCAACTCAACCAACTCAAGGACGTTGCACGTTTCGATAGCGGCTATAATGTCAAGAACCTTTTGGCTTGCCATCTGGGAGATTTACCTTTCTTTATTTAGGCTGGGCCCGCAGACTCTTCGGCGGGTTGTAATTGATCAATTCGAGCTTGAAGGGTATAAACGACATTTGAGATCGCGGCGTTGAGAACCCCAACCACCCCGGCCACTGGGGCCTGGATGCCCCCCAAAATCTGGGCCAGGAGTTGCTGGCGGGAAGGCAACTTAGCGACTTCTTCCAACTTAGCAGCAGCAAACGCATTCGACCCTAGCAATCCCCCACGGACGGCCATTTTCTTCGAGACCCGAATAAAATCATTCAGGGTTTTCGCTACGCTTGCCACGTCATCATAAGCAATAGCCAAGGCCGTAGGGCCAGCCAAAAATGGCTCTAAAGCCTCGTGTTGCGTTTCGCGGGCGGCGAGCCGAATAAGGGTGTTTTTGGCAACTATCAGATCGGCTCCATTTGCTCGCAGTTTCTGGCGCAAGTCCGTCATTTCGGCAACCGTCAACCCGCGATAATCCGCAACAACTGTCAGTTGCATCTGGGTGAGTTTGGCGGTTAAGCTGGCTACCGTTTCAATTTTGCGCTGTGTAGGCATTGGTTTTTCCTTTTCAAACCAACAAAAAAACCACTGTATCTCCTAGACACGGTGGCCAAACAGAAGAAACACCTTTTTATTGCAACTTAATTAAAAGCAGCATGCAAACTAAAAAGCATTTTTCTGTTGCCTACCTCGGCTGGCGGGTTTCAAAACCTCTTCCTTTAGCGCGGTGCTAAAGACCAGCGGTCTAGGGTATAGCAACTCTTTTTTTGTCTTTTTTGCAGCCTAGGCTTTAACTTCGGCTTTCATTGCTTGGGCTACTAGCGGATTGAGCCGAATCCCTGGGCCCATGGTGCTAGTCAACGTTATGCTTCGCACATAAACCCCTTTAGCTCCACTGGGTTTGGCAATTTTGATGGCTTCCATCAAAGCTGCTAAGTTCTCAAAGATTTGCGCTTCGCTAAAATTAGCTTTCCCAATGGCTACGTGCAACAAACCTGTTTTATCGTTGCGAAACTCAACGCGCCCCCCACGGACTTCTTGAATGGTATTGCCTAAATTCTCAACGGGGACAACGGTTCCACTCTTTGGGTTGGGCATCAAGCCACGCGGCCCCAATTTGCGCCCTAACTTGCCGACTTTGCCCATCATATCGGCAGTTGCGATGGCGATGTCAAAGTCAAAGAAGTTTTCTTTGTCAATTCGGGCAATAAGATCATCGCTGCCCACAAAATCTGCACCTGCGTCTTGGGCCATCCGTGCCGCATCACCTTGGGCAAAGACCAAAACACGCACTGTTTTGCCCGTCCCGTGTGGTAAAACTACCGTCGTGCGGATGTTTTGGTCGGCGTGGCGAGGGTCGATTCCCAAGCGCACGTGAACCTCAATCGTCGAATTAAACTGTACAAAAGTGGTTTCAAGGGCCAGTTTGACCGCCTCGGCGGGCGCGTAAAACTGCGTCCGATCAACTTTTGCACAGGCTGCTAAATACTTTTTACCTTGCTTTGCCATGGGATTAGTTTCCTTTGTGGTCCAAAACGGGCAAATTTTTGCCCTCCCACCTAAGAACCATTAGCTCAAAATCTATTTACTGGCGAACGTTTCAACGACTTTCTGAAATTTTGCCGCCGTTTCGGGCGTAATTTCGCGGAAAAGCAGAACTAAAACGCGGCCATCGGCTGAACGATAACGATATTTATTGAAACAATCCCCATCAGGACAGCGGGGTTCCTTGGCTTTCTGATAGAAATCGGCGACTAGATCACAAGATTCACGGGTTTTGCAAATGTAAATCTGTCCACCGCGTGCGCCCGCTTCTTTGACATTGAAACCCAGATTATCACTGAAGGTTTCGGCTGGGGGATTCATTGCTGCTTCACGGGCTAAAGGCGCATGGGGATTAAAAACCTCTAGGCCCGCGTTCACAAATGCGTCGTAAACAGCCTGCGCTGTGAGGGTGGTGGCCTGAGGCCCAGCATTCGGCGAAGGAGCTGCATCTTTGCCACAAGCGACTAAGCCAAGAAAAAGACAAAGCCCTATTCCTAATTTTAGCACGAAACGCATTTTCTTTCCCTTCCTTATAGGCTTCCAAAAGGCTTAGACTTAATCCACAATCTCGATGCCCATACTGCGGGCGGTCCCCGCCAAAATTTTCTCCGCATTCTCAACATTAAGCGCATTGAGATCCCCCAACTTTTGATTAGCCAAGTCGCGCAATTGTTTGCGCGTAACTTTGCCCGCTAGACTGCGCCCTGCGGTCCCTGAACCCTTTGGCACACCTGCGGCCTTCCGCAACAAGTCCGAAGCGGGGGGCGTAAGCAACCGCGCCACAAACGAACGGTCACTGTAAATCGTTACTTCAACGGGGACAATGCTGCCCGCTTGCCCAGCCGTCTTCTCGTTGTACTCCTTCACAAACGCCATAATGTTAATGCCATACTGCCCCAACGCTGGCCCCACGGGGGGGGCGGGAGTGGCCTTACCAGCTTTGAGTTGCAGTTTGACGACGGCAACTAGTTTTTTTGCCACGCTTTTTTACTGCTACTTTCTAGGTGATCGCAACTGAACACCGTTAAAATTCCTCGTCTGAAACCCCCTCAGCAGAACTGGAACCCACGGCTTTAGCCGTGACCGCTGCTTAAAAAGCCAGCGACTTCCAATGAGTCGCTTTGAACGCAGTTTTTAGCTCAGGGCCCAAAAAAGCGGCCCCTTGCTTGAAGGCTGGGCCCCAAAGCTTGCGCTAATCCACCAAGCGGGCGACCTGGAGAAAATCTAATTCAATCGGGGCTTCGCGCCCAAAGAGGGAAACTAAGACCCGAACGCGGCCCTTTTCTTGGTCAATTGAATCTACGATGCCTTCAAATTCGTTAAAAGGCCCGTCGGTGATCTTCACCCCCTGCCCAACTTGATAGCTCACGCGGACTTTGGGCGCTTCGGCCTCCATCTGTTTCAGGATGGCTTTGACTTCGCCATCTTCCAGGGGAATTGGCCGATTACCCTGCCCAACAAAACTCGTTACTCCGGGGGTATTACGGACCACATACCATGAATCATCAGTCAAACACATTTGAACTAAAACATACCCAGGGTAGATTTTGCGGCTTACGACGCGGCGCTGCCCGTTTTTAATCTCAATTTCTTCTTCGGTTGGCACAATGACGCGAAAAATCTGTTCGTCCATACCCATGGACTGAATGCGATGCTCCAAGTTTTGGCGCACTTTATTTTCGTAGCCCGAATAGGTATGAATCACGTACCAACGGCGTTCATCCGTTGTTTGGGGTGTTTCAGCTTCAGGAATTGGGTCTTTAGCAGCCACAGCGTTCCTTCCTGGTGACAATGGGGGGTAATTATGGCTGGACAAGTTTGACAAGAAGCGTGTAGAGGGTGAGAAAGAGGGAGTCACTAAGAAACAAAAAAAAGCCAATCGCGGTAGAAACCCCAATTACCACCATTGTTAGCCGCGATGTCTCCCGCACAATTCCGTCAAATTCGGGGCCCCCTGGCCAAACAACCTTTTCCAACTCGGCCCAAGTTTCATGCAAGCGCCGCAGGGATTGCGTCCCCACGGAGTCTTCTTGCAGTTTTTTTTCTTTTTCTTTCACAACAGCCATTACCCTTTTCCTTCGTGTCACGGGCCCGAACTCAAAAAGCGTTTGAAAAAGCAAGTTGCCCTAGCTCCTCTTTTGCTGTATGAGCTAGGGCAAAAGCCTTAAATTCTAAAATTACGCTTTGACTTTTTTGTCTTCGAGTACGATTTCAGTCACGACACCTGCGCCTACAGTCCGGCCACCTTCGCGGATTGCAAAGCGGAGACCTTCTTCGATAGCGACAGGAACAATCAATTCTACATCAAACAAAACATTATCCCCAGGCATAACCATATCTGTGCCTTCGGGCAATGTAATTGATCCCGTGACATCGGTAGTCCGAATATAGAATTGGGGGCGATAGCCAGGGAAGAAGGGCTTGTGTCGCCCACCCTCGTCTTTTTTCAAGACATAGACTTGGGCTTTGAACTTCGCGTGAGGTTTAATGCTTCCTGGGATGGCCAAAACTTGGCCCCGCTCAATATCGGTGCGTTCAATGCCTCGCAAGAGACAACCTACGTTATCGCCCGCGATGCCGCTATCCAAGATTTTCTGGAACATCTCCACGCCAGTAACGACGGTTTTACGCGGCTCTTCATTCGTCATGCCCACGATTTCAACTGTATCGCTGACCTTGACCTGGCCCCGTTCAATCCGCCCTGTAACCACTGTTCCGCGCCCTTTGATGCCGAAAACGTCTTCAATGGGCATGAGAAATGGCTTATCAGTATCACGGGTAGGAGTGGGAATAGCCGCATCAACAGCATCCATCAATTTCAGAATACACTCATATTCTGGGGCATTGACATCTTCACTCTTACTTAAAAGAGCAACTCGCGCACTTCCCCGAATGATCGGAATATTGTCTCCTGGAAACCCTTGTTTTACCAAAAGTTCGCGGAGTTCTAATTCGACCAGTTCAAGCAATTCCTCATCATCCATCATGTCAACTTTGTTGAGAAAGACAACCATTGAAGGAACTTGAACTTGGCGAGCGAGCAAAATGTGTTCGCGGGTTTGGGGCATGGGGCCGTCGGGGGCTGAAACCACTAAAATCGCGCCGTCCATTTGAGCCGCCCCAGTGATCATGTTTTTGATATAGTCAGCATGACCTGGGCAGTCAACGTGGGCGTAATGGCGCGTATCGGTTTCATATTCCACGTGCCGAATGGCGATTGTGATTCCTCTAGCGCGCTCTTCGGGGGCATTGTCAATTTGGTCGTAATCTGTGAACTTAGCTTTGCCTTTGAGGGCCAAAACCTTCGTTATAGCCGCGGTGAGCGTCGTTTTGCCATGGTCGACGTGGCCAATTGTACCGACGTTGATATGGGGCTTGTTACGCTCAAATTTCTGTTTTGCCATCTATTTCTTAAACTTCTACTTTCTAGGCGTAAAAACGAGTTGACCATCAAAATTCCTACTTTAGTCGGCCATGAATGTTCAACTTAGTAGCATGCATATAGACTAAAAGAGGTTTTTCAATTTAACCACTACCGAGGAAAGTGTGTTTAGGATATGAGATTATCCTAAACACACTATTCAGCTGGAGCCCACGACGAGAATCGAACTCGTGACCTTCACACTACCAATGTGATGCTCTACCTGCTGAGCTACATGGGCCCGCTTCAAAACCTTGAACGGGAAAAGGACTTGGTGGGCCGGGCTGGATTTGAACCAGCGTAGACCTTCCGGTCAACGGAGTTACAGTCCGTCCCATTTAACCACTCTGGCACCGACCCAATTTAATTGTCAACGTAACGTGGAGCCGACGCAGGGAATCGAACCCTGAACCTGCGGTTTACAAAACCGCTGCTCTGCCAATTGAGCTACGTCGGCTTTTCCCTACAGAAGACCAATTCCTTAACGCACCTATTCTACCACACCCCTGGGCTTCTTGCAAGCTAGGATCCAAAATCGCTTCTAAATGGCTGTCTAATGCTGTTTTTAAGCCTGGGTTGGGCCTGAAGCATTCTATTATGAAATCCCTGGATTTGGAATCAACTAGGCTGAAACCCAAGTTCTTTTCTCTCGGAGGCCCCAGCTTTAGCTGGTGGGGCACAGCTAAAGCCGGGGCCTCCGCAAGGGGGATTTCATAGTCCCGGATGGCTCTGAAAGAGGCCTAAGCGGCTGGTTAAGCGGTTTCTTCGAGGTTGTTTAAGAGCAAAATTTGATCATACGCCGCTTCAACAACCGCGGCGAGATTTTTGACAATCGTCTCAGCCCCTGGCTCAAAAGCTTTCAAGGTGGCCCAAATATCTTGGAGATGCGTAAAGGCTTGGATGCGCTGTGTCTTCCAACTGATCGGGCGCTCTTTGCGCGGAGTGCTAAGAATGTGGAATAATTCATCGTGGGCTGTATGATAAGCAATCAGCAAGCTGGTTGCCTGGAAAATCTGCCCCAGTTCGGGATAAATTTCGCGCATTTGGGCCATTTGTTCATTGATTTCGGCAATATCGGCCAAAATTCTCCCACAAGTTCGTTTGAAATCTTCCCAATCAAAAGTCGCTTTATCTTCAAAAACCTCTCTTAACTGCTGAAATTCCTGGCGAATAAAATCTACCCGCTCCAGGGTTTGGAGTTCAGCAAGGTTTTCGCCCAGATCTCGCTCATCCAACTTAGCCGTAACGGGGTTTAACTGGCGGTTCTGTTTCGCCAAAGCCTCTTTGAGACAGAGCGTGAAGGGCCGCGCTTCTAAGCTGCCATCTGTGTAGACTCCATCCCGATAGAGTTGACAAACCTCTTCCCAAAGTTTAATTGCAGCGCGTAAGTCTTGGCTCTGCATTTCGTAGGCTTGTTGCGCTAGACTGAGCGCTTGGCCAATGCGAAGGGCCAAAGTGTTCCGCATCTCACGGGCTTCGCTGTCTTCCCGATTGAATTGCAAAGCTTCCATGAGAAAGTTGTGAGCAGCGTTGAGTTCCGCCTGCGCTTGGGCTTTTGCAGCTTGAGTCTTACGCTCTTGGGCATGGTCAAAATTGTGCTGAATGAGAGTTTGAAGCTCAGTGAGGGCCTGATCCGTTGGGGGCAAATGGGAGGCAATCTCCTGGATACGATCCTTCGCTTGGTTGAGCCGCCCCTCCTGTAAATCCTGGCGGGCGCGTAAGAGAATTTCGCGCCCCTTGAGCTCTTGGACGATTCCCTGAACGGTTGAGTCAGCGGGAGCAATAGCACTTAACCCTTCCAAAATAACGGGATAGGCCTTTTTCCAATAAGTTAAAGCACTTTGGGCCACAGTTTGCCAACAAATGCAATAGCGTTGCTTAAATTGCAGAATGCGCTGAGTATATTCTTCCTTTTGAAAAAAGGAATACGTCGTCGTTATGCGAATAGCCTCTTCTAAAAGGGCATGCGTCTTCTGAAGTTGATAGAAAGGTGATTCGCCGGCATAGCCCAGCGCATTTTTCAAGCGACTAAGATACATTTCAAGCTCTTTTAGGGCTTTGAACAAAACGGCTCCCGCGTGTTCCGTAGCATCAATTTCGTTCAAGAGGGTTAGCACAAAGGGCGTGGAGGAAATTTCGGCTGCTTTTTGGCCGGCAGCTCGGGCCGCATTCCAATGCCCAAGGGCTTGAAGTTGCCGGGCAATGTGAAGCTGTTCAAGGCTATCGCGCTCGCTCTGAAGTTCGGGCAACACCGGCAAGATAAAGGGCAGCAAGGCCGGCCTTGTCTCGGTCAAATTGGTATCAAAAGGCTTGAGATCATCCTGATAGAGCAAGTTGCGGAGGTATAAAACCCAGCGGCGGGCCTGGCGTTCGGCTAAAAGGCGGTGCATTTGTTGGGCTTTTTGGAGGTCGGTGGTTGGGCGACTGGCCAAACTTTCAATCGCGGCCTTTAACTGGATTAGCGCTGGGGTTGCACAGAGGTTTGCTTGCTCTAGTTGCTGGGCCTGAAGTGTAGCCTGGGTGCGGGAAGAGTGATCATCCCCCCAAAAGGCATCCTGAAGCGCATCGATCTGGGCGGCCAAGCGCAGATAATCTTCTTCATCGGCATGCAATTCAAGTTCTAAGGCTTCCCATTCCCAAGTCTGCTTTAAGCTCAAAGCAGGGGGATAATCGGGATAACGGCGCAGAACCTCAGTCTCCAGAAACTTTTGGCCTAGAAGGGGGTCAGAGTCTGCGGTTTGGCTAAGTTGCCGAGCTTGTTCCGTAGCTTGCTTGAGGAAGGTTTGCATCTCTAGGCCCCAAAGATGCGCTTGCTGTTGCCAAGCTAAAACCAAAGGGTCTTCGGTGGAGCGCGTCGCCAGAAAATGGGCTAATTGGTCGACAGAATGAAGGGCTTGTTGGTAATTGTCCAGGAGATAAAATTGTTTGAGAGTTTCAAAAATCTGTTGGGCTTCGGTCCGAATCTCTAGGCCCTCTTGGGCTTCAGAAACAAACTGTTTGAGGGTCTGAAGGAGGAGGTCAAATTCAGGTAAACCGTATTCGCGGAGACTCTGGATTGTGGTTTCAGCGAGATTCTGGGCCTGCTGATAAGCATGTTGCTGAAGGGCCTCCGCAATCAGGGTTCGATTCCGTTCGGCGGCTTCGTAAGCTCCGGCGCGGTCACATTCGCGCTGGAGTAGGGTGAGGCGCTGGTGCGCGGCGGCGGCCTCAGAACTTGCCAAAGGTTGGGCCAAAAGTTGCTGGGCCTGGCGCAAGAGTTCGCGGGCTGGCCCCCACTCGCTTTGCTGGACGGTCTCAGTGACCTGCTCAAGCAATAACCGCAGTTCCAAAGCCTGGCATTGGGCTTGGTCGGTAGGTTCCGCGCTTAACCGGCTGGCGTTGGTCAAGTGAATGCGGGCGGTCTCAAAATCGTGAGTGGCAAGGGCCTGCTCGGCCTCACTCAGCAGCCACGTAAATTGGGTATGGTGAAGTTGCACTTTCAGACCTTGCACTTGTTGAAACAAATCCTCAGATAACAGATTGGTCTCAAGGCAGACCAGCGTCTGGCGAGCGAGGGCAAAATTCTGCTTCGTAAGCTGCTGGTGGGCCAGGGCCAAAATTTGGGCTTTGAGGTGATCTTCGGCTTCCTGGGCTTGCGGTTTGCCTGTCGTGGTTCCTCCCCCCTGTGCCTCGCGGTGCTTGAGCGGGGCGGCTGGGCAAGTTAAAAGCTGATCTAGCTGAAGCCGTACTCTAGCTCGGATGGCCGCCACTTGCTCCCCAAAAGGCTCTGAAGGGCCCCTAAGCTCGATCTGGTGACAAGCATCCTCAGCCCGCTCCCAGGCCTGTTCAGCTTCCGCCGCCTGCGCTTCGGCCCCCAAGCTGGTCGCAAAAGCTGCTTCATGCTGGGCCGTTTGAAGCAATTGGACCAAATCAGTTTGATTGGCCAGTTGCGTTTCGACCACCTGCAAGTGTTGTTGAAGTTCGACCTGAAGTTCGGTCAAATCGGGTGCGGCAGCCAAAATTGGCTCCAACTTCTGTAGCTCTTCCAGGGCGGTCAAAAGGGAACAGCGTTGCTCGGCCAAATCATCAATTGCTCGCAAGCGGGCTTGGCGATAAATGAGGAGCAACCGCGCTTCGCTGGCCAGCCAGCCTAATTCAGCTAACTCCGGATATTGGCGGGCCAAAGGACGTAAAAGCCGCATGGCTGCGCTGGCTTGCTCCTGGGAAAGTTGCGAAAGCGCGGGCTGGAGCAAAACCAAGGCCCGTTCGAGGCTGATATTTATTTTAGCGTAGATAGTTGGATGCTGCTGGGCCAGCTTGGCGACCCAACTCCAGCGCCGCGCTGGGGCATCGCGCCCATTGTTGGCCCCATAGATCGCGGTAAAGCGTTCTGCGGCCAGCCCAAACTCGCCTCTTTGTAATAAACGTTGCCCCGTTGCTAAGTTGCTCTCCCGCATCCGATCTGCACCTTGGTCAACTTCCGTAAGCAAATGCTGAATCAGAGGATGCTCAGGACTCTGTTTTGCGGCCCGCTTGAGCAACGCTTTAGCTGCAAAGTAGCGCTGACCTTCTAGCGCTTTTTGCGCTTGAGCGACTAAATCACCGACGGGCATTTGGGCCGCAAGATATTCCCGCTGCAAATCGGCCAAAAAATCTTCGTCTTGAGCATAGCGCTGGGTGATCTGGGGATGCAAGGCGCGGTACATAATCTGTTGCAAACCGCAGGCCACTTGCTCCCAGTTTAGCGCGTCCTCCAAGCGCCCCGCCATCAAACGGCCTTCGGGGTCGACCCCTAGCCGCTTACCCGTCAGCATTTCATACAACCGCGCCCCAAACCGGGCCCAATCGCCACTCACCCCTCGTGCTGCAACAGGCGAAACCACATTCCAGTCAATCACCCGTAAAGGTTCAGGCTTTTCGGGCTGCCAAAAGAGGTTTTCGAGCTTCATGTCATCGTAGCAAATGCCAGCCCGATGAGCTAAGGCCAAAGCCTGGGCAAAATGCCAGGCGATTTCCAAAACCTCCTGTTCGGGCAACGGTTGGGTTTCCCAATCAACCACGCGGTCAACCAAGTCGTAAAAGACATTTTGCCCTTTGGCCAATTCTAGCACAAGGAAAGGTTCAGGCGCATCTGGGGCCGCGAGGTCGAGCAAGCGCACAGCATAGTGGGAACCTGCGGCCTCTTCAACCTGGCGCAAGCGCTCCAGCGTTTCAGCTTCTTGGAAAAAGCGGATGCGGTCTGTCGCAGGCCGATTGGGGCGGAGCGCTTTAGCCGCAACAAATGTACCATCTTCTGCTTGCGCCAGAAAAACTTGCCCCAACAACCCTGGCAGGCCCAGCGGCTTTTCGAGGCGGAATGAATGTCCGCTAATCCCTCTAATGTGCCAACCAACCTGCATTTTGTGCCCCTGTAGAATAGGCATCTTGCCTGTCCCTTGTAGAATAGGCATCTTGCCTGTCCCTTGTAGGATAGGCATCCACCTGTCCCTTGTAGGATAGGCATCCGCCTGTCCCTTGTAGGATAGGCATCCGCCTGTCCCTAGTAGAATAGGCATCTTGCCTGTCCCTAGAGATTTTGCCAGAAGACCTAACTTAACGTTCCCAAAGCTCGTCCATCAAAACTGCGGTTTACAGTCGCGCCACATTCGGGACAAAACTTAGCGCCTAAAGGCATCTGATGGCCATTGGAACAAAAAGCCTCTGTTATAGTTGTCAAAGTTCGGGGAGGGGCCCCACATTCAGCGCAAAACTTAGTGCCCAAAGATATTTGATGCCCATTAAGACAAGCCAAACTTGCTCCAGTTGTGATTATTTGGGCTGGAGCAGCGCATTCAGCGCAAAACTTAGCACCCAAAGGCATTTGATGCCCATTCATACAGATCAAAGTAGTATTTCCCGCCGAAGTGCCAGGTTCACGGGGCGGTTTAAATTGCGGTTGGGCTAACCGATTATAGGGCAGGCCCTGAGCCAAAAGGCGTTTTTGCAAACTTTCGATCAAGCTATTCACGGTTAAAGCCAACAAACAACCCAGATCCTGTTCGATAGGTTTGTCACTTGCCAGCATTTGAGCAATTTCGTCGTCTAAACTTTGCTCTAAGAGGTTAATAAGACAACTATAATCGCCACCTTCGATGCTGGTCTGGCTCTTTTTGGGGTCTACAAGCAATTTCCCGCCCATTACCTGCGCCTCATAAGCACGTAAATCTTGTTCTAAAAGCTCAAAATTGATCCGCGTTTCACTGCTTTCGATGTCAGCGCCCTTGAAAATGAAGGTTTCCATTGCGGTGAAAAGCGATGGATTCCGTTCAGCGGGGGTAAGGACAAACCGCCCTATACTGCGGCGGCTATTCTGGGTTCTAAGCTGTAAAACAAAGCAATTGTTGCGGCCTGCTTGTTCAAAATGAATGAAACGATAGAGGTAGCAGAGCAAAAACAATTCAACTCGCTGGCGATCTTCCAACATCGCGGTTAAACGGGGCGCAAACTTCTGGCGAGGCCGCCGAATCGTCGGTAAAAGTGCTTCCAATTCTACAGCATGAACTTCAGCAGGGAAAATATGGAGCATTCGCGCATCGCCCTGATAGCTATAATAGGCTTCTTCCGCAGCGATGTAAGCTAAAATACCGCTAGAAGAGATTACGTCAGCCGTAGCTAAAACTGTGCAAGTGTAAGGATTAGCGGCGGGCAAAATCTGATTGTCTTTCGCTTGACTGCCCATTGTCCGAAAAACATGCGCGAATTCAGTGAAAAAGGCTTGCTCTTGGCCTTCTGAAACGCAAACAAAGCGGTTTTCTTCCTGCGAACCTTGCTTCTGAGCATCAAAACGAATCATCGGGCTACATTTTTCAGCAAATTTCAGAGCCAAACTAGAAGGATTAAAAGCTTTGCTTAATCTTTCCGCAATGGTCAACCTGCGAATCGGCTCAAAATAATTGCGGGCCAGTTGGAAAAAGACTGTCGTATTCTGTTCAGTTGCGCGACGGCCCTGGATCGTTTCAGGGGCAGCAAGCCCTAAATTAGGCAAAGTTAGCTGAAAAACAGAACTATCACGCTCAATCTGCCAGACTAAATGCGCTAAAGCATCATCATGCTTCCCTTGGGCATATTTCTGATAGAGCGAATCTTCAAAGATAGCATCTGTAAGGTATTCATGGACTTTGATATTTTGCTTTTCAGCACGATTAGCGCGATGTTGCGCTAGTTGGCTTTGCAGATTTTCGTAAGCTCCGGCATCATTAAAGCTTCCCCGATAACCGCGTAATAACGTATTTAGCCAGGCATCAATTGCTCCTTTAACTTCATTTGTGGCCCGACATAGCGTTTCAGCAGTCATACGGAGGTTTTCAAGCAGCAATTCATTCGTTTCATAGCCGATTAAATCTTGTTCAGCCTCAAGATAGCTCTGTTGGGCCTTGACTGCGGGGTGAATGCCCTTTACAAACATTCCTAATAAACTTCCCCGCGTCTTTGCCTCTTCCATTAAACTATGAGTTTGGCCTACTGTCTCGCGGCGGCGGCGTAAATCATCGGTTTGCGAGCGATAAATGCGGACTTTTTCAAAAAAGGCTTGGGTCTTTTCAAAGGCTTGACTCAAATGAAGGAGGAAATCGTGGACAAACCCAAGCCTTCCTTGCCTTTCTTGCTGAAAAGCAGGATTAGTCGGTGCAGAACCATTGAGCGCCCGCAAAATATACTCGTGAAGCAGAAGACAATAGCGTTCACGTTGAATTGCAACACATTGTTCCAGCGCCAAACGATAGCGCCCCCCGATTCTGCGCCCATTGATGTCGCGCCCCAAAAACTCATCTTTGAAATGGGCAACTCCATTGAGAATGCGGTCACAACCATTGATAAAATCATCGCCTTCGATATTACTCGGTTGAACTCGATTGATCAGTTGGATTTGCAAAATTTCCCGAACATCATGCGCGATTTTAGCGACAACAGGATCGCTTTGCGGCGGCAAAAGCCAAACTAAAAGCGCTGAAGAATCGGTTTCGGCGAATTCGCGGAGATAAGAAATTTCATTGAGGTTGCGCTCGACCAGATTTGGCACATTTAAGAGAAACTGCGTCGTGTTAAGCCCCGATTCGCTGCTGGCGGCTCGCAGGAATTCAAGCACTCTTTTTCGTGGATCATCCTCGTAGGTCAAAATTAGCGTTTCTTGCTGATTTTCATCTTTTTGCTTGAGAAACTGCACGAGATATTGATCAATCAATTCGAGCGCAAACCGATAAGTCAGGCTGGTGATAATGTCTTCAACAGGTAAGATCAGCGAATATGTACCTAAACTACTATACGTTGGCCGCCCAGTTCGGCTTTGAATCTCAGCAATGCGCGTATTGACATTCTTATAATGTTGGGCATAAGCATCTCCCGCGCTTACATCCAACAACATAGAAATACTATCCGCAATTGAAGGATAAACTCCATATTTGGGATGGACATCATCGAGCGAAAACCGATCTCGTACAGCATCTAAAATGTAGCAATTATCAAACAATTTACCTGTTTGGCCGCCGTAAATCGTTTTGAGCAAAGGGTCTTCAGGATTGTAGACAATCGGATAATGTTGATCAAAAACCAACATAAAACGGTCAAGTTCGCGGAGCGCAGCCCCTGTGTTGGCTTCAATTTGGTTTACATTTAGCACCTGGCGAAAGGTGTTTTGCAAGGCTAGAAAGCCACGAATCGCAAAACTGGTGCGAATAATTCTGTGGGCAAACCAGCGCGTGAGGTGCGCCACATCAATAAACATGCCCGCGCCCGTGCCGCCCGCCAGCGACGCGACAATAAAAATCTCCACGGCGGCATCGCGCTCGCTCGCCGCAAAAACCTCTGTCAAAGCGGTTTTGATGCGATTCGCTAATTGCGATTGCACTTGGGCTTGCAAACTATAGAAAACCGCCATGCGCCCAAAAGGTCGCTTTTGCCCCGCCCCTTTGCCAATATCAAAAGCATCTGGATCAACAGTTTCGAGGTATGTTGCGGCTTGCAGCCAGGAGCCAATATGTTTATGACTGTTTTTGTCGCGGATTTCTCGACAAATCTGATGAATGTTGCCGCCTAAATAGACAAATTCAGTGCGATCAAGTTGCACTTCACCCACACGGGCCTCTTCTTCTTGAGGTTTACCGTCGTAGCTTACCTTCTCTTCCGTAGTATCAAAACTAAGTAATTTGATAGTACGGGGCAATTGTCCCCCATAAGAATCAAGTAAATTCTTTTTGAGATAGGTTAAAACCCATTTGCCCGTGCCGCCTAAACCGATGATTACCGCTGGATTGGCAAGCATGTGAAATGCCATAGCAAAATAGCTCCTAAATTCATGCAAGAATCTTTCCCGCTTCGCAAGGGCTTAAAATTAACGTTTTGTCCTGGCCGCAAAATTCTCATATTTCAAACGGACATCGCTACTAAGATTGAGGATTGCACCATCATGATTAAGTCGTTTTTCGCTGACCAACCCTTTTTGCGAAATGATTTTCAAGAGCAAACCTTCTCTTTCCGCTAGGCGACGGATCTCAATTCGTTTCAAACCGAGGCTGGAAGGCAATTCGCGCTTGCCCAAATGAGGATGTTTGGTGCGAAAACCCAACAATTTATAGCCTGCAAGATTAAGATTGCGGGTTTGCCACTCTTCAGTGGGGAATGGCGGCAAACCAGGCGGCGTTTTTTGGCGCGTTTGTAAGATAAGCATTCCACTGGGGTAGGGTGGGAGGATCAAATAGCCAAACCAAAGCAAGATTCCACTGCAAAAGAGGAAAAAGAGTAGCACCAGGCCAATTTCTAACCGACAAATCAGTAAGACAGTAGAATGTAAAACTCTTTCAAACACAATGTTACTAACTGGAATCTGATAAAGCTGGCCATCTTTTGTGGGGGCATTCAATTCTAGGCTAAGAGTGTAAGTTGCAGCTTGGTCAAGTTTTTCAAAAGCAGCTGAAAAAGAGCTATTTGAATCTTTGCGCTCTATTTTAGACGGTTTGATTCTCTGCCCATCAGGCAAAAGAACTGAAAGACTAAGCGCTTCGGTGAACGGCAGTGCAAAAAGTGTCGAATCAAGCGGTTTAGCATCGCTCCGCACAAGTTGAAAACTACTCTCAACCGGGAGGACTTTTTCGGGTGGCACAGCAGGACACCAACCCTTCCAGGGCCACGGCCAATAGGCTGTCGAAATGATCTGTTTTTCGGCAGTTTTGGGCTTTGTTACTACGAATTGGCAAGGATAGGCGGGCGAAACGGTCAGTAAACTTTGGCTGCTGAAAAAGCTGGTTTTATCATTAGCCGTGAGGCGCAAATCAATTGTTACCGTATATGTTCCGCCTTGAGTATCAGGTTGCAACGGTTTAATCGTTTCCCATTGACCTTTTTGATTCTCAGAACGGCGCAAATCTAAAATTTGGCTTTGACCATTATTCAATTGCACTGTAGCCCGCAGAAAAATAGGATAATCTGCAAGCTCTTCGAGGCTTTTTCGCTCATTATCCTTATACTTGACCGTGAAATGAAAAGGTTTACAAGTTGAAAGCACAGCTTCTTTAGGCGTAAGCTCCGTCTCAGCAATTGCAACTAAGCCATCCCGTTTGCGATATTCGGGTTTAATCCCTGGCCCAAGCAGTTTGCAACTCCAATTTCCTGCTTCAGGGCGCTGGATAATGAAAAATTCGCTAAGTTTCGAGCGATTGTAGCTAATGACTCCAGGCGACTGGGGCGAAAGAGGAATGCGCTCGGCTTCAGGTTTGGCATTTTCCGAAGGTGGGTAGAAAGCAGCTTTGCTCTCTGAATCTCGATAATTGAGAACTAACGTTACTGAGGCTAAATAGGGTAAAACCGCAAATTTCGTCGCTGGATCACAGGTATTTGCCGCTATCGTTTCAGCAAAAAAAGTTTTATCAGCAATATCCTGAAAAGTCAAAGTTACGTCAGCAGGGTCAGTCACTCTTCGAGTACGAGTGGGCGCAATTTTTTCCCATTCAGCGACATTGGTTGACCAAAATTGGTCTTGTTTATCAATGCCAATTACCCAAATTTCAGCATTGTTGAATAAATTAGCGTAGGTTGCGCGAAGAAGCTCAAAATAGCGGCTGGGGTTTTGGGCTGTATAGGCATTCTCAAGCGCATTTGGTTCATTTTGGACCGCAGGATTGCCATCAGTGAGCAAAATAACGACTCGCCGCCGATTCGGTGGAAAAGGCTTGGTGCAAGTTGAATTATTGCCCAATTCAAGACAAACTTGACTAAGAGCTTGGGAAAAACTGGTGTCTCCGTAGTTTTTCTGCGTTTTGGGAAGTTGATTGACAATGTTTGGAGTAAGAAAATGGGTTTGGGGGTCAGTAATGGCTTCCAAACGAGTTAAGGGAATGACAGAAGCAGCTTTTGTGCCAAAGAAAATCAACCCAACCTGATATTCCTCTTTTTCAGCATTCTGGGTGAAATTTGCCAGCCGTTGGGCAACTAAGCGACTGAAAAGGGGATCAAGCCCATTGCGAACCGCATCAAGGCTCAGGCCCGCAGGGTCGGTAGGGTTGCTGCGGCAGCCTGGAGCGCGAGAATTAGCCCGACATTGGGGATTCGAGAGCGAACCTTCCGTCATGCTACCTGATTGGTCGACGACGAAAAGAATATCTGTGATCGGGAGGGGTGAGGGTGCTTGGGCCTGGGCTGGTAGCTGGGCCAAAAATAGGCTGGAGAGGATTAGAAAAGCCAAAAGTCGCAAAATCCGCATCGTGCTAACCTCATTGGGAGCCGAACTGGGCCAGAAGAATTGGAACTTGGCCCGCCGCCCTTACTTGGGAATCCGGGCTAGGAATTGAGCAAACTCTAGCCTCTTCCCTAACTGGCGCAGTGAAAAGACAATTTTAATTTTAACATAGACTACAGCTTTTTGTTTTAGGGGCTTGGTTTACCCGCGAAACATTTTCGCCCTGAAGAGCGGCAAGGTTGCAAGCCGAGAAAGAACCTATTATAATGAAAAGGGTTTGCCTAACCCTTCCCTATTTCTTTTTCCAAAAGGCCTAATTCTAAATTTCTTTAACAGACATAAGGAAAACCTAAAACGATGGCTACGGTTGATGACTTGCGATTCGGGGCCCATTTTGCCCAAAATCTAACTCATTTGCAAACGCAACAGCGGGAAATGACGCGCATCCATGAGCAATATCTCCAGCAACAAGGAGCTTTTTCACGCCTTTTTGCTCAATTGCTCTCTCAACAGCAAGGGCTACTTTTAAGCCAGGAATCAAGTGCGTTTGCGGCGACAGCGCTCCAAAATTTGAGGCTGAATTTGGCGCTTTTGAACCAAAACCAAGCTGAAACTTTGCACAGCCACGAGCATAGTCTGCGGAATCAAGTTGAATATAACCACTCGATGGCCCAAGTTTTGCAGCAACAACAAACTTCAGCGGTTATTCAACCAGAGACTTTAGCTCCTCCTGTTGCCCAAAAAGAGGTTTACGCTCCAGCAACAGCTTTTGTGAAAGCCATTGTCCCTTCTAGCCGCATCGAAAATGGCGTTTGGTTGGCCGAAAGTCGGCTCAAAAGTTTACCGCGCCCCGATTTTTTGGAATGGAATCTCGCGCCAACGCAGATTTGTCTCCTTCTCAGCGATGGAACCTCGCTAACCGCCAAATTAGCCGAAGCTTTAAGCGCTCGCAATTGGCGCGTAGTCGTGGGCCATTTTCCCCAAACCATTATACCAGCAGACTTGTCTTTGCCCCCAACTGTGCCCCAGATAACCTTGCCCGACCTGACTGAAAACAACTTGAGCCAGCTAATTCAAACGCTTACGGCTTCTTTTGGGCCAATTGGCGCTTTTATTCATTTGAATCCTATGGCCCAAACAGCTTCTAACGGTCACAATTTTCTGTTTGAAGCAGAAAAATTTATCTTACGCTATGTTTTTCTGCTGGCTAAGTATCTCAAACAACCTTTGAATCAAGCGGCTTTGCAAGGGCGAAGTTGTTTTCTGACCGTTACCCGCCTGGATGGAGCGCTTGGTTTGGGGGCCGAAACTAGCTTTGGCGCGATTGGGGGCGGCTTGCTTGGGCTAACCAAAGCCTTGCGCCTGGAATGGGATGCGGTTTTTTGTCGGGCGCTCGACCTGAGTTCGCAATTCAGTGCCGACCAAGCCGTCGCCACGATTTTAGCAGAATTGCACGACCCTAATCGGTTGCTGGTTGAAGTGGGCTATGGCGCTCAAGGCCGCGTGACTTTGGAAGCACTTTGAGCAGCGAAAACTAATTTCAATGCTAGGCTATTTTCCCTCGGAGGCAACACTTTAGCTGTTGGTCACGGCTAAAGCCGTGGATTCCTTGGGCTGGTCACGGCTAAAACCGTGGATTCCTTGGGCTATTCACGGCTAAAACCGTGGATTCCTTGGGCTGGTCACGGCTAAAGCCGTGAATTCCGAAGGCTGGTGAAACCTCTTCCTCGCTGTTTCAGGTAAAATCAGGCCGCCCTTTGTTTCTTTACGCTTGCAACATGCTGTAACGCATAAGCGATGCCCTTTTGTAAGCTGCTATAAGTCGTGAGCGTGCGGAGATCAATGCCTAATTCGACTAAAATCTGGGCAATGCTAGGCTGAATACCAGTTAGCACGACGTGCGAACCTAAAAGTCTGACCGCTTGGGCCGCTTGAAGCAGCGCATGCGCGATTTGTTCATCAACCACAGGCACGCCCGTAATATCTAAAATGGCAATTTCGGCTTCGTAGCTTGCCACCCCTTCCAAAAGCGTTTCCATAATCTGTTGCACGCGGTTGGAGTCGATCTTACCGATCAAGGGCATTACGACAACCCCATTGGCCAGGGGAATCAAAGGGCTAGAAAGTTCGCGGATGAATTCGCGCTGGGTTTCAACAACCTGAGCCTGCAAATTAGCTTGCTCGACTTCGGCTTCTTTGAGATGTGTAATGTCGTTGGCAGCAAGGACAATCCCTTCAACCGCGTTTTCTTTATTGTAGACTGGCAAATAATTGATATTAAGATGGCGCATTTGGCCATCGGGCATCACAGAAGTGGTTTCAACAGTCAGCTGGTGGCCAGCCAGCGCTTTGGTTACCAACTCTTGCACTTTTTGAGGGTTTGGCTCACCCAATAAAGGGGTAAAATTGTGTCCTTCGATCTCTTGGCGGTGGCTTCCCGTCCATTTTACAAAGGCCGTATTGACAAACCGATAGCGGTTATCAGCCCCGACAAACGCGATCAGCCAGGGCAAACCATCTAAAACGGTATGCAAAAAGCGCTCATTTTGGCGCAGAGCCTCTTGCGTGGTTTTTAATTCGGTTATATCATGATTAACGCCTAACAACCCTATGATCTGCCCCGTCGCATCCCGCAAGGGAATTTTGCGGGTATCCAAAATTCGCCATTGGCCATCGGCCCGAAACGCTCCATTATTTGTATTGCGAATCGCTTGGCCATGTTCAAGAACCTCCAGATCATCGGCCCGAAAGCCGCGAAGTTCTTTGGCGGGGTTGCCAAAAATCTCTTCAGTTGAAAAACCAAGCTCTAAATCATCATGGCCAATGATTTCAGCTAAGGATTTGCCCAGAAATTTAGCCATTGTTTGATTAGTCAAGATATAGCGAAATTCTGAATCCTTCATAAAGATCATATCTGGCGAATTATCAATAATGGAGCGGAGTAAGACTGAAGTTTGTTGCGCCTCCACGAGCGATGCCTCTAATTCAGCTTCCAACCGCTGCCGTTCGGCCAATTCCTCTTTAGCCGCAGCGTAAATTTGGGCATTCTCCAGCGCTAAAGAGGCCAGCTGGGCAAACCGCCGCAAAAGTTCCATTGCTGCGGCATCAAAGTCTTGGGTTTTAGGCGGATAGGCCATTCCAATTACGCCCACGACTTTCCCTGCTGCCGAGACGAGCGGCATCGTAGCCACACAGCCAAAATTATCACTTTCGTGTTGGAAGGAACGACCATCCCAAGCGTGGTAATTGGTGATCACTAGGGGTTGCCCGGTGGCCCAGGTTTTCCCTGCCAGCCCTTCGCCAGATTTAAGGTGGCAACCCATGTACTTCTGAAATTGTCCCGTAGCAATTTTGTTTTCTAATAGATCGCCCGCAGGCGAAACAAGGTAGAGATAGCCGTGCGGAGTATTAAGCAATTCTGCTGCCCGCCGCAGAATCTCTTCCAAAAGGCTGACAACATCCAATTTATTCATCAAAGCCAAGGTGATCGTGTGGAGCGTTTCAAAATAAGTTTCTTGGCGGACGAGGACTTGTTCCAATTCCGTCACGCGGTGCTGAAGCGAGTCGATTTCAGCTTGGAAATCTGCTTCGTTGGTTTGCGGCATTTTGGTTTCCTTGGTAAAAATGGCGAAAGGAAGCTTTTTCGCTTAACAGAAAGCCCAGGAAAACCCTCACGCCGCTTGACGTGATGGCTCTCTTGGGCTTCCAGCAGAGCTATTCCAAACCAATTCTTAAAGGTCTTGGGTGGGAGGTTTTTCGGCTTTGCTTGCGTTGGAGGTTGAGGCCTCGCCATCATTTATTGCCCGCTTGAATTCGCGGATGCTATTGCCCAGGGCTGCGCCCATTCCCGCTATTTTGCCGGCCCCGAAAAGGGCGACGATAATCGCCAGAATAATCAGAAGTTCCCACGGGCCAAGTGTGTTCATAGTGCTTCCTTCTTAAAAAGCCTAACCTTTTGTGCTTTTCCAAGAGCATAGCACAGGTAGTTAGAATCTGCAATCGTTTTGGTTTGGGCAAGTTCGGCAAGCTCACTTACCACTCAACCAGCAGCCCTAGGGGCTTAGGCAAAAAGTTCGGTTTGGAACAAAACCTCGACGCTGCGCTGAATGCGGGCCACGGCCCACAAGGCTTCTTTTAGCTCGCGCTGCTCCAGGCTCGTGAGCCGCGAAACCGGCACTTGGTTCGTCAATTCCTCGCCTTGCCGCAACTGTCTGTATTGGTGGCGCAAACGCAGCAAACTAATCAATTCAAAGGCGGCGGCCAGTTCTTCGGCTCCCGCTTCACTGAGGCTGCTGCTAATCCCTGCCGCCCGCAAGCGAGCCAAAGTGCTAGTGTCAGTACAGCCACATTCCAAAGCGAAAATGCGAGCCAGGTCGACAATCAGGGCTGTGCCCCGAACTTTGAGGTCGATGAGGTCACGCGCTTTGCCACTGCGTTCCAGGACAAAATGGCGAAAGAAACTCAACGGTGCAGGCTGGCGCAATGCCGCTCGGGCCATGCGCCCTAAAAAGATGCGGTTTTCGCGGCTGCGCCGAATAATGGGCCTGAGAGCCTGCTCAACATCCAACTTCCCCCCAAGGCGGCGATAATCAAAAAAGATGGCCAGCCGCATAAGCGCATTTTCGTTCGGCGTGTCAATCCAGCCCCGAAAGTAGTTTTGCCAGACTGCGAGCGGTTGTCGCCATTGCGGATTGGTGGCCATTATCTCGCCAGGGCAAAGGGGAAACCCACATTGTACTAGCCAAGCAACGACCTGCTGGGCCAAGGCTGCAAAATAGCTTTCGGCTTCACTTGCTTCGGCATCCGCATAGATTAAGGCATTATCCTGGTCAGTCCGCAAAGTTTGCTCATAGCGCCCCTCGCTGCCTAACACGATCCAGGCATAAGGGCACGGCGGTGGCCCAAAGATTTTTTCTGCATCGGCCAACAACCGCCCGACCAGCGCGTCGTGGGACAACGCCACCACCCGGCCAAGATCGCTGATCCGCACCCCCGAATCCAACAACGAACCCACGGTTTCAGTAACTTGCTGGGTATAGATCTTAAGATCCTCAATTGAACGGGCGCGTTGCAATTGGCGCGGGAGCAGCAAAGGGCTGCGGCTTTGCTGGCGCAGAATCTCCGTATGGGTCACCAGGCCAATCACTTGTTCATTGGCGGTAACGGGCATGTGGTGAATCCCGCGCTCCAACATCAACATCAAACCCTCAAAGACCAAGCTGTTGCTTGGCAAGGTGATGATTGGTTTGGTCATGACTTGGGCTATCAGCGCGGTGTCGTTCAAACCTCCAGCCAGGACCCGATTCCGTAAATCGCGGTCTGTGATGATGCCCAGGGGATCATGTTTCACGACGAGGCTGGAGACGTTAAGGTCGCGCATCAGAATCGCGGCTTCCCGCACCGAGGCTGTCGCGGCAATGGTGATGATGGGTCGCCGAATGAGGTCTTGCATTCGCAGCTGAAAAAGCTCTGGGGAAGCTTTGGCATGGCGGGACTTGAGCGCGTGCCTGAGGCGTTCAAGGGAAGAAGCCGCAAAGAACCGCGCAAAGAGTGGCTCATCATGACGTAATTGATGGAAAACAGGGGCCGGTAAGAGATAAACTAAAGTTTCTTCGCGGGTGCGAACGGTAACAATAGGGGCTTTGCCCCGAATCAGAGAGGGATGCCCAAAGATTTCGCCTTCGCTAAGGGTATCAAAGACTTGTAAACCTTGTTCATCTTCGCGCAATAAATCAACGCTTCCCCGCCGCAGGATATAGAGGAATTCCGTCGGTTTACCCCCATAAGTCATAATATCCTGGCTGGGGCCAAAGTATTCGATCTGAATCGTCTCTGTGAGGTGTTGAACTTGCTCCGGCCCTAAGAGATCGAAAGGATGATGTTCCGCCAGAAAACGAGCTATTTCTTCCATGAATCTTTATTTCTTCTGCGTGACGGGCGACAGGCAGGATGCCTATCCTACGCCGCCGCTATTATAGCTTAAAACTTTTCAGAAGCCAAATAATTTGGGCCAGGCTGGGGATGCCAAATCCTCCGAATGACAGGCAAGATGCCTATCCTCCGAATGACAGGCA
>DCSM01000149.1 GCA_002325605.1 Chloroflexaceae bacterium UBA1466
TCAGCCAGCGGTTTCCAAGGTGATAAGGGTTTCATTTCCATAGAAATAGGTTTGCCCAAAAAAGATTGCCCTAAGTGGAAGCGCGGCCAGAGACCTCGGCGAAGGGGTGGGAGTGCGTTCCATGCTGGCAATTGTGGTATAATATCGTTTGGCTTTAAACAGAGAGAAGAAGACCATTCTCTTCGTGTAAAGTTATTCTGTACCTTCTAAGTAAGCAATGGTTATTCTATCGTGACAATCGTCATTGTTGGCGGTGGCGCAATTGGGCTTCTCGTAGCTGGCCGTCTCGCCCAGGCTTCACAGCCTGTAGCCTTGTTGGTGCGCCCAAAGACAAGCGCCGCTTTGAAAACCCAACCGTTAGCTATTAAGCAAGCAGGGCAAACCCAAAAAATCAGCAACCTTCTTGCCAAAACAGAAATTACGGAACTTCCGCTTGCCTATCAACATCCGCAACTCGCAATTTTGTGTGTTAAGGGTTATGCTACAAGTGAAGCCTTACCGACACTTCTTTCCTTACAACCCAAAACCATCCTGACCCTTCAAAATGGTCTTGGTCACGAAGAGACCTTGGCGAATGCGCTGGGAAAAGAGAAGATCATCGCTGGGGTTATCACCAGTTCTGTAGATATAGAGTCGGCAACCAGCATTACCGTTACAAAAGTTGGGGGAATTGGTCTGGCACGCCTGAGTGATTCGTTAAATATAGCGCCGACAGCAGCGCTTCTGCGATCTGGAGCGTTTAGAATAACAGAATATGCAGATTATCGCGCCTTAAAGTGGTCAAAAGTCCTCCTTAATATGCTGGGAAATGCTACAGCAGCGCTTCTTGATTTACCAGTTGACGCTATTTATGCCGATCAACGCCTGGTAGAGCTTGAACAGCGAGCTTTTCAAGAAGCACTTGCGGTTATGAAGACGCTGCATATTCGCCCCGTGAATCTACCAGGTTATCCCGTAATTCCTCTTGCTTTTCTTATGCAAAAGTTTCCAACGAAAGGAGTAGCTTGGGTGCTGCGGGGGTTTGCGGCACGGGGGCGAGGCGGCAAAATTCCATCGCTTCAGCAAGATTTCCAACAAGGCAAAGCTCATTCTGAAGGAGCGTATTTGTATGGAGCGATTGCCCAAGCCGCCGAACAAGTTGGTTTAGTCGCGCCAGTCAATAAAGCATTATGGCAAATGTTAGATAATCTTGTAACTGGCAACATGGCTAAAGATGCGTTTCGGCATAAGCCAGATCAATTGCTTGATTTTATTGCGAATTCTCAATGTTAAGACCAAAAATAAGTTTTTTACTCTCTTTGAAAAGAAGTGATATAAGATGATAATAGGCGAAACAATCATCTTTATTGGATTAGCATATCTGCTTGGCTCAATTCCCTTTAGCTTTTTGGTTGCTCGCAGCTATGGAGTTGATCTGCGGAAAGTTGGTAGTGGCAACATTGGGGCCGCGAATGTTGGGCGAGCGTGTGGCCGGAACGCCTTTCTGCTGGCTACATTTTTAGATATGCTTAAAGGCGCATTTTTCACCGCGATAGCGCTGTATAATGGGGGACTTCCCGCACTTTCGGTGGTTTTGATCGGTGGGGGCGCGATTTTGGGGCATACATTTCCTCTTTTTCTAGGTTTTCGCGGCGGAAAAGCTGTTTCAACAAGTGGGGGTGTACTGCTGGCGATCTTTCCCCTAGCAATGCTGCTTGGGGTTCTTGTTTGGCTTGGTGCTTTCGCTGTTACCAGAATTTCATCCGTTGGCTCGCTGGCAGCTACGCTTTCAGTGCTGCTAACCGCTTTAATAAGTCTGGCTTTAGGGAAGCTTGATCTGATTTATACTCTATTTATCTGCGTGGTTGCAGCTTTAGTCTTCTTTTTACACCGTTCTAATATTCAGCGCTTGCTCAAGGGCACTGAAAATCGGTTTCAAAAATTGAACTAACGCTGTTTTAGGTGTTTTTAGATAGAAAGGTAATCTACAAAAATGGAAGAAATGACGATTGATCTTCGTCCCTTTTTTGAAACTCCTTTTCGTTGGTGGCGGTTGATTTTGGTTTGCACACTTGTCCCGACCATCTTTACTGCGACTGCAAGTACCCCGGTTCTCACGCCAAATACGTTTGAAGCTCGCGCCGGAGTAGCTGTTCTGCGCTCCCGCACGCAAGTTGACTTTGAATCTGCGGCCAAAACGCTTACGGATGATCAATTTCAAAAAACAGCCGAAGGAGTGGCCAAAACGGCTACCGATTCGCGGCAACTAACATTGGCCGCTTTAGTCAAGAATGGAGCTATTGCCGAGCGTGTTCTCAAGCAATTAGAGCAGGAACTGGCGGAAAAGGGAGGAAAGAAAATTCAACCTGGCGATCTGATGAATCTGGTCAGTGGTGAACTTATCCAGGATCAGAAGCAGGCAAAGGGGGATTTAGTTGAGGTCGTCGTCAGTCATCTTGACCCCGTTAAAGCGGCGCTGATCGCCAATGCTTGGGCTAAAGAGTACGAGAAGCTGGTCAATGAGATTTATGGTAGCCCCCAAAGAGCCGAAACGCAGGCCAATGTCAAGCTGACTAAGCAGGAATATGAAGCGGCTCAACAGAAATTGAGCCAGTTTATCGCTGAAAGTCGCATTGAACAGTCCAAGCGCCAGGTCGAAGATAAGACTAAGATTCTAGCGGGCTTACAGGATATGCGCCAGCGGATTATCTCTAATACGCTAGGGTTGGAAGTTTCGTCGAGTAGTCAACTCTACGCAGCCTACTTGCAAGCCCAGGCTGATAATCGGATTTTAGCCTTCAATAAAGAGCAGGAGCGGAAACGTTTGCTTGTTTCAGCCTACATTGATGCCCAAACTGAAGGGCAAGTAAGCGTCTTTGCCAAACAAGCAAAGGAGCGCCAGCGGGTTTTGGATGATGCGTATCTTGCCCAAGCGAAGGTTGATAGCTTTTTGCGCCGCGCTCGTACTCTCCGCGACCAAGCTCGGCAAGGGGGCGATGCTGGTTCAACAAGTGTTGCTTTGCTTTTGCTAAAGGCTGAAATTGCTGGGGGGTTCCAGCCCAGTCAGCCAAGTACGCCTAGTCAACCGTCTGTAAATATCAATCCTCAGAAATCCCAGACCGAAAGCGATCCAAAAGCTGCTAAACCGCAAGGTTCGTTAGATAATCTGGTCATTTTGAATAATCTTACTACGCCAAACAGCCCACAAGCGCAGAGTAATCTCAGCCTTAACATTGATAAAATTGATACACTTGTCCCCGCCAACCTAACGCAAGATACAGAAGCCTTAGTTGTTGCGCTGGATAATCAACAAAATGAGCTTAAAGCAACCATAGAGCGCCAAGCGCAACTTTTGCTAAGTGATACAGGCTTAAATCTTGCCCAGCCCATTACTGATACGGCCCTCATGCAACAAATTAAGCAGAAGTATCCACAGCTTTTTGAGCCAGGAGAATTGGGGAAATTGAGCGAAGCCGTCACTTCAGATAACTCCCTAAATCGTAGTGCGCTGGCGGTAGCCGAAGACTTGTTGCAACTCAAGAATAAAGAGAAGATCTTAGATTTTTACGCGGCAGATACGGCCCTTAATCGTTACATCAATGACCTAGAGAAAGAGACGCGCATTCTTGAATCGAAAGTAGAGGAAGAGAGGTCCAAGAAAAAGGATTTGGAACGGGCCCGTGACCTTGCCTTCGAGACCTTTTCGACCTTAGCGCGAAAGGAAGCGGAGTTCCGAGTCGCCGCCGAGTTGCCAGGCACAGAAGTTCGCTTTGCTTCTTCAGCCACAGTTCCGACTCTACCTTCCCAAAAGGCCGTTACACGCAAACAACTCAATTTGGGCTTGTCGGCGTTCATGGGTTTCCTTTTTGGGGTGATCTTTGCCTTCATGTTGGAATACTTAGGGTCAACGGTTACGATCCCGCAAGTCCTTTGGGGTAAACCCGCTGCTCCCTGGAATCGGGTTTTTCGCTGGCTAACCAAGCGGTCTAAGCTTCCACGGGAGCGCTTAGAAGAATTAGCTCACCCTGAAGAGAAGCCACCTGAGCCAAACGAAGGAATTTCGTGACCAACCCCGTTTGGCAACGGTTCCTTACCCCCTTACGCTGCTTAGGAAGTGGCGGATTGCTCGGCTACCTTATCTGGCAAGCGAACCCGCTCCAGATCTGGGCAGCTTGGCAATCCGCTCACCTTCAATGGCTTGGATTAGCCCTTCTTGTGCAATTCGTTGGCATTGGGGTAAGTAGCGCTAAATGGAATTACCTTCTCGCGCTTCGCGGGCAAAAGCAACCTTACTTCTGGCTCTTAGGGGTTTACTTGGTAGGGCAATTTGCAAACAATTTTCTCCCCACAACCGTCGGGGGAGATGCAGTACGGGCTGTACAACTAGGGCGAAAGATAGGGAGCTTTAGTCAGGCAAGTGCCTCGATCTTCATTGAACGTTTAACGGGTTTTCTGGCTCTTAGCTTGATTGCAAACCTTGCCCTTGCCTTAACCTACTTTGGCCCCAGCAGTGACAAACTTGCGACCAGCCCGGCCCTTCAAATCATTACAATGGGGTTTACCCTTCTGGCGATTGTTGTGGCGGGAGCTTCCCTCAGCGCAGCTTGGATAGAGCAACGGTTTGGGCAATTTTTACCAGTAGTGCTTCGCCACCGTGTTCAAAGCCTTGCCCAAGCTCTTACAGCTTACTTTCCACAAGGGAGATCGCTCCTTCTAACAATGACGGTCTCCCTTTTCTTTCAATTGATCTGGGTCGGGGTGCATGTTGCTTGTAGTTTGGCCCTTAATGTGCAAGCTCCGCTTCTCCTTTATGCTCTAATGTCCTCTCTCACAGATATTGTAGGGCTTGCGCCGATCTTTCTGAACAATTTGGGGGCGCGGGAGATGATCTTTACGCTCTACCTTTCACAGATCGGTATTCCTCCTGCCACTGCTTTAGCCCTTTCCTTTCTTGTCTTCACGATCCGCCTCGCAGCAAGTACATTAGGCGGAGGCGTAATTCTTTTTGGCGGCGCAGACCTTCGTACCTTATCTGCTAAACCTTCAGAATCTTCTTCGCTAAGTTCTAACTAACTTCTGTGTTTTCTTCTCGCTTTTTCTCCCAGCCAAAAACTCTTTCAATCCTCTTCTTTTTGCTTGCCCTTATTCCCCGCACCCTTGCCTTGGGAAGGTTTGATACGGTAGACGAAGCTTATCATTGGTTTGAACGGGCCGAACAATTCCTGCGCTTCTTTCAGCGTGGGGATTATGCAAGCACGAACCTTATCGGGCATCCTGGTGTAACGACGATGTGGTTGGGGGCAGCGGGAGTTTTAGCGCATAAACTACTTGCCAGTTGGGGAGGACTAAATCTCAATGACCACGACCTTCATCGGATCCTCTTACGCCTACCTGTAGCTTTCGTCAATTCCCTTGCACCTGCGCTGGCTTATCCGCTTCTTCAGCGCATCTTCGCCAAGAGGGTAGCTTTTCTGGCGATTCTCTTTTGGGCAACTGATCCCTTCTTAATCGCCCATGGCCAACTTCTGCACCTTGACGCGCTTCTTACCTCTTTTCTAACCCTTTCCCTTCTTACAGCAATAATTGCGTTCGGCGATGATCTTCTTCACTGGAAATACCTTCTCCTCTCAGGAATCGCGGGAGGTTTAGCTTTTCTTACCAAATCTCCTTCTATCATCCTTTTGCCAATGCTAGGGTTTTTGGCTTTAGAAAGAAGCAGAAGATCAGCTTCCCTTCTGCAAAGTAGCTTTGCACTTTTAACTTGGGGGGGAATAGGAGCGGGAGTATGGATTGCGCTTTGGCCCGCCGCTTGGGTAAATTTGCTAGGGACAATTCAAAGAGTATTCATTCAAGTAAGTTATGATGGGGGATCACCTCACGGCTGGGGAAACTTCTTTTTGGGGAAAGCTGTCGAAGACCCAGGGCCCTTCTTTTATCCCTTTGCCATCCTCTTTCGCCTGACTCCTTGGGCAACCTTTGGCCTTATGGCCCTTGCTTTTATGCTTCTTCGCCGAGTTCGCTCTTTTCAACAGAGAAGGGAATTAAAGCTCCTGCTAATCTTTACCCTCCTCTTCACGATGATGATGACCTTCCCGCCCAAGAAGTTTGACCGTTACATCTTGCCTATTTTTCCCGCTCTCAATATTGCGGCGGCAATTGGAATTAGCTGGCTTTTTGATCACCTTAGACAAAAATGGCATTTTCAAATCACCGACATGCTACCCGTCTCGATTCCTACTCGGCCCCTGCGCCCCTTTGTACCTTCTCCTCCTGCGTCCCTTCTCCCTCGCTTTTCCCTCCCTCTGATAATCCTGTTGCTTGCAAATGTTGCTTGGTATCACCCTTACGAATTAGCCTATTACAATCCTCTCCTTGGGGGAGGAAAAGTAGCCTCAAAAATCCTCCCTATTGGGTGGGGGGAAGGTTTAGAGCAGGCAGGAGCTTATATCAAAGCGCAGCCTAATGGTTGCGAACGGCCCGTAGCGGTTTGGTTCTGGCCGATGATGCCGCCCTACCTTTGCTCGCCCGCAGTACGCATGAATTGGGCCTTAGAACAAGGGAAAGTAGATTATGCGATCTTATACCTTGACCAAATTCAGCGCAATGATCTGCCTGAAGTAACCAACTTTCTTCAAAAGAATTTCCAACCTGTGCAGACCGTGCAAATCCAGGGGATAGATTACGCTTTCGTTTACAGCCTCCCGCAACCCGTTGCCCATCCCCTCAATGTGGTTTTTGGGGAAGGAATTTCGCTCAAGGGCTACACGCTTGATACTTCTAAAGTAGTAGAAAAAGGTGTTTTGACGCTAACAGTGCAATGGCAAGTGCAAAAACATCTCTCAGAACCTGTCTCCCTCTTTGTTCATCTGCTAGATGCAAAAGGGAACCTTTTAAGCCAAATAGATACGCTCCCTGGCGGGCCTCGTACCCCTTCAGACCTTTGGCAGCCACAACAGTTTATAACTTGGATCCATCCCATCCCTTTGCAAAAGGCTATCGCTTCTGGAAACTATTGGTTGGCTTTAGGTTTATATCACCCCAAAACAGGCGAACGCTTGCCTCTGAAGACTTTGCCGCCCCCAAATGCACCCCCCGATGGCCCAAATAGCTTGCTGTTACCCTTTACGTTTCCAAGTAAATAAGGCTTCTCTAAGCCAGAAAGCTAGATTTTGTAAAATGTGGTATACTACTTTACGGAGTGTACTCGCAGGAACCGTCGCTGGTTAGAAGCACGGGGTGCTTTCTAGCTAGAGGAACTTCCCGACTCCTCGCCTGCTAAAAACGCCAGTTTTTGGCAGAAGGCCACCCCGCGAAACAGGAAGCGGGGGCATCCATCGCGTAAGGGATGGATGACGTAAGCGGCAACAGAAAGCAGTCCCGCCCTTGCAAGAGGGTCAGGGGTGAAAGGGTGCGGTAAAAGCGCACCAGCATCGGCAGTAATGTCGGTGGCTAGGCGACTGCGCTGGCTAGGGGAGCAAGGTGTGTGGGGCAGGCTCATCGGTGGGAGCCGCAAGGCGTTTGAACCACCCCGTTTGCTCACATCGCAGCCGCAACGGTGAAGCTAAGTAACCCTTAGCAAGCTAGGCGCGGCCTCTGCTTGGCAGAGAGAGAGATGACGGTGCAAGACAGAATCGGGGGTATGACCTCTGAGTACGCTCCCTCTTGACAAAGGTTGGCTCTTTTGCTATTATAATTGCCCAAATTAACGCCCGTATAATGAAGAAAGCATTGCCGCTATGGAATATCGCCTTTTGGTTGTGGATGAGGAACCTGCGGTCCGCAGCAGGTATGCTGAAACCTTAATTGCGGTCCCGCCTGCCCCCGATGTGGCTTACACCATTGTAACGGTGGGGTCAGTAGCTGCGGCCCAACTCCAGGCTACGCGCCAGCGGTTTGACCTGATGATTGCTTCCCTCAATCTCAGTGGGGGAGGAGTTGAGTTATCCTATCGTTTGAAGGACCTTTACCCAGGGTTACGGCTCCTGCTCCTGCGTGACCAAAATACTAATGCGGCCCAACTCAAGTTGGCCGCGAAGCTTGGGGCCCGCGTCATTGAACGGTCTGTGGAAGGGGAACACCTCCGAACGGTTGTCGCCGATCTACTGGGTTTAGCACCAGCGGCCCGTTCGACCTCCCTTCAGCCTCCCCCGTCCATGAAACAAGCCCTTCAGCCTCCCCCACCGCCGCCGCCCGTGCGGAAGGTGCAGGCCCCGCCGCCCGCGCAGCCACCCATGCGGAGCTTGCCCGCTGCACCTTCACCTGCGAAACCACCTTCCACACCAAACTATGGTGCAGAACGCAATGTCAGTCGCCCCATAACTATCGCTCCTCCGCAAGTCATTCTTTCCCCAAGCCAAATTGAAGCTTTGCGAAATGACTTAGCTGAACTTGGGCGACAGAAGGGTGTGCGCTTTGCGATTTTAGCCGACCTTAATGGCCAAAGTATCATTCACTGGGATGGGATGGGGAATGTTGATATTCATGCCGTGGCTGCTTTAGCTGCGGGTGATTTGGTGGCGACGTTGGAGATCGGGCAGATGATGGGGTCGCAACGCGGATGCAACTTGATTGTCCAGGAGCATGAAGGTCAATCGGTTTTGGTAAGTCGGGTGGGGGTTGAGATGCTTTTGCTTCTGGCTACCGACCAAGAAGTTTCGCTCGGTTGGTCCCGGCTGGCCGTGCGCCGCACCGCCGACCATATCGCAGGCGTGATTGGGGTTCTCGCAGCCTGACAAAATCTTCTCAAGTCCGTTCCAGACCTTTGCGATCTCTAAGGCCGCAAAGGTCTGGGATAATTAAGGGCAACCATTTCTTCTTCTTCTGCGATCTCTAAGGCCGCAAAGGTCTGGGATAATTAAGGGCAACCATTTCTTTTTCTTCGCAGCTTGTGGAGCCTTCTTAGGCTAGAATCCAGAGGTTCACCGATGATCTTCATCAACCCCAAAATGGACTTAGCGTTCAAGAAAATCTTTGGCTCCCCCCAGAGCAAAGAGATTCTGATTAGCTTTCTCGATGCCCTCATTTACGGGGGCCAACCTACCATTGAAGACTTAGAAATCCTCGACCCGTTCCAATTGCCCAAGGCCTTTGGGCTTAAAGAGACTTATCTCGATGTCAAAGCCCGTTTGAACAACGGGGTCTTCGTGATTATTGAGATGCAAGTTCTCAACTTTACCGCTTTTGAGAA
>DCSM01000185.1 GCA_002325605.1 Chloroflexaceae bacterium UBA1466
TGGGGCGTGAGCTTGAGGTTTTGAGGTTTAATATCGCGGTGAATAATCGGCGGTTGGAGAGTGTGCAAGTAATCCAAGGCGGCCAAAATTTGGTCGGCCCACGGTTGCACTTCAACGAGCGAAAAGGGCCTTCCCCTTTGGTTCAAAAGTTGCCCTAAATCTGCGCCAGGGATAAATTCCATCACCAAATATTGCCCCGTCTCGTCTACAAAATGGTCAAAAACTTTGGGCAAAGCAGGGTGGCGAAGGTGGGCCAGCAGACGAGCTTCCTGTTCAAAGGCCGCACTAAGTTTGGGCCCCGTGACCAGCGTTTGTTTCAACGCGACAGGGTTGCCCAGGCGCAGGTCGGTGGCTTGATAGACAGCGCCCATCCCGCCCTTCCCGATTAGCTGCTCAATACGGTAGCGATTTTGAACAATGGTTCCTAGCGTAAGCATAGTTTTGGTTTAAGAAGAAATGAAATTACTCTTAATGCTCCTACAAAGGAAAGCCATAAAGTGCCTCCAATTCGAGTTTCTGTCGATTTAAGGAAGAGTAATGAAACGTGGCTGTTTCAATGAGCCTGTTTATTGATTTAGAAAGGTCTTTGGGGGGCTGGGTTGAAACAACTTGCGTCCAGCGATAACAAGGGTGATCTACACAAAGCATGGTTGACGCTCGCCAATCAACCGTGTAAATAAGCCACATTTCACCATGCTTTTTTATGGCAGCGGCAACGCTACCCATGTCAATTACTTTAAATTCTTCAAGATTCAACCCAAAGGCTGCAAAGGTTGCCTTGATACCTTGCATTAAACCACGAATTCGCTCGAAAGCATCTGGATCTTCAGAGGCATCTACGACCTCCGTTGGTTTTTCTGGGTTGCCTAACGTGAATTGCGTTTCTGAAATAACATTGATAAATGGGCAAACAGCGGACTTCCATGACCGTACACCATCAGGAAGGACATATTCGTAGTTTATCTCTATGATCATTTCATCATAGAGTTTCTTCTTCTGAAAGAAACCAGGCTCCGCCCGCTTCGCAATTTGATCTGGAGTCAAGGCTGGCTCACTCGCTGACGCACCCGTCTGCAAGCCGTCACTGGCTTGGGAAACCACCACTTGTGCATGTACGTCTTCATTGGTCACTGGATCATCAAGTTGCATTTGTACCTACTTTTCTCACGGCGATTTGATTTGCAATGCCTGACCGTAAAGCGAGTATGGAGGGCCGCAATATGATATGAAAAGGGGCAGCGCGATAAGTTCACGCTGCCCAGTGTGGCGGGGAGGGTGGGATTCGAACCCACGAGAGGATTGCTCCTCTAGCGGTTTAGCAAACCGCCGCACTAGGCCGACTATGCGACCTCCCCAAAACAAAACTTCAAATGAGGTGCTAAAACCTCACTTAGGTGCTAACAAGGACAATGGAGGAGAGAGTGGGATTCGAACCCACGGACCTTTGACAGTCTGTCGCTTTCAAGGCGACCGCGTTAGACCAACTCCGCCATCTCTCCCAGAGAAATTGGCAGGGGCGCGGGGACTCGAACCCCGAAAACCGGTTTTGGAGACCAGCAGTTTACCATTAGCCTACGCCCCTTAGATTTTTAAGCTAAACAAGCCAAAGCCTGTTTCTTTCAAGCTGTCAACATCATACCACAGCTTTTGAACTTATGCAAGTCGCAGCAAAAAGTTTCCCTTTGGCGCATCTGAAGCGGCAAATCTCTTTTTTGAGCTTCAGCGGCCAGCTTTGGAAATGGGCGATTTCCGGGCTTTTCAAGAAAATCGCCCAGAGGCCACAAAAATCCGTCAGGAAATTCCTCGTTGTTTCTTCTCATAGCGCAGCAAGCCCACAATACTCATTTCGCCCCAACTGCGAGCCACCAACGCGCCTGGCGCTTCGGGCGGGTAGGGAAGCCAACGCGCAGTGAGAGCGGGCACATCCTCAATCCCTTTGGCCAGCGCATCGTCTACAATCCCGACCAGTTCTTCAAGTTTATTGTGAATCAGCGTAAAAAGTTCAGCTACATTCTGATGCACCCCAAAATGCGTGATATAAAGCTGGCTGATATTCTGCTGCCGCAAAGTAGCAATCGTAGCACGGTGAGCAGCAAGATTATAAGTCGGCACGGGCGTGACCGGAAAGGTCAAATTATAGCGCGGGAGGCAAAGCCCGACGGCATCCCCAATAAACAAACCTCCGCTTTTGCGATCCCAATAAGCCACGTGGTCTGGGGAATGCCCAGGCGTAGGTTGGGCTTCCAAAAGAATCCCTTTCCCCAAATCAAGGGAAAGGTTTTCAGAAGGTTGGAGACGTTCGGGCGGGATGGGCAAAATATCGCCATGCAAGGGCCAAGCTTCTTCCCCAACTGCGCGACGTACCCCAAGCAGCAAGCGCGAAGGTTCAATTAAATGCGGCATTGAGGTGCTATGAATGTAGACCGTCGCGTTGGGCAGGGCATCCGCCAAGTAGCCCGCCCCTCCCGCATGATCCATGTGGACATGCGTACAGAGAATATGCGCTACTTCTTCCCGTGCAATCCCCAAACGCTCCAGGCCGGCCAGCGTGAAGGGAACCGTAAGCGAAGTTCCCGTTTCAACGAGCGCAATTTGTTCCCCGCGAACTACGTAGGTTACGCCTACGCCAGGCCGGGCCAGCAAATTATGATCTATCGCAGTAAGGTGATCACTGATTGGGATAATTTCCACAGAACTTTCTCCTTGAAAAGTGATAACAAAAGGTCACAAGGCGACTTAGGAAGCAGGAGGATCATTTTCTTCAGGCGAATTCTTAGGCTTCCGAGGGCGAGGAAGGGGCGGTTTACTAGGCGGGGAAGGAGCTTTCTTCCTCGAAGTTCCCGCCGAAGGATTAGGGGCCGACTTAGGGCTATGTCCGTTTGTACTCAATTGGGGCCGCTTTGCAGGAGGCCGGGCCTCAGAAGTTGCAGAAGGTAGACGCTGGACAGGCGAACTTGAAGCTTTTGAACCTATCCTATGGCCACCATTTCCTTCCCACGCCGCGTCTTCCAAGCTAAGGTCAGTTGTTTGCTCAAGAAGATCGCTCTCTTTCCCTTTAGCAGAAGGAGCTTTTTCACCTTTCCCGCCAACTTCTTCTAGCTGGGCAACCGGATAATGCTCAATCATTTCGCTGCCCGAAAGTTGTACCGTTACCATCTGTTGCAAAACGTTCATCCCGATTACTTCGCCTACCCCATCGGGAGTTTGAACTCGCATCCCTCGGCGGGGCAGGGTCGGTTTAAGCTCAACATACTGTTGATGTTCATAGGAAAGGCAACACAGTAAGCGCCCACAAACCCCACTGATGCGGGCTGGGTTGAGAGGAAGGTCTTGCTCCTTGGCCATTTTGACCGTGACATGGGCATAGTCGGGCAAAAAACTAGCACAACAAAAGGTTCGTCCACAACTTCCCAGCCCCCCCAACAGTTTAGCCTCGTCGCGGGGCCCGATCTGGCGCAACTCGATCCGACTGCGAAAAGCTCGCGCTAAATCACGGACTAACAAGCGAAAATCGACCCTTTCCGCCGCCGTGAAGTAGAAGGTCAGGCGGGAACCATCAAAGCTATACTCCGCCCGCACTAAGTGCATCGGCAAGCTATGTTCTTTGATTTTTTGGTTACAGACCGCCAGAACCTCTTTATGCCGAGCTTGTAAAAGCTTTAGGCGCTCAAGGTCAGCTTCTTCAACCAACCTTATGACCGGCTTGAGTTCCCCAACGATCTCACTCTCCGTAATTTCCCTTTGCTCACCAACTACCCGGCCCAACTCTAGACCACGAACCGTCTCGACAATCACTAACGTTCCAAGCTCCAGGACAAAATCTCCCGGATCAAAGAAGTAGGCCTTGGAACTATCCCGAAACTGCACACTCACAACCATCCTCATTGGCTTTTTCTTCCCAATACGCGGTAAGCAAAAACTTCTTGTTTCTTACCTTTAAGTTGAAGGCTCCCAACTTCTTTGAGCAGAAACTCGCCCGCCACCGCTTCACGGGTAAGGGGGCCAATATAGACGCTGCCCGGTTCAGCCGCCGTTTCGAGGCGAGAAGCTGTATTAACCGTATCCCCAATGGCGGTATATTCCAGCCGATGACTCGTGCCAAAGAAACCCGTATACGCCAGCCCCGTGTTGACCCCGATCCGAATGCTAAAGGTCTTGTCAAGGCCCGGCCTGGAGGCCAGCTTATCAACTAACCGCTTCTGGGCCATTTGCATTTCCAAAGCCGCAGCCACGGCATACGTCGCGTGCATTTCGTTGAACGTATCATCAGGTAAACGCGGAGCCCCAAAAATAGCCATAATCCCATCGCCAATGTACTTATCTACCGTCCCATTATAGCGAAAGATTACATCGGTCATTTCGTGCAAGTATTCATTGAGCAAATCTTGCACTTCATGGGGAGTCATCTTTTCCGAAAGCGTGGTAAAGCCCTTAATATCCGCAAAGAGAATGGTTACTTGCTGCTCTTCAGCTTCCCACAACTTACCGTATTGCAGCACATGGCGTGATAAAGCTTGCGCCACATTAGGGGAAAGAAACCGCTCTAAGTTTTGCCGCACCTGAGCCTGCTGCCGCAATTCTTCCGTCAGGCGAGAGCGTTCTATCGCCACCGCTGCTTGGCTGGCTAAAGCCGAAACTAAGTCCCGATCCCGCTCGGTAAATTGGTCGCTCCCTGGCGAATCAAGCAAAATTACGCCAATACTTGTGCCCTGCTGAAGGAGCGGGACACAAATCGCCGAGCGAATGTTAGCACTAATAATACTTTCTGAACTGGCAAAATCAATGCGGGCATCGCGGGTCAGCACCGCTTCGCTCTGTTCTAATGCTTTGCGGACTATCGTGCTACTGACCACAACATCGCCCTGGTTCGACGGATGAACAACCATTGGGACTAATTCGGCCCCTTTGCGTAATAACAAAAACCCCCGCTGGGCTGGGACAACCCGTAAAACCTCTTCAATCACCAGATCAAGCAGTTCATAATAATTTACAACTTGATTAAGGCGCATGCCAATCGCATAAAACTCTTGCAAATTGATGGTTTCAGCGATCTGGTTGTTTCGCATCGCTTGCCCTTGAGCCGCAAGCGGGAAATAGCGATTATCATCAAAAATGATCGTTTGGGCCGCTCGGTCTTCAAAATGTAGTTCAAAAGGCCCAATACTGATCACATTGCCATCATATAATTGTTCATTCCGGATTCGCAACCGATTAACAAAAACACCGTTGCGGCTTTCAAGGTCTTTGACCCAAGGCTGGCGGCCTCGCAACTCAATCACCGCGTGTTGCCGCGAGACAAAAGCGTGATTTAGCACGATGTCATTCTCAAGCTGCCGCCCAATTTTCAAACCCGCTTCAGTAAGCGCAAAACTGTGTTGAGTATTGTTAATCATTACTGAGATTCGCGCCATAAAAGTAAACCAATCCTCATCATTCGCATTCAAAACAAAGTAAGCAGCGTGAAAGATTACAGAAAAAATTTAACTAAACTAT
>DCSM01000041.1:0-28439 GCA_002325605.1 Chloroflexaceae bacterium UBA1466
TGCGGCGGGTGGTTTTGGGAGTATTCTTATGAAATAGAAGAGAGATACACGCACCCAATGCTAAGATTACTAACACCCCGCCAATGATAAGACTTAGATTTTCCCAAAGTTGCTGCCAACTTGTTATTCCAAAGAATGGTGAAATAGTAGCAATAGTTGCTAATGCACCAACAAACCACCCTAAATATCCCCAATACTCTTTAAGCAATTCCCAAGTTGAAGTTGTTTGGGTTGGCGGCGCAGGTGAGCTAGGCGGCGGTGCTGAATTGGTTGAAGATAGCGGGGTTTGACCAGCGTTCTCAGTCGGTTGTTCCTCATCTGCAATGTTATCCTGGGCCATTGTTCAATCCTCGACTCATTCCAATGCGAAAGCGAATTAGCTTCATTATAGCATTATCTTCCAGTCTCTAGCGCTGGTTGAGCGGTAAGTGAGCTTGTCGCGGTAACTGAGCTTGCCGAAGTTCCCGCCGCAAACCACGGTCAGATTCGGTCTGCCGTAGCGCAGGCTTCTAGCCTGCGGGCCAGGCCGGAGGCCTGGCCTCCGCCAGACCTCGAACATTGCTTGAAACTCTGCCGAAACCAGTTAAGCGCAAAGGCTTGCGCCCGGCTCGCGGGCCCTGGACTGCCTAGCAAGCAACTTTGTTTGAGTTGCACGCTTTGCCCGTGAATGTGGTATTATCTGGGCCAAGTCTTCTTCGTTGTTAAGGGAGCGCTTACCGTGATCGAAATCACGTCCCCGGTTCGAGTTCGTTTCGCGCCGAGCCCGACAGGGTTTTTGCATATTGGCGGCGTGCGGACGGTCTTGTTTAATTGGCTTTTTGCCCGCCACTATGGTGGCGAGTTCATTCTGCGGATTGAGGATACCGACGAGAAGCGGCTTGTGGCTGGGGCAACCAGCGACATCCTCAAATCGTTGCATTGGATTGGGCTTGATTGGAATGAGGGGCCCGATATTGGCGGGCCCCACGCGCCCTATATCCAGTCGGAACGGTCTAAGTTGGGGTTATATCAGCAATATGTTGATTTGCTTTTGGCGCAGGGGAAAGCCTATAAATCCTTTGTGAGCGAAACCGAATTGGAGCAGATGCGGGCGGAAGCGCAAGCCAAACGAGTTCCGTTGCGCTATCGGGGGGCCGAACGCGATTGGTCGCCGGCCCAGGTCGCTGCAGCCGAAGCGCAAGGCCAACCTTACACGGTGCGCCTCAAAGTGCCCCTCACGGGCGAGACCGTCTTTCACGACCTCATCCGTGGGGGCGAGCAGATCAGCGTCAATAATGCTGATCTCTATGATATTGTTTTGCTCAAATCCAGTGGTTCGCCCGTCTATCACTTAGCGCATCTGGTTGATGATCACTTAATGCAGATTACGCATGTGATTCGGGGCGAAGAGTGGGTTCCCAGTACGCCCTATCACATTGTGCTTTATGAGGCTTTAGGCTGGGAGCCACCTGTTTTTGCTCATGTGCCCAATATCCTGCGCCAGGATGGGCACGGGAAACTCTCTAAACGCAAAGACGATGTGGCGACCAATCGGTTTTGGGAACGGGGTTATCTTCCAGAAGCGCTGGCCAATTATCTCGCGTTGCAAGGCTGGAGCTATGATGATCATACCGAAATCATGACCCAAGCCGAGATCATCGAACGCTTTACGATTGACCGCGTGCAACGCTCGCCAGCGCGGTGGAACCCCGATAAGCTGCGCGACATGAATGGGATTTACATTCGGAAGCTAACGCCCGAAGCTGTCGCCGCTCGAATTTTGCCCTACTTGGCAGATGCGGGGCTGGTTAGCACGCCCCCGACGGAAGCTGAAACGGCTTATGTTTCCCGTTTAGCTCCCCTGATTCACGAGCGGCTGGAGGAGTTGAGTGAAGCGCCTGCGCTCCTCGATTTCTTCTTCCATGAGGTTAGCTATCCAGAGCCAACCGCGCTAATTCCCAAAAAGATGGATGCGGCGCAGACCGTAGCTGCGCTTCAGGCGGCGCACGCGGCTTTAGCTGAAGTGGCGGAATGGAATGAAGCCCAGCTTGAAACGACGTTGCGGGATTTGGCCCCAACTTTGAACCTCAAGACGGGGCAACTTTTTGGGGCGATTCGGGTGGCGGTGACGGGGCGCACAGCGACTCCACCGCTCTTTGAGACTTTGGGGGCCTTGGGGCAGGAGCGCAGTTTGGCTCGTCTGATTGCAGCCGCCCAAGTTTTAGGCTAGGGGGAAGCAGCAGGCTGCGCGCCGCGCGCGGTACGCGTGCGGCGCGCAGCCCAAATCACAACCTTGCCGAAATGTGGTAAGATAAAAGCAGCGAAACAACTATTTCGCAAGGGAATTGAACGCAGTGCAAAGACCATTTGTGATTACGATAGATGGCCCCGCAGGTTCGGGCAAAAGCACGTTAGGGGAGCTTTTAGCCCAGCGCCTCGGCTATCTCTACTTTGATACAGGCGTGCTTTATCGGGCCTTGACGCTTGCCGCCTTGCAACAAAACGTTGCTTTTGAGGATCACCAAGCCCTGACACAGTTGGCGCAGCAAGTTCAGATCGAGGTTTTGCCCGCTTTGCAAGCCGATGGCCGCCAATATACCGTTTTAGTCAGCAAGCAAGATGTTACGTGGGAAATTCGTTCGCTAGATGTGGAACGGCATGTTTCACTAGTTGCACGAGTGCCAGGCGTGCGGACAGAGCTTATTCGTCAGCAGCGCCTGATTGGGCAACAGGGGGCGGTGGTGATGGTCGGGCGCGATGCGGGGACGGTCATCATGCCCGATGCGCCCTTGAAAATCTACTTGGAAGCTTCGCTACAAGAGCGGGCCCAGCGGCGCGTTGCGGCCCAAAACGGTTTAGGCCCAGCGCTTGAGCTTGAGCAGGTCGAGCAGGCTTTAGCTCGCCGTGACGCGCTTGACGAGCATGTCATTCGCCCTGCCCCTGATGCTTTTATCCTTCAGACCGATGACCTTTCGCCGGCGGCGGAAGTCGCTTGGGTTCTCAACTTATTAGAGCATAAGCCCCTTAACTAATTTGGAAGGAGCGAAAAAGATGGTCAAGAAACCAATAAAGCGCAAAAATATTCACAATTCTGAGTTACTTGAGGGTGAAAAAGAGATCTGCTTCTTCAAAGCACACATTATGGACCTATTTGTTGGTCTCTTCATGCCCGTAATTATTTTCTTGGCTAGTTCAATTTTGCTTTTTTTTCTTAGCTCAGGCGGAACAATCTCTTTAAAGCTAATGATGATCATTACGATTGGCCTTGCCTGGCTAATTTTTCACCTCTTTGCCAAAAAGGGAAAATCGCTCCAACAAATTTCGATGCTAATTGGTTTAGGCATTGGTGCTTTTCTTGCATTTCAGCTCCTAGCCTCTTCAGGCGATATTAGCGGCATCAGTTTTGCGCGCTCACAACCGCGGCTCATAGTTAATCTTGGTTTTGTCGGCTTGACCCTACTAGTCTTTGTTGGGATTTCTTGGTTTCTTACGAAGAAAGAGAATGAAGAAATCAAAGATGCCCACACGATTTGGCTTATTCCCTTCAGCTTCTTCCTCTTTGCTCTTTACCTCTTGCTGCGCTGGTTTATCCTTGAACCTAGCCCAAAGCAACTCTGGCATGCTTTTTTGACATACCACAATGGCTTAGAGATCAGTACGGTTGCCGTCTCTGTATATTGCTTATTTAGGACGAGTATTGCTTTTATTGATTGGGAAGATGAAGGAATCAGGCTAACCAATATGCGTTTAATCGCCACAAGTGACGTTTTTGCAGGAATAGGGGGCGAAAAAAAAGACTTTGTGTCCATTGATGATATTCAGAATGTGCAATCCCATATAAAATCTTATCCACGGCATTGGCTTAATTATGGGACAATCACGATTACAACCGCAGCCTCTAACAAAAATGTTGAAATTGAGCGCATAGAAAAACCCCGTGAATTGCAGAAAATGATTATGGATCAAGTCAGAGGACTGCAAAAACGGCACACAATCGCTGATTTCCAACGAATGATTCAGACTCGGGTTTTGAACATTCCCTTGAAAGAGAGCAAACCCAAACCAGAACTGAAAATTATCCCCCATTCTGTAACCCCCTCATGCCTAACTAAAATAGGCGTACTAAAGGATAATCCTGTTTACAACAAAGAAGACCGCAGTATAACCTGGCATAAACATCCCCTTTTCTTGCTTCTTGTGATGCTCCGCCCACTCTCCTTACTGGTTTTGGGTATAGCACTCATAGTTTTCTTGCTAATTGGGAAGATGAATAACTTGCTTCTCTTGGGGCCAGGGATTTTGCTGATCCTGGCGTTCATTGCTCAATCTGCATGGGAAGTTGAAGATCATCGCAATGATCTCTATATTCTCAAGCCTAACGAAGTGGTTGATATTGAAAAACTCCCTTTTGGGCCCGAAGATCAACGGACCGCGAGCTTAGGTAACATCGTCAATGTCTCTTTTGAAACTTCTTTTTGGGGGAAACATCTTGGTTATGGCAATGTTCTTCTGGAGACGGCGGGCGCAAAAGGCAAATTTACCTTTGACCGCGTCCCTAAACCAAAAGAAGTTGTCCGATTGATTAGAACTTATCAAATTGAATTCAAGCAAGGCGAAAGGGAGCGCGTTCTTAATGATGCTCTTACGCTCTTGCGAGTCTACGAGGAACACCACGAAAGTCATGATGAGCGCACCAAAAAAGAGCTAAAAGAAGAGATTTTAGCAGCCATTTATAATCTACGCAGTGATAATTCGCATTTTCTTGGAGATCATGCGTAATCTTTCTTTTAGATTCAATTCAATCTCATGAAAAAGAAGATAGCCAAAGGTAAATGCGTGAAGCAGAAAAGTCAATTGCTCATTTTGCTGATTTTAGGCTGGCTTACGTTAGAAATTTACCCTCTTTTTCTGCCACGTCTTGCCACCGCGCAAACTGAGGCTGCGCTTAAGTTAGAAATGCTCCAGGTTGGCTATGATGGCTCTTATCGCCAAGGAGCTTGGTTCCCCCTTACGGTGTTGGCCAGCAATGAGGGCCCTGATTTGAACGGTGTTTTGGAATGGCAATTCCTCAATGGCGATGATCCTACTAAGTTTCAGCGCGAAATTGAACTGCCTCGTGGTTCTCAAAAACGTTTGACTCTCAATGTAATCACAAATAGCTCGGTGCAAAGGGGCGAAATTAGATTAGTAGTGGGGAAAGAAATCCTCCTTAAACAGATCGTGCGGCTTAAAAGCATTACAAGTCAGCTTTTAGTTGGGGTTGTTAGCAATGATCAGGGGCTTTTCAATGGTCTTCGATCTCTCAAGCAAATTGAGCTAGACCGCACCAACAAAGGTTTTAACTTAACTTACGAAGTAAGCTTCATTACCCTAGATTCTACGACCTTTCCTCTCAATCCCACACTCTTAAATTCATTAAATATACTCTTTTTCCACGATCTTGCTTCAGCGAATTTCAATGAGCTTCAACTTAAAGCGATAGAATCTTGGACAAGGCGCGGTGGCCAATTGGTGATTAGCGGTGGGCCAAGTGCAGAACAAATGCCAGCGGCTTGGCGCAATCTTTTGCCCGTAACGTTGGCGGGGCTTGAGAAGAAGGCTCTGCTAAATTCATTAACCGAACTCGCGCAAGATCCTAAAGATGACAAAGCTAAGAAACCAAATCCTTTAGCCTTAACGACAACGATCAATAAAGTAAGCCTTTTGCCAGATGCACAGAGTTTTGATAAAGCTAATCTGCTCACAGGAATCGCTTTTGATGAGGGTCATGTCATTTTTTCAGCCTTCGATCTCAGTGTTCTTAGTGGTTGGTCAAGCGAATCAGTCCTCTGGGCAAATATCCTAAAAAAGGAACTTGAGAAACCAACTCTAACGCTACAGCGAGATAGAGAAATCCTCACAAAAGCCCTTCAATTGCCGAATTTGCGTTTACCTTCGTTAGGCATCTTTGTTATCTTTATTTTCAGCTATATTCTCGTAATTGGGCCCCTCAATTTTTGGGTTTTACACCGTTTGCGGCGAACTGAATGGGCTTGGCTAACCACGCCAGCGATTGTCCTTCTTTTTGTGGGGGGCATGTATTTGACAGGCTTTCTCGTCCGAGGCATAAGACCAGAAATCGTGCGAGTCTCAGTGATTCAAGGTTTTGAGGGGCAGGAAGAAGGCTATACAACAACCTTTCTGGGGCTTTTCTCGCCTTTTCGTAGCACTTATACCTTGGGTTTGCCCCCAGAAGTGCAGGTTACAAGTCTTCCAGACCAATTTGGAAGTAATAAATCCCCAAAACAGACCATCCTTTCAACGGATAAAAAGACAGAAGTGCAGGATATTTTGCTTGATGTCGCTGATCTGCGCTCCTTTCTTATAGAGAAACCCCTAACTTTAGCCCCTCAAATTAAAAGCAGCCTTCAGGCTAATTTTCTTGAGCTAGAAAATGTTGGTCAAAAGCCGCTTGAAAACGCTTTGTTAGTTTCAAAAGGCAAAGTTGAAAAACTAAAATCGCTTTTGCCAGGAGAAAAGCAACAGCTAGATTTGCAAACAGCATTTTTAGTAAAAAAATTTCCGCGAAATGCTCAGGCAAAGACTAAGGGAATTATTAACCAGCAAACTTTGTTAAATACGCTTTTTACGGATTTCAATGATGGGGCTTGGGTCCAAGCCCCCAACAGTTTTTATCTCTTGACCTGGGATGAGCAACCCCTCTTTGAAGTTCAAGTAAATGGCCAAACAGTTGCCCAAAAAGGGATTACCCTCTCGATCATTCGTTTGAAGCCTCGTTAAAGCTATGACCATTATCGTTGAAACACAAAATCTCACGCGAATCTATGGGAAAACAATCGCGCTCGACCAGCTAACTCTTGCGATTCCCGAAGGCGCAATTTATGGCTTTATTGGGCCTAACGGCGCAGGGAAAACGACGACTATGCGGATTCTAACTACGCTTTTGTTGCCTAGTAGCGGCGAAGCATGGGTGGCGGGGCAAGCGGTTCGCAAAAATCAAACGGCGGTGCGGCGCATGGTCGGGTTTATGCCCGACTTTTTTGGCGTTTACGATAGAATGAAGGCTTGGGAATACTTAGATTTCTTTGCTTCGGCTTACGAAATAGCGCCAAAGAAGCGAATTTCACTGATTGATGAGCTTTTAGCTTTGGTTGATCTGAGCCATAAACGCGACGAATATGTAATGGGCCTTTCGCGGGGCATGAAGCAACGCTTGAGCCTGGCCCGAACTCTCGTGCATAATCCACCTTTGTTGATTTTGGATGAGCCTGCCAGTGGGCTTGATCCTCGCGCTCGCGTTGAATTGCGCGAATTACTCAAAGAATTGCGAAACATGGGCAAAACTATAATGATTAGTTCGCATATTCTGACTGAACTCGCTGAAATGTGTACGCATATTGGAATTGTTGATCGCGGAAAACTGCTGGCTTCAGGTGATGTAGCCACAATTATGCGCTCCATCCAGCCTCATCGGACTTTCGAAGTTCATCTTTTGAGTGATCTTGGCGCTGCTGCCCAAGCGATTCAAGCTTTACCTGGCGTGCTAAAAGTCGAAACGCAAGAGAACCCTAAGCCAATGCTGTCTTTTGATTATGAGGGGAATGATCAGGGCGTAAGTGCTTTGTTGACACATCTGATTGCAACGGGAGCCGCTGTGACGCATTTCGCGGGGCAAACTAACAATTTAGAGGAGGTTTTCCTGCGCGTGACAGATCAAACCCCGCTTGCGCCCTGAATTTCAGAGCGGATTGCAACCTTTGTTTCTCTAGCGCGTCTAAGCCTTAGAACAAAGCTATAATTAAGGAACTTTCCAATGCTTAAACTTCTGCTCCGCATCGGTTGGTTTATCTTCGTTGGCTCGTGGATAGGCCAGATTTGGCTTGTGATCGCCTGGGTTCTCAACCTCACAATCATCGGTTTCCCGCTTGGCATGTGGATGCTCAGTCGTTTACCCCAAGTCATGACGCTCCGTTCTGAGCCGTTTAACCTCGGAGTTGTACAAAAAAATGGCGAAATCTATGTTTTGCAGGAGAATAGCACACCTTTCCTCCTGCGCGTAATCTATTTCCTCCTGGTCGGCTGGTGGTTTAGCTTCATTTGGCTGCAAGTGGCATGGTGGCTCGCTGCGTCTGTCATCGGAATTCCCTTTGGTTTTCTGATGTTTGAACGCACGAATCAGATTACGACGCTGGGAAAATAGCTTTTAGAATAAGGATTAGCCTAATGATCTATAAAGTTCTTGTTTTAAGTCAAGCTGATGGCAGCTATCTCGCGCAGGCCCTCTTTAGCGCTGATCTTAAAGCTAAAGGCGCAACCAAGACTGAGGCTTTGCAGAATTTACGGCTAGAAATTCTTACGCTTCAGTTGCAAGGTCAGATTGTCGAGATAGATGTGCCCTCCGCTGAAGAGATCGCTGGCGATCCATGGATGAGCATTGTGGGGATAGCAAAAGCTGATCCGCAGCGCGAATTCTATTTGAAAGCGATAGCGAACTATCGAAAAGAAGTCTTTGAAGCAGAGCAGAAAGAGTGGAAAGAGGAAGATAGCCAGAAAATGGTGGCTTAGAAATGATCATCAAGTACATTTTGGATACTGATCATATCACACTACTAGAAAATGGTCATCAACAAGTTATTCTTCACCTTATTGGTATTCCTTTTAGTCAACGAGCGGTCACAATTGTAAGTTTTGAAGAGCAAGTTCAGGGGCGATTAGCAACAATTAGGCGGGCTAAAACCTCAACAGAAGTGGTTTCTGGTTACGAATATCTGTTCAAAACCCTCAAATTCTATTTACAAGTTCAGGTATTGCCCTACGATTCAGCAGCGAACAAAATGTTTGAAAGTCTCCGAAAAGAAGGGCTTCGTCGAATAGGTACAAATGATTTGCGAATTGCTGCCATTGCTCTCTGCAACCAAGCAACAGTAGCCACGCGCAATTATCGTGATTTCGCCCTTGTACCAGGCTTACAATTGGTTGATTGGTCATTGCCCACCACCACCTTCTGAATCTCTGGTATTATAGGGGTCGGATTCGCTTCGTAGATAGAGGTTACATTGAGCTACAAAATTCCTAAAGAGTTACGTTACGCTAAGACGGATGAGTGGGTACGGCTTGAGGGGGCTGAGGCTGTGATTGGCATCACCGATTTTGCCCAGGATCAGCTAGGCGATCTTGTTTTCTTGGAACTGCCTGACGTTGGAGCGACTTTTGAGCCAGGCGAAGTTTTTGGGGCGATTGAGTCGGTCAAGGCTTCTTCTGACCTGAATGCACCTGTCGGGGGTGAAGTCATTGCGGTCAATGAGGCGCTGGTCGATAATCAGCAACCAATCAATGACGACCCTTATGGTGCAGGCTGGCTGATTCGGTTGAAGGTCTCTGGCAAAGAGGACACTTTGCTGGATGCTGCGGCTTATGAAGCCGACATCAACGGGCGGAAGCATTAGGTTTTAGGTTTTTGAGCAGCACTGGCCCTGTGCGCCCCGCGCTAGAGCGCGGGGCGCACAGGGCTTCCCATTTTGGTTGCCCTGCCTTTTCGCTTGTGGTAAACTGCGCCAAGTAGGATTCTTCTTTTAGCGAAAGCCAAGCCGATGTCACACTACACAGCGATCACCGAAACCGAACAAGCCGCGATGTTGCACGCGATTGGGGTAAATACGGGAGCCGACCTTTTTGCCGACGTGCCGGCGGCGTTGCGGTTCCCTCAGCTTAATCTCCCGCAGCCGTTGGCCGAAGCCGACCTGCTGCGCGAACTGCGCCAGATGAGCAATTTGAACGCCAACGCGCAAACGCATAGCCTTTTCCTGGGCGCGGGCGCGGCCAATCACTTTGTGCCCAGCGCCGTAGATAGCCTATTGCGGCGCAGCGAGTTTTACACCGCCTACACGCCCTATCAACCTGAAATCAGCCAGGGTACGCTCCAGGCGATCTTTGAATATCAGAGCCTGATTTGCAACCTCACGGGTATGGATGTCGCTAATGCGTCGCATTACGATGGCGCGACGGCGATTGCGGAAGCGGTGATTGTGGCGCTGAATGTGACGCGCAAACGTTCTAAAATCGTACTGACGCGTGGGCTTCACCCCCATTATCGAGCGGTTGTGCGGACTTATCTCGCCGCGCTGGGCTTGGAAATCGTTGGGGACGAGCAGCCTGGCGCGACTTTGGAAGCTGCGCTGGCGCAGGTTGATGATCAGACCGCCGCCTTTATCGTCCAAACGCCTGATTTCTTAGGGCAACTCCACGATTTACGCGGTTTAGCCCAGCAGGTCAAGGCTAAAGGGGCTTTATTGCTTGTGCATTTTGAACCTCTTGCGCTAGGCTTATTCCAGACTCCAGGCGAAGTTGAGGCAGACATCGCTACGGCTGAAGGGCAATCACTCGGTTTGGGCCTCAATTTTGGGGGGCCTTATCTCGGCATCTTCACTTGCAAAGACCAATATAAACACAAGATCGCTGGGCGGATTGTTGGGGCAACGAAAGATCTTGCGGGCAAAGAGGCTTATGTGCTGACGCTTCGCGCTCGTGAGCAAGATATTCGGCGGGAACGAGCGACCAGTAACATTTGTACCAATCAGGGCTTGATGGCTTTGGCTTCCACGATCTACCTGAGCCTGCTGGGGAAACAAGGCGTGCGGCAAGTCGCTGAACTGTGCTATCACCGCGCTCACTATGCTGCTAATCAGATTGCCCAAGTGCCAGGCTACAAAATCCTCGCCGATAAGCCCTTTTTCAAAGAGTTTGTTGTGCAATGCCCGCGCCCTATCGCTGAAATCAATGCTGCCCTTCAGCAACAAAGCATTATTGGGGGCTATGATTTAGCCGAAGATGAGCCTAAGCTTGGTAATGCTTGCCTAATCTGTGTGACTGAGATGAATAGTAAAGCTGAAATTGATAAGTTAGTCGGGGTGTTGCGCGAGCTTGGGTAGAACCACTCATTATTTGAAAGGATAACACGATGCTTCTTCAAGGTAGAATCGCATTAGTCACGGGCGGCAGCCGAGGCATTGGGGCCGCGACGGCCAAGCTCTTTGCCCACCACGGTGCAGCCGTGGCCGTCAACTATGTGCAAAATGCGGCGGCAGCGCAGCAAGTAGTCGCGGAGATCGAGGCGGCGGGCGGTAAGGCTTTGGCCGTGCAAGCCAATGTAACCGACCAGAATCAGATTGAATCCCTGGTGGAAAAAGTGGCTGAAGCGCTGGGCCCCATAGATACGTTAGTTTCAAATGCAGCAATTTCCTTCCCATTCGCCTCTTTCCTCGACTATGCCTGGGAGGATTTCGAGGCTAAACTGCTCGGCGAGTTGAAAGCGGCCTTTTTCTGCTGTAAGGCTGTGCTGCCATCGATGATTGAAAAGCAGCGCGGTTGTATTATTGCAGTTTCCAGTGGGCTTTCGCGGCATCCTGGCGAGGGTTTCTGTGCCCACAGCACCGCTAAATCGGGTTTAGATGGCTTTGTCAAGTCGTTAGCTCATGAGCTTGGCCCCCACGGCATCCGCGTCAATGCGGTTGCGCCTGGGCTGACCATCACCGATGCTACCGCTTTTCTCCCTGAGCAGCAGAAACAGTTTATGGCTAATATGGCTCCTCTGCGCCGCATCGCAGTGCCTGAAGATATTGCGGGCGCTATTCTGCTGTTAGCCAGCGATGAAGCCCGTTTTATCACGGGAACTTATCTCCCTGTAAGCGGTGGAATTCAGATGATTTAGCTAAAAATATGGACATTCAGCAACTAACTGAGCAGATCAATCGATTCGTAACCGCAAAAGGTTGGTATCAAACTGATTCTCCCTTTGCCCAAACCCAGCGGAACATTGCGACTTCCGTAGCCATTGAAGCGGCTGAGGTCTTAGAGCATTTTCAGTTTGGGGAAAAGGCTTCTGACCCGCAAGCCTTAGCGGGTGAATTAGCGGATGTGGCAATGTATCTCTTCCAATTAGCCTATCTCACGGACATTGATTTGGAACAAGCGATTCTGAAGAAGCTGCAAGTCAACTATGCCCGAACCTGGGAGTCGCCCTCGCAAGAATGAAGGGTTTGGGGGGGCCCCAGAGCTTCTCAATTTCGCAAAGCTAAAGGCAAAGAGCCTCTTAATCGGCAGGTTTTCTCCCAGAGAAGACCTGCTTTTTTGTAATCCAATCCTTTTAGCTGTGGAAAAAAAGCCCTTTGCGATCTTGCAGACCACAAGGGGTTAGGTTTAGAGAAAGGTCTTGTGGCTCCGCAACTATTCCTTATTGCGTTCGCGGCGCACATTGCAGCCTGGCTCAACAAACCAAGCCCCTCGCGCATTTCCTGTTAAATCACATTCTTCGACCTCACCCGCCCCGCTATCCCGCACTAAAATTGCAACTACATTATTGCGATTGATTAAGCAGCGCCGAATCGTTGGTTTTGAGGCTTGCCGAATCTCGATTCCGGCGTGAGCATTGCCCACAATCGTGCAATCCTCGATTAGCCCGCGACTGTTTTCCCAAATAAGGATCCCGCGCTGTTTACCATCTCGAATCTGACAGCGCCGAATCACAGGGTCGCTTTTTTTGCCAATACAAATACTCTCTTTGGTATTATTAGAAAGCTGACAAGCTTCTAAGGTCCCGTGGCCCTCTTGCCAAATCAAGACCCCGCGTTGCTTTTCGCTGTGAATTTTGGTGTTGCGAATGAGCGGATTCCCCCCCTGCGTGATTTCAATCCCCGCTTTGCTGTTACTGAAAATATCGCATTTCTCAATTAGCCCTTCGCCATCATCAGAAATCGTTATCCCATAACCTTCTACTTGATCATGGATATTACAACGGCGAATAAAGGGATTACTGCCACGCTTAATTACGATTCCCGTATTCTTATTTTCAAAAATCTCGCATTCTTCGATAATCCCTTCGCCCCGCTCGCTGATTGTAATGGCATCTTGCTCTTCATGATGGATTTTGCATTGGCGCAAGATCGGGTTGCTTCCCAGGCTAATCGCAACGCCCACAATCGTATTGCCAAAAATATCGCAACCTTCAAGGATGCCCCGCGCCTCATCGAAAATCAGAATGCCTGCACCTTTGCTATCGTGAATGCTACAGCGCCAAATAAAGGGATTCGCTAAAGGCCCGTGAATCGCAATTGCGGCAAGCGCTTGGCACGTAATATCGCAGTCTTCTAAGAGTAAGCGACCTTTGGGGATGTCAACCGTAAAGTATTCCATATCGGTTTGGGCGGTTTGGCACTGGAGCGATAAACCTCTGACAATCGCGTAGTCGGTTTGCATCGTCAGACAATTGGCATCTGTGCTTTCAACTACAATATTTTCGAGGGGCCCATCACCGATAATTTCAACTTTCCGATCTAAAACGAGACTTTCCTTATACAAACCAGGGTGAACAAAGATTTGGGTTCCTGGTTCAGCATTAGCAATAGCTTCACTAATGGTTTTGTAATGGCCTTGGCCCCGTTTGGAAACCACAAGGGGTGTGGGGACGGACCCAATCGAGTCCGTGATTGGTGTCGCAGGGGAAGGCGGGGAAGTTATGGCCGCGACCTTCGGCGCTGGAGTTGCCGCCGCCGGAGCCGCAACAATCGTTATGTCATTGAGGGCCTCGGCGCTGGCCGCTTTGCCGCCCCCACTCGGAGCCATGTGAAGCGCAGCCCGCATGGCCCCCGTCGTCGCAAAGCGTTTGGCCATCGCAGGAGCCAGGGCCTGGTGAAGCACAAACGAAAAGGTCGAGGGCACTTGCGGGTTGAGTTCATGGGCCGGGCGCAGGGGGTCAGGCTTATTGGTCAAGACCGCCGCCGTCCGCGACAAGGAATCTGGCGGCATTTGCCCCGTGGCCAAATGGTATAAGGTAGCCCCCAAGGAATAGATGTCGCTGCGAGCATCGGTGCCGGTTCCCTGAATTTGCTCCAGCGGCGAATATTGCATCGTATAGGCCCGAACGCTCAGATCGGCTTCGCTCAAAGACTCGGAATCCTCAACGCGCCCCTTTGCCAGCCCAAAATCCAGCAGAATAATTCGCTCGCCCCGGGCCGTCAATTTGAGATTGCGGGGCTTAATATCGCGGTGAATGATGGGCGGTTTGCGACTATGCAGATAGACTAGCGCGTCGAGGAGTTGGTCAGCCCAGCGCAGCACCCAGGGAAACATCGTGGCGGAAAGAAACATGCTGCTTTTGCGGTCTAACATCGTGCCCAAATCATCGCCTGGGACAAATTGCATCACCAAAAATTGGCCCATTGAATCGACGAAATGTTCCCCGACCATCGGCAACGAAGGATGCTTCAACCCCGCCAACAGGCGCGTCTCGCGTTCAAAAGCCTTGATAAACTCAGGGTCTTGAACGAGGATTTGCTTTAGAGCTACGGTGCTGCCCAAATTCTCGGTGGGTTGCAAATCGGTAGCCTGATAGACCGCGCTCATTCCCCCTTGGGCCAGCAGGCGTACAATTTGATACCGTTCTTGGAGCAGCGTTTTGGGCGCAAGAAGCGAAGCATGCGTTGCCATAACAAAGGCTGTCTTTCGGCGACTAATCGGCCTTTTCGGGGCTTAGATTAGTTTGGCTTAGGAATTGCTACACAAACATAGAGTTTTTCGCCTAAAGCAGTGAAATGGGTTTGCCAATCAGGTGGAGGGCTTGGAATTAAAGCTGACTGCTCCCCGTTTGCCGGGCTATAATTGGACATAAGGCTGTAATAGATATTCTGGGCCCGCCAAAGATCAATTTCAAAAGGTAATTTGCTGGCAAAGCCAACTAAATCTTCTAATTTCTGGAGCAGCGGCAAGTTGCTAACATCTTTAGCTAATTGCTCCATTAGTTGATTCAAGGTGCGCTCAAAAGTCCGGCAAAGCATTGTCTTATCAAATTCGATCTTTGCTCGCTGCCCTTCATCCAAAAGCGCCTGAATCTGCTCCAGATCAGGGTCTTCACTCTCAAAAGCCCGGCGCAGATCAACGTTGAGAATAAACTCAATCGCGGTGTGAAAACTTTTGGGGAGCGGGATGTGTAAATCCGCCAGAAAGTGCATCAGCGGGGCATTGGCCGAATAGACTTGGCGATACGCGCCTTCGGCCTGCTCCTGGCTCGAATCTAAAATCAGATTGAGAACTTTGCGCTGTTCATCACGGAAAAGTGATTTAAGCGAGTAGGTCAACCCTGCAAAATGGCGGTCTAACAAGCGAATCAACTCCGCTAAATCCGAATCAAAAAAGGCTTTTTCGACAAGTTTAATGACATCTTCATAACTTGTTGGATCTTGATCTTGCGAAGCATAAATTCCACCATTCAAATTGTGATCGCCAAAATGAATGACCGCAAACCCGATGCGGGCAGTTTCCCAAGTGATTTCAGAAGTGATTTGAACCTGCCCCATGCGAAGCTTCATGCGCCCAGAGACAATCGTTTGACAATCTTCAGCCTCGACCAAATAACAATAGACCTTTGTTTTTTGTTCGTAGGGTTCAAAGAGAGAGCTAACCGCATAGTGGGCCGCGACCTTTTGCAAGTCAATCATCGCAGGTTTCACCGTCGTGGTGTAGATATAGGCCCCATCTTGCTTTTCGGGAACATTGCTTTTAGCTAATTTAAGGCGCTCCAGAAAATCCTGTTCAATGTTGCTGCCAAATAATTCTTCGGCCAATTGAATGGCTCGCCCCGCATATTGCAAAATTTGGACAGTTTCAATTCCTGAAATCTCGTCAAAGAACCACCCACAACTAGTATACATCAACATTGCGTGCCGTTGTTGTTCTAAGAGCTTGAGAACTGTGATTTTCTCCGAAGGATTAAGCTCCTGCAAAGCATGTTCTTGCAAAAAAAGCTCAATATTTTCTACCGAACGATTAAGAACAACTTGAATATAGGCATCACGGGCGGCCCAAGGGTCTTTGAGCAATAGCGCGGCTTTCTTCTCATATTGGGGAACTAGTGTGTCGCGCAACCAATCCAAAGCTTCGCGCAATGGTTTGCGCCAAGCCTGCTTCCAGGTGGCATTCCCGCCCGAATTACAACCACAGTCGCTGCGCCAACGCTCAATCCCGTGGTAACAACTCCAAGAGGTATTTTCGGTAATCTGCACTTCGTGGGTGGGCGGCTGTAAGGTCAAGAATTCGCCATAATTGGTCAGATGCGCTTGTTTCTGGGTTTCAATGTAGTCTAGCGCGTAGGAAAGAGCCATTTCCCCATACCGATGATGATGCCCATAAGTTTCGCCATCTGTTGCAATATGCACTAATTGGGCCCATGTGCGTTCATTTGAAAACGCGCCCAACAAGCGATTCGCCAGAAATTCGCCTTTTTTCAGCAAGCCTTCAAAGGCTACGGCTTGCGAAATTGGGCCATCATAGAAGAAAAGATTGATTTTGCGCCCTGAAGGAAGTTGCTGGACATAGCACATCGTGGGGTCAATGCGCCCACCTTTAACATCTTGCCAGGCATCATTCCCAATTTTCCGCACTTGCCCGGCTTGATAATGCGAAAGAATTGTAAAAGTAATGCCGTGTTCAGCCAGAATATCGAGGGTTTCAATATCCACGGCGGTTTCGGCAAGCCACATTCCTTCAGGTTTGTGCCCAAAACGCGATTCAAAATCCCTAATGCCCCACCGAACTTGGGTATATTTATCCCGCTTATTGGCCAAGGGCATAATCATGTGATTATAAACCTGGGCCATAGCAGAGCCATGCCCCGAAAAGCGGGTTTGGCTCTCTTTATCTGCATCTAAAACCTGTTGGTAGGCTTCAGGCATTTTCTCTTTGAGCCAAGAGAGCAAGGTTGGCCCCAGATTAAAGCTAATCCGCGCATAATTGTTGATAATCTGGATGATGCGGTTTTGCCCATCCAAAATGCGGGACGCTCCATTGGGGGCATAGCATTCAGACGCAATGCGCTCATTCCAATCGTGAAAAGGATAGGCCGAATCTTGCAATTCAACATCTTCCAACCAAGCATTTTCACGGGGAGGTTGATAAAAATGCCCGTGAATGCAGATATAACGATCTGTTGTTGCCAACGTCTTTTTCCTGTCTATTTACTGATGCAAAAAAGGCTGATTAAAAGCCCTAAAACGAATAGCCAGCGCTTCTTATTGTTCTTTTTTGTGACCAAGAAGAACAAAAGCGTGGGCTGCGAGAGGAAAAGTCACATTTCCTATGGCTTCAAGCTCTGCTGGTGTAGTTGTTGGTTGGTCAGTTGGGCCCCATTGTGGGGCGGCGGAGTCGAGAATTTTGAGCCACCGGCCTTTGGGAAGCGGCAAAGTAACCTGTTGCGGGGCATCCCCAAAGTTAAAGGCTGCTAAAAGAGCTTTCTCGCCATTAGCAACCCAGCGGCGCATCAGAAGGAGCCTTTCGGCTTCCAGCGTGGTGATTTCCTGGTGATCTTTGCTCAAAAACGATAGCGCAGGGAGCGTTTTGCGTAATTCAAGCAAAGTTTTGTAGAAATTCAATAAGGTAGAATGCTTTTCTTCCGCAAGCAGCGAACGATTCAGTTTTGAACGCTGAAAAGTCTCTTCAGCTTGGGGATCAGGCGGTTCGCCTTGTAAAGCAAAAGCTTCCTTAAACTCATCCTTGCGCCCTTGTTGCACAGCCTTTACCAGGTTTTCATCTGAATGACTGATAAAATAGAGAAAAGGTGCAATTTCACCATATTCTTCGCCCATAAAGAGCATTGGCACATTGGGAGCCAATAATAACAGCCCCGCCGCTAATTTGAGTTTTTCAAAAGAAACTAGCTGACTTAGGCGCTCCCCAAACATGCGATTCCCGACTTGATCATGGTTCTGAATCGAAATTACAAACTTTTCGCCCGCCAGATCCCGCGCCGAATTGCCATAGCGGTGGTTGCGAAAGGGGGAAAATTCACCTGAAAAAGCATAGCCCTCACGGAAAGCTTTGGCTAAATGCCGTAAAGGCACAGAACTATCGGATTCTACGAAATCTTGATAATAACCTGAACCCTCATTGGTTAAAAGGGTATGAACTGCGTGATGAAAGTCATCACTCCACTGTGTGTCTAGGCCCAAACCACCCAATTCTTTGGATTTTATGACTCGAACATCGTTTTGATTGGTTTCGCCAATCAGATAGACCTGGCGATTCTGCTTGGCCCGCAATTGGTGGACCAGATCCGCTGCTTCTTGCAGAAAAGGTTGCGCCGAAAAATCCTTAATTGCGTGAATCGCATCTAAGCGCAGCGCATCAAAATGGTAATCGGTCAGCCAAAGGAGAATATTCTCTAGGAAAAAGCGCCGAACTTCGTCAGAATAGGGCCCATCAAAATTGAGGGCCTCGCCCCACGGAGTATTATAACGGTCTGTAAAGTAGGGGCCATAATCCCACAGATAGTTTCCTTCCGGCCCAAGATGATTGTAAACCACGTCCAGCACTACTGCAAGACCTTCTTGATGACAAGCAGCCACTAAACGTTTCAAACCTTCAGGGCCCCCGTAGGAATTTTGGACCGCGGAGGGGTAGACTCCATCGTAGCCCCAATTGCGCGAGCCAGGAAATTGGGCCACGGGCATAAGCTCAAGAGCCGTAATTCCTAAGTCTTTTAAGGCTTTTAGGTGGGGGATAATCGCTTCAAAAGTGCCTTCGGCGGTAAATGTCCCAACGTGAAGCTCATAGATAATGTAGTTTTGAAGCGCTAGACCAGCCCAGAAAGCATCATTCCAAGCAAATTGCGGGTCAATAACTTGCGAAGCCTGATGCACACCATCAGGTTGAAACCGCGAAGCAGGGTCAGGCCGTTCTTTTTGGCCATCCAAACGATAGAGATAGCGACTTCCTGGCGCGACATCGGCCAAAAGAGCATAAAAATAGCCCCGCTCGTGGGGTTTTAGCGGAACAATGCGCGAGGTGGGGGAACCAAGCAGACAAACCTCAACCTGCTTGGCCGCTGGAGCCCAAACCAGAAAAGCCGTTTGCCCATTTCCTAAGTAATTCGCGCCGAGCAAAGGCTGCGTAAGCAAAGATTGAATGGTCTGTTGCATTGGTTCCCCCTAATTCCGATCCTTTTTCAACGGTCTGGGATTTGAAACATAAACTTTAGCTTGGGCATGCGTGTGAAGCTAGTTTAGACCCAAGCATATTGATGCTAAACGTCCTTGGGAGGTGGGTTTTCGCCACGAAAAAAGACGACTCCCAGCGGGGGAACCGTGATATTCAGCGAAAATGGTCGGCCATGGAACGGAAGCTCTTCGGCTTGCATCCCGCCAAGGTTGCCTAGGCCACTGCCTTCGTAGTTCACCGAATCGCTGTTGAGAATTTCGCTCCAGTAGCCGCCATAAGGCACGCCCACGCGGTAGCCCATGCGCGGCACAGGCGTGAAATTGCAGGCCACCAAAATGACTTGGTTGGTCGTATTGGCTTTGCGAATCAAGCTGACAATGCTCTGCTCCCAGTCGCTACAATCAACCCATTCAAAACCTTTGGGGTCATTGTCAAGTTCATGAAGGGCAATTTCGCGGCGATAAGCGTGATTTAGATCGGCCACCCAGCGCTGCAAACCCGCATGCGGCGCAAACTGCAACAAGTGCCAATCGAGACTTTCCTCGTTATGCCATTCTCGCCATTGCCCAATTTCGCCGCCCATAAAGAGCAATTTCTTGCCTGGTTGGGCATACATGTAGCCAAAAAGGGCCCGCAGATTGGCAAACTTTTGCCACAGATCGCCAGGCATTTTGCTCAAAAGCGAGCCTTTGCCATGCACGACCTCATCGTGGGACAGCGGCAGCGCAAAGTTTTCCGTGAAGGCGTAAAGCATGCGGAAAGTAAGCTGATTATGCAGATATTTGCGATAGACGGGGTCTTTCGTAAAATAGATCAGCGTATCGTGCATCCAGCCCATATCCCATTTCATGCCAAAGCCCAGCCCGCCAACGTAGGTTGGCCGCGAAACCATCGGCCAGTCAGTAGATTCCTCGGCAATCGTTTGGGTATCAGGAAACTTACGATAGATTTCCTCATTAAAGCGGCGCAGAAACCAGATTGCTTCGATATTTTCCTTGCCGCCATATTGATTGGGAATCCATTCGCCATCTTTGCGCGAATAATCGAGATAAAGCATCGAGGCCACGGCATCAACGCGCAAACCATCAATATGATATTTATCTAGCCAGTAGATCGCGCCACTGAGCAAGAAACTCTGAACTTCGTTGCGCCCATAATTGAAAATAAAGCTATTCCAATCAGGATGCCAACCTTTTTGGGAAGAGGAATGTTCGTAGAGATGTGTGCCATCAAAGAAGCCCAAGCCGTGCGCGTCCGAAGGAAAGTGGGAAGGAACCCAATCGAGGATTACGCCGATCCCATTTTGGTGGAGATAATCAATCAAGTACATAAAATCTTGGGGGGTTCCAAACCGACTTGTAGGCGCAAAGTAACCTGTGGTTTGATAGCCCCAAGAGCCACCGAAGGGGTGTTCCATAATGGGCATAAACTCGATGTGGGTGAAGCCGAGTTTTTGGACATATTCAGTAAGTTTGGGAGCCAACTCCCGGTAGGAAAGGGAGCGGTGGTTATCGTCGGGCACGCGCATCCATGATCCAATATGGACTTCATAGACGGACATTGGGGCTTTAAGGCTATTGGCTTTGTAACGTTCCCGCATCCAGTTCTGGTCGCCCCAGGAATATTCCAAATCCCAAACAATCGAGGCACTTTTGGGGGGGATTTCGGCGTAAAAGGCAAAGGGGTCCGCCTTTTCTTCGCGGTAGCCATGGTAGCGCGAAGCGACAAAATATTTATAGACCGTGCCTTTCCCGACTCCGAGGATAAAGCCTTCCCAAATTCCCGAACTGCCCTTGGGCTGGAGCAGATTTTTACGTTTATCCCAGCCATTGAAATCGCCAATCACGGCCACGGACTCCGCATCGGGGGCCCAAACGGCGAAGTAAGTTCCAGCCCCTTCTTCCGTTACAAGAGGCTGCGAGCCGAGTTTTTCATAGAGATGAAGGTGGGTTCCTTCATTGAAAAAGTGGAGATCATCGCTACTCAACAAGGTGATAGCCGAAGGCTCCGCCGTGCTTCCAGCTGGGGTAATGGATGTTTGCTCAGGTTTTGAATCGCTCATGATAATTTAGACGGCATAAAACCGTCAATGCCGCTACTTTCTAGGTGTTCACAAGTGTTCACCATCAAAATTCCTGTTTCAACCTGTCCGATCACCCTAAAAGCGGGGCTTCCGAACAGGCCACAGGCCATAGCCACTACCGAGATGACCAGTTTTAAGTCTCTGGCGAGCCTCACGGCCCTATCGTTTTGAATTCATTTTGCCGCTACCGCCCCTGAAAAAGCCAACTAGATCTACTAGTCTGAAACCCAGCTCTCTTCCCTCGGAGATAACCGCTTTAGCTGGGAGATAACCGCTTTAGCTGTTGGGCCACGGCTAAAGCCGGGGATTCATCGGAGGAACTGAAGCTACGTATAATATTCGAAATCCTGCTCAGAATGATTGCGATTTCGCAAGCGAATGATGTGGGCCGGGCTCGAACTGGGTTCCAAATCCACATAGTTCCATGAACCACTCCACCGATAAGTCGTATTCTGCAAGAGGTCTTGAACTTGGAAGGTTCCCGTCGTTTTGACCCCAAGTTCCTCCAGGGGAATATTTAGCCAACCTGTATGCCGATGGGCTGGATCAAGATTGACCACAACTAAAATGACGTTTGAGAGGTCTTCGGTCTGCTTGCTAAAGCAAATGATATGATCACTCTCAACGTAATTGTTCTCTACCCGATGAAAGCGCAACCCCGTATTCGTTTGTAAGGCTGGGTTATCGCGGCGAATGTAATTGATTTGGGCAATCAGGTCTTTCAAGCTGGTGGGGTCATGAATTGCCCAATGTTTGATTTCATACTTTTCCGAGTTGAGATATTCTTCCGAACCAGCCTCGCGGGGCACGCGCTGGCACAACTCGAAGGCGGGGCCATAAATGCCATAAGAAGCCCCCAACGTCGCGGCCAAAATGAGCCGAATCATAAAGGCGGGGCGACCCCCTTGCTGGAGATATTCATTGAGGATGTCTGGGGTGTTGGGCCAAAAGTTGGGGCAAAAAAACTCTTTGGCTTCGCTCTGAGTTAGTTCCGTAAGGTATTCCGTGAGGCTGCGCTTATCATTTCGCCAGGCAAAATAGGTGTAAGACTGAGTGAAACCTAATTTGGCGAGGTTATACATCACTTTGGGGCGGGTAAAGGCTTCGGCTAGAAAGATAATGTCGGGATGTTCGCGCTTAACCTCGGTGATCAACCATTCCCAAAAGGCAAAAGGCTTGGTGTGCGGGTTATCAACCCGAAAAACCTGCACCCCATGCTCAATCCAAAAGAGGAAAATGCTTTTTAGCTCTTCCCACAATTCCTGCCAATTTTCCGTTTCAAAGTCAAACGGATAGATGTCCTGATACTTTTTGGGCGGATTTTCGGCATATTGGATCGTACCATCGGGGCGGTGGCGAAACCACTCAGGATGGTCTTTGACATAAGGGTGGTCAGGCGAACATTGGAGCGCGATGTCGAGGGCCACATCAATGCCATATTTTTTGGCCTGCGTGACTAGTTGGCGAAAATCCTCCAAGGTGCCAAGTTCGGGGTGCGTGGCTTTGTGCCCCCCTTCCTCTGCGCCAATAGCCCAGGGGCTGCCGCAATCATCAAACTGACAAACAACCGCATTGTTGCGGCCTTTGCGAAAAGCCCGGCCAATGGGGTGAATCGGGGGCAAATAGAGGATGTCAAAGCCCATCGCGGCCACGTAGGAAAGATGGCGTTGACAATCCTTGAACGTCCCATGCTTCCCTGGTAAAGTTGCATAGGAGCGGGGAAAAAACTCATACCAAGCACTAAAGCGGGCCCGTTGGCGGTCTACGACGACGACCAGTTCTTTGGCATAGGTCGTGGCCATTTGCAAATCAGGATAGCGCGAAACTAAGTCTAAGAGATTGAGATCAAGGGCCAAATCGGCTGCTGCATCGGGAGCCGAATCGACCTGCTGGCGTAAAATGTTAGCATGATTCCGTAAGGTCTTGGCCGCTTTACTGTTCGTTGTGCTGGCGGCCCGCTTCGCGGCGGCCTCGATCAACTCTACGCCAATCAGCAGATCAGTGGTAACATTTTGCCCCGCTTTGAGCCGTTTGCGGAGGTCAAGTTGCCAAGTTTTGAAATGGTCGACTCCGGCCTGGAGCGTATAGAGATAACGCCCTGCATCGGTTACGGTAAAGCTGCCTTGCCAGCGGTCATTACCCAGGGCCTCCAGCGGCACTTCGTTCCAGCCTTCATCCTGAAAGTGGCGATAGAGCAAATTGCAAAAAATAGCATCGTGTCCGTCGGTAAAAATATCGGCCTTAACGACCACTTTTTCATTGACCGAGCGCTTAATTGGATAACGCCCCCCGTCGATCTCTGGCGCTACACCCTCAATGATGGTTCGTTTCCTACCTTCTTCAGGTCGCATGAATTACATCCTTGTTTTGTCTGCAACCAAACAATGACGACTTTAAAAGATATGGTGAAGTCTTCGCTGCCCGCCTAAAATGGTAGGTTCAAGACTCAGGCTGGATAGCCCCCCATAACTTTTGCCTATTATAGCTTAAAACTATGCAGAAGCCAAGTTTACCTTATTTGGCTTTCTGGCCAAATTGGAGTAAAATGCCAGCAGAGGTTTTTGATAAACCGTGTTTCAGGCAATGCCCCTCGCAGAGCGGGGGAGCGCAGAAAAGGACAAACCAAAGATGCAGTTTCGGTACACTCTGATGGTCGGCTTGTGCGTGGCTCTTTTGACGGCTTGCGGGGGGGCGGCTCCCTCACCCGCTGCGGGTTCCAAAACGATAGCCACCAAGAATGTGTGGGTGCGGGTAGCCACGGTTACGGGCGAAGGCAATGGCAGCATCCCAGGACAGGCGGAAACTCAGCCCATGAGTGGGGACATGACAATGGGGAATCTGAGCGGCAAGACCAGCGCCGCTTATATGACGCTGGAGAACGCCAGCGATGTCCCCGATGCCTTGCTAAAGGCCAGCGTCAGCAGCGACGTGGCCGAAAAGGCTGAACTTCACACGACGGTTAGAGAAGGCGAAATTATGAAGATGCGCCCCGTCGACCAGATTGAAATCCCGGCCAAGGGAGAAGCTCAACTTCAGCCAGGTGGTTTCCATATAATGCTGCTCAACTTGAAAAAAGACCTCAAGGAAAACGATGTCGTAACGCTCACGCTGACTTTGAAAAGCGGCGAGCTACAGGTAGGGGCCCCCGTTCTCAACGAACCGATTCCGTAGGGATTTATTGAGGTTGTGCGCCGGGCGGCGCGAAGCGCCGCCCGGCGCACAGTCTGTAGAAAAACAGGGAATGCACCACCTAAGTGTTAGACTTCCAGCCCTTTTGCTCCTCCTCTTTTTTTTAGGCGCTTGCACCAAAAGCCCAACTGCTGCAACTCCAGTAGCAACTCCACCACTTGGCCAGGCCCCAGCGGGCGAAAAACTTTTTAATGCGACGCTCCAGTTAGTTGGCGCTCCAACTTGTAGTGTTTGTCATGTTCTCAACCCAGGTGATGAGCCAATTGTGGGGCCTAATTTGAGCAACTTGGCCAAAGAAGCGGGCACGCGCAAGCCTGGCATGAGCGCCAAAACTTATTTACGCGAGGCGCTGCTTGAACCTAACACCTTTGTGGTGGAGGGTTATCAGGCGGGAATTATGCCCCAAAACTATGGTGATCTTCTCACTGAACCACAACTTGAAGATTTAGTCGCTTATCTGCTGACTTTAGGAGAGTGATCTTTTGGACCAATCAAGATTTAAGCAGACTTTGAACAAAGTTTGGCTTCTTAGCTGCTTCTTAATGCTTTTAATCATTGGTTGCGGAGCTAAAAATAATGCTTCCCCCTCTACCAGTGGCGAAATTCGTTCGCAAGGGATGCCTGTTCCAACCAAAGGTACGCCAATCAATCCGCCTCGCGCCGTAGCTGATTTCACGCTCCAGAATCAAGAAAATAAACCTTTCAAATTGAGTGAATTGCGTGGCAAACCTGTTTTAGTCTATTTTGGCTACACTTTTTGCCCCGATGTCTGCCCAACCACTTTGGCCGAAATGGTGCGAGTCAAGCGCGATCTGGGCGAAAAAGGAAAAGAAGTTGGGTTTCTTTTCATTAGCGTAGATGGCGAACGAGATACAACGCAAGTTATTGCCCGCTATCTCACCGCATTTGACAAAGATTTCATTGGTCTCACGGGCGATGAACAAACTATTCGGCGCATTGGGGCCGATTATGGGATTTATTTCAAGAAGCAAGTCGTGGAAGGGACAAGCGCCGCTTATCTCGTCGACCATAGTGCCGCGACCTATCTTTTAGACCGCGAAGGCCGCCTCGCCATGATCTATAATTATGGCACACCCCACACCGTTATGAGCAAAGATGTCTTGCCCCTTTTGCCATAAAAACTTGGGTCGTCCTCTATGGGTTCTTTTGGGAACTGGAATCCGCTGACTTTAGCCCTTGGCCCCCAAAGGCTAAAGCCTTTGGCCTCCTGGATCTTAGCTTCACCACTATTGACTAAGGAAGTTTTAGCACGATTAGCACGGTTAGCAGATTCACCAAAATGCAAGAAGCTAAGACTAATCGCAAAAAAAGCAGCTTTTGACGGGCCTCTTCAGCTTCACGTCGCTTTGCAGTAAGTTTTGTACCATCCCAAAGTTCAATTGGATGCCCTTGCGCTTCTGTATAACCTTGGGGTGTAAAGCGACTTGTGGTAATTAAGAAGGCCCGTTTGGCTTTTTGGATATGCAGGGTTCCAACTAATTCCCGCACTTTGCTCGGTGGAACCTGATCTTTATAGCGTTTACATTGCACAATACAGCGTTGGCCTCGATAAACGCCCCGCAAATCTACTCCTTGATCGCCTCCGCCACCGACTCGAATGACATCTTTCCAGCCGCTTGCTTCTAAAAGCATTTTGGTAAAGATTTCAAAATCTTCAGGACTCTGCTGCGTCGCCCAAACAGAGCGCAAACGTTGTTTTATTTGCCTGCGCTCCTTCGCAACTCGCGTGAAAATGAAGCGAAGCAAGAATAATGAGCTAAGACAAACCCCTAGAATCAACAGAATTCGCCAGTTAAACAGCTTAATCTGTTGCAAACTGAGAATAAAAGCCAGAAAAATCAGCCCCAAACCCCATTTGAAAATCTCCTGGAGCCTATTTGGCCTTGGCCCCGCTTTCCTGCTTCTGAAACTCCGCCCCGAAGCTTGCACCCGTTTCATGTGCCTTTGTCCGCTTCAGGTTGCTCGCCCAGTTCTTCGCTCGTATGCTCATAGCCCATCTTGATCCAGCCTTTCTGAATCGCATACATCACGGCCATCGTGCGATCATTGACCTGCAATTTGCGTAAAATCGAGGTGATGTGGTTTTTGACCGTTTGGCTACTAATGCTGAGTTCATTGGCAATCTCTTTATTCGCCAAACCTCGTGCAATACAATCTAAAATCTCAATTTCACGGCTGGTCAGCGGCGCAAAAAGCGTGTTTTCTTGATCATCTTCGCTGGCCGCTAATTCCCGAAATTGGTGTAACACGCGAGTCGCCACATGCGGCTTGGCCAGCACTCGCTCGTTGATCAGGTAATGCCCACTGGCTACTTCCCGAATCGTGCGAATAAGCTCGCTGGGCTGGACATCTTTGGAGGAATAGGCCGAAGCCCCAACTTTAATCGCTTGAAAAAGTTGGTCGTCATCTTCATAGACGCTTAAAACAATGAGATTGATATGGGGATAATGGCGTTTGATGACTCGCGCAACTTCTAAACCATTCAGACCTGGCAGGTTAATATCTAACAGAATCACATCGGGGAGAAACTTATCGGTTAGTTTAATCGCTTCGCGCCCATTCCCCGCTTCCCCAATCACTTCCATATCCACTTCTTCCTCTAAACTCCAGCGCACCCCTTGCCGAAAAAGCGGATGATCATCAATAATCAAAATCCGAATCTTGGTTTTAGGCCCCATACCAACTCCATTTCTATTTGCGTAAGGATAGCGTTACCAAAACTTCTGTTCCGTGGCCCTGGCGCGAAGTTACCACAAATTTAGCGCCCACCAACTCCGCCCGCTCCCGCATACTGGTCAACCCCCAACTCTCGCGCCCCGCCCGCCGCGCCACTTCGCGGGGGTTGAACCCTGGCCCATCGTCGCGGATGCTCAACTGCAAGGTCTCTTTGCGCCACCCCAAATTGACTTGAATCGCTGCGCCGCGAGCGTGTTTATGGGCATTTTGCAGCGCTTCCTGGACGATGCGGTAAAGCACAATCTCAACTTCGGTGGGCAAACGGGGCAGCGGGTCTGGCTCAAACTTCACGCGAGTCCCGTAAGCCGTGCTATAGCGTTGAATGTAATCGTGGAGCGCCGGCACTAACCCCTGGTCGGCCAGCTTCCCTGGGCGCAAATCGGCAATAAATTGGCGAATCTCTTGCAGCCCTTCGCGGGTAACATCGCACAAGCGATCCAAATTCAGTTGCAAGCGGTCTAAGCGCTGCTCCTGGAGCAACGAACGGCTTTGCGAAAGCCCCATCAACGTATTGGCTAAAACCTGGGCCGGCCCATCATGCACCTCGCGGGCCAAGCGCACCCGCTCCTCCTCGCGCCCCAGAATCACCTGCGAGCGCAAGGCCAAGACCCACGGGTCAGCCGCTTCTTCCTCGGCGCTCGGCCCGCCCAAGCTGGCGCTGCTCATATCGATCTGGCGCACTAATTGGTCAAGTTGCTTGAGGGCATGTTCCAACCCCACACTTTCCTGCGCCAGCACATTCCGCGCCAGCCGCAACGCCTGCTCCCGTTCCCCAAAACTTTGCACGTGGGGCGAAGCCTGCTGGAGCGCAAATTGGGTTTGGATTTTCGCTTCCTCCAAAACCCGCTCCGCTTTGCGGAGGTCAACCTTGAGTTGCCCCTGCCGCTCCTGCGCCTGCTGCACCATGACCCCTAACCGTTGAAGCAAATCGCTCACAATGGCTTGGGCCTGGGGCAACAAGGCCGCCGCTTCAAGTATTTCTGGCATGCTTTTTTGTCCTTTGCTAAAGATCAGAACCGTTCCTTTGGAGAAAACTTCCTTATCGCAGGCTTAGACCGTAGCGCAGGCTTCTAGCCTGCGGGACAGGCAGGATGCCTGTCCTCCACCAGTGCTAATCTTCACTATTCCCGCTAAAGCCTGCTCAATTTGCTTCACAGACGTTGCTCCCATTCAGCCCGTAACGTAGCTACATATTCTTGGGCATCTATACCTTCCCATAGCTCCGCGCCTAAACCTGCTAATTCCAATAAACTCCGCTGTTTTGAAGGTTTCGGGTCTAAAGCTAATTGTTGACTAATCAAAGCGATTAGGCGTAATTGTTCAGGAGCCGATAGCTGCTTGATATAGTTTTGGTACAATCCTTCAATTGTGCATGGTGAAGAAGTCATCGCAATTTCTCCTTTATATCTAAAACCCAGCCCTTGGCTAATCTACTTCCCCAGCCTGCGGG
>DCSM01000041.1:28490-29027 GCA_002325605.1 Chloroflexaceae bacterium UBA1466
AGACCGTAGCGCAGGCTTCTAGCCTGCGGGACAGGCAGGATGCCTGTCCTCCACCAGCGTTCCCTTTGCACTGCGGGCCAGACCGTAGCGCGGGCATCTTGCCTGCGGGCCAGGCAGGATGCCTGGCCTACTTTAGCGCCCCTTCCAACTCCGCCTTTAGCGCCAGCCCTTCCGCGTGATTGGGGAAAACCCCTAAGAATTGGTCAAGGTCTTGGATGGCCTCGTGCAAATTCCCTTGCGAAGCCCCACCAGCTAAACCTTCGTGATAAAGCTTTGTTGCTGCTACAAAATCTCCTGCTGCGAGATGATAGATCGCTAAATTGAACCCATTTCGCCAATCTGTGGGATTGCTCTCGTAACCTTTTTGACCAAGCTCAATAGCCTTAGCAAGGTCTTCTGCTACCTTTTCGGTTTGACCAAGGGACTGGAAGGTGAGGGCCCGTAGATAGTATGACCAATCATTTTCAGGCTTTAACTCAATCGCACGGGTGAAGTCTGCCAGTGACTCTTCATGCTTCCCCATCTGCCGATAAGTTT
>DCSM01000039.1:0-3451 GCA_002325605.1 Chloroflexaceae bacterium UBA1466
TTGGGGCGGTGGTGATGGTGGGGAATTGATGTATCTTGACCTCTGCTACAACACTTTGTATTGTAGTTCCAGACCCTGTCACATCAACCTGATACTTTCCTGCTTCGGTTGTACTCAGCGTTGCTGAAGTCGCCCCAGAGACAGGAGTTCTTGAACCATCAGGATTAACTTTATACCATTGATAGGTCGGCGCAGGATAACCCATTGCGACAACGTTCAAGGTTGCAGTTTCCCCAGAGTTAATCAACTGATCTTTAGGCTGCTCAATGATTTTAGGCGGTGTTGCTTTGATAGTCGGGGCAGGCGAAACTGAAGCACTCATGGCATTATCTAAATTGACATACCCTGTAGGAAGAACAAAGCTGGCCGTATTGTCCATAGAAACTGTCGGGGCTGAAGATACTGTACCATCGACAACAATTGTGATTTTGCCCTTCTTTGCGACCTTGGCATTTAGACTAACAGTGTTCCCTGTTCCGTTTGATGTTCCACAGCTTGTCCCAGGATATGCTGGATCATCAGTCGCGCTACATGTCCAGGTTACATTTGTCAAGCTGGCTGGTACGGGGTCGTTAATGACTAGACCATCAATGGCATTTGTGTCATCATTATTTATTTCAATGGTGTATTTAAGAGCCTCTCCAGGAGAAACTTCCATTTTATCGCTAGTTTTCTTGATGCTCAAATTGGCAGGTTTGTAGACCGTAACTCCACGGATTTCGTGGATGTTAGTTGCACCTTGGGTAGCAGCCGAGAAGCCCATTTTGAAGGTAGAAGGTAAGCCACCTAGAACATTTTGATTTGGAGCGGTTTTCAGGTCGAATTTATCAATAATTGTTTTCAGACCAATAGTGCCCTTAAAATCTATTTTTACGGTAATCTTTTCGTTGATGATACTAATCTCTACATCGCGTGCCGTAGCTCTTGCAAGTTCTCTGCCAGAATCGTCGTCGCAGTAATTAGGAGGACTAACGGTACTCGTACAAGTGGAAGGTGTACCCGACCACTTTGCAAAATTTGTTTGAACGGTAGAACTTCCACTGATAGTATTGAGCCAAACACCTTTTAGGTATCTGTAATAGTAGGGTTCTGAAGGACACGCTGTACTAGCCATACAGCTTCCATTACCAGCACCGCGAATAACTACCGAATTAGCTTTTGCTGTTCCTGGTGCATCGGGGGTTATTGAATCGTTAGCTTTATTCAAGGAGAAGTTTCCAATCTCATCAAAACCAATACCAACATAGGCTTTTGTCACACCAGGAACCAGATTGGGGGAGACTTTGCTAGGGTCTGAATGATAGCCCAAAGCCCCTCCGGGGGAACCTATTCCAGGATTTTCCACACTTCCATCCAAGAGAAAAAAGGTAAAACCATCTCCGCCAATATCACCTATTGAAGGGTTATTAGTACCAGTACCACCCCAAGCTGCATACTTGAACTTGACAACAATGCCATCTGTTGCAGGGTATGCCTTGTTGTAGATAGCGTAGCCTTTTTGTGTCTTAGAATAAGGGGTTGCAGTTTTAGTGTCAGTCAAGCGTAACCATCCTTCACCTGGTTTATCACCAACTCCAGCCAAAGGATCAGAAGTAAGGAGTTCACTTACTGTCTTAATATTTGTAGCTAAGTATTGACGCTTGAATATCCAGTCAAGTGCAGTTGAGTTTTGAAAAGATTCAGTAATAGGAAAACTCGCCATCTGCGCCTCCGCGACTGGCACTGGGGTAGCTGGTAGCAGCCCACAATAGCTAAGAATAAAACCAACGAGCAGGAGCCAATGCGCCAAACGAAGCGCGGCGGCGGGGTGATAAGAGCGGATAGTTTGGGAAGGCATTTGAAACCCCCTTTTGGTAGCTTTGCGGATTAGCTAACGGTGTTTTCAAAAAGATTCCAGCGAACTTCACCCTCAAACTGAGGGACTTTTTTGCCCAAGGTGTAAAAAAAGGAAGCAAAAAACAGAAAGTACCATAAGTTTATAGTACCATATTCTTATGTTGTTTGTCAATGATTTATTTTCAGTAAAAATGAATTATAGCGTGTAGAAAGGCTTGATTTCCAGGGGCGGCAGAAAAACAGGACGAAAAGCCTAGCAAACAATTTTGCGCTAGAAGGCGGCTTGGCGGAACTGACCTGTGCTAAAATGAGCAGCAGGCTAATTTTATTGCATGAAAGAAGACTGAAAAATGTTGGAAAGTAAAGAGCCGAACAGTGATTTTGGCTTGGCGGCGGTGCGGGAGCTGGTGGTCTTTTTGGGGCAGACGGATGTGACGGAGCTTTTGGTGGAGCGCGAGGGAGCCAAGCTCCACATCAAACGGGGAACCTTACCCTCGCGGGCGGCGGCGCTGCCCGAAGTCACGCCGCTGGCGTTGAGTGCCGCGACCCTGGCTCCGCTGGGTTCAACCCCGCACATCCCACCGATCACAACCGCTCCAACCCATACGGTTGCGCCCGAAATGGCCTTTCCAAAGGGGCATATTATCACTTCGCCGATGGTCGGCACGTATTATAATTCGCCTTCGCCCAAAGACCCGCCCTTTGCCCAGCTTGAAGATGAGATTGCACCGGGCGATACGGTGGGAATCATTGAGGCAATGAAGATTATGAATGAAATCGAAAGTGAGATCGCGGGGAAAGTCGTTCATATCTTTGTGAAGAATGGGCAATCTGTCGAATATGGCCAACCAATTATGGTCTTAGAGCCAATTTAAGGGCAATAAAAGTCAATTGCGGCTGTCGTACTTGTGGAAAGGATTGAATGCTATGGCAACGATTGAAGTTGCGCTTGCCCCCCCAGAAATCCTGGTGGCGTGCTTGCCTGACCATACCCAGCTACCTGAATCCGATGGAGAATTTGTGAAGAACTTTCAAGAGCATCCCCAGAGCGTCTTATTGACTGATGCAATTCTGCCCGTCTTGGCTAAGATTCATCCTGATGGGCAATTTTGCATTGGGCAAGATAGCGGAATCTATTGGAATCTCACGGAGGCGCTAACGGATAATCCTGTGAAGGGCGCAATCTCCCCCGATTGGTACTATGTGCCCAATGTTCCTCCGCTCTTAAATGGTGATTATCGGCGTTCCTATGTCCTGTGGAAAGAGCAAGTCTCACCTTTTATTGTAATTGAGTTTGTCTCAGGGGATGGAAGAGAAGAGCGGAGTCAGACTCCAGAAAAGGGCAAGTTTTGGGTCTACGAAAGGATCATCCGTCCCCAATACTATGCAATCTACGAAGTTAAGCTAGGGCGGGTGGAAGTCTACAAATTGGTCAAAGAGCGCTTTCTCAAGCTCCAGCCCAATGCGCGGGGCCATTACCCCATTAACTCGCTTGAAGTCGAACTAGGCATCTGGGATGGCTCTTTTCTCGAAACGTTCTTGCCGTGGCTGCGGTGGTGGGATAACCAGGGTAACTTATTGCTGACAGGTCACGAGCGGGCCAATGCGGAAGCCG
>DCSM01000039.1:3535-8030 GCA_002325605.1 Chloroflexaceae bacterium UBA1466
CCGAGCGGGCCAATGCGGAAGCCCAGCGGGCTAACGTTGAAGCCCAACGCGCTAATGTCGCCGATGAGCGGGCCAATGCCGAAACCCAGCGAGCCAATGCAGCCGATGAGCGGGCCGAGCGCTTGGCCGCAAAGTTGCGGGAGTTGGGAATCGAAGCTGAAGATTAAGGCAGAATAGGGGATTTAAGGAGGCATGAGGCTTTTGCAGCTTTCAAACTGCAAAAGCCTATTTTTTAGGCGTGTTCAAAGATTGTGCTTCGTGCAAAAGCAACAGATCAATGAGACTCTCGACAGGTGCGTGGTCATCGGTGAAGGGCGCAACTTGACTCTGGCTCGGCAAAAACTCCCGCAGCGGGAATGAACCTTCGTTGATCGCCCAATTCATTATTAGCCGCAAAGTTGGATTTTGCATTTGCGCTGTATTCGCTTGAAAATTTGCAATTCCATCACCGACAGGCTGCTTTACACCGACCAAAATTACGTTTGAAGCAATTTCTCTTTGGCGCGTTTCGATGATAAAGACTTGCGGAAAAACGGCCCGCATGGTCGTAGCCAAAGCCGTAACCAACCGCTCATCGCCACTGGGCGGGCGCGCCGCATTGACCGCCACCACGCCTGCCGCATTCAGCTGCGCTTTGACCGCTTGAAAAAACTCGACGGTTGCCAAGTGAAAAGGAATGTAAGGCTGTTGATAAGCATCCAAGCCTATCAGATCATACTTTGTGCTAGTCTTCTGGAGCCAAGCTCGTGCATCTTCTGCATAAACCTTATAATTGGGATAGCGCGCATCATCAGCCGCAAGGTCAAAATAAGTTTTGCCCAATTCAACAATTTTGGCATCTATTTCAACCGCATCAATCTTCATTTGGGAACCGTAAAGCGCCAAAAACTGCTTAGGAATTGTGCCCGCCGCCGCGCCAAGTAACGCCAAACTTTTGACCGTTTGGGGGTCGCGCTGCGGATAAAAATAGGGCGCGACAGCGAAATAATCCCATGGCCCGCCGCCCGTAAGCGTATCTTTTGGGTCATGCGTCTGGCGATATTTAAGCGAAGATATTGAATGAAGCGCAAATCCTTCATTCAAAATGAGATAAATATAAGTTTCATCAGGCGCAACTTTTTGCGAAACAACTTGAATATAGTTATAAGCCGATTCTGTTTCAGCTAAAACGAGACAATCTTGACAAGCTGCGCTTTTAAGCTCTTTGGTTGGACAGAAAAAACCACTTTTACAGGTCAGCGCATAGATTGGCAAGATTCCTATCAGCAAGAGCAACAGCTTAGAGCGCCAATCACGCAGGCCGCTTATGCCCAGCAGAAGCAAGAGACTCGCCAAAAGATAAATTGTGTTTCGGGTTCCAAAAGTAGGAATTAAGTAGAAAGTTGGCAGAAACGCGCCCATAATTGAACCCAGCGTAGAAATGGCCGAAATTGAGCCTGCGGCTCTGCCCGCCGCCGCGATTCCACCTGCTTCGCGGTGCATTTGCAGCCGCACGGCGAAGGGGCTAACCGCCGCGACCAAAGTGATCGGGAGCGCAAAAAGGAGTAAAATTCCCCCAAGGGCAGCCAACAAATTTCCTGCGGCAAAATCTAAAAGCGCTTGCTGGGCAAAATGCAAAATTGGTTGCGCCAGGAGAGGAATGAAACCTGCGAGTAATCCTGCACCCGTAAGTAGCAGATAGATGAAACGCGGGCTGGGCCAGCGGTCTGCGATTTGCCCACCAAGCCAGTAGCCTGTCGCCAGAAAGATGAGCGTTGTGCCGATGACAATCGCCCAAATTGGTTGCGCTGTGCCAAAAAAGGGAGCCAGAAGCCGAGGCAAAACTGTTTCAAAAGCCAGTGTGCTGACTCCAGCAAAAAAAACAACCCCCTGTAAAAAGGGGGTGCTTTCTACAACCTGCTTCTTCACTGGAGGATTTGCAGCAGCAATCTGCCAAGCGCATTTAGCAGTAAGATCGCTACAATCGGCGAGAAGTCAAACATGCCTACAGTTGGCAAAATGTTGCGAATCGGGCCCAAAATTGGTTCTGTGATCTCATGGACAATTTCTGAAATCCGCCAACTTCCTGTCTGGTCAAGCCACGAAAGCACTACTCGCGCTAAAATGGCAAAGGAAAGGACTTCAAAGAGAAGATAGACAAAGTTGACAAGAAAATTACTAGACACAAAAACCCATCCTTGTTTGATCTTGAATGCTTAAATCACCACTTAACCCGCAAATTCAGCGATAATTCGCTAAATTAACTCTTTTCCTCCAGCCGCAAACGTACCGCAGCAGCATGGGCAAACAAACCTTCCTCTGTGGCCAACCGCATGGCCGCTGGGCCAATCCGCTTTAAGCCCGCTGCGTTCAAGCCTACTAAAGAGATCACTTTGCGAAAATCATCTACATTGACGGGCGAAGCATATCGCGCCGTGCCGTTTGTGGGCATAATATGCGAAGGGCCCGCAACATAATCGCCTAAAACCTCAAAAGATTGCTCGCCTAAGAAAATCCCCCCCGCATTTTGCACTTGCCCCACATAATCCCACGGCTGCGCGATGAGAAGGCACAAATGCTCTGGCGCATATTCATTCGCTAAGGTAAAAGCTGTTGCAAGGTCGGGCACAAGCACAATACCACTGCGCTGCGCTAAGGCTTCTGCCGCATCTCGCGCATTGGGCTGGGGTAAAGCAGCTAATTGCTGGGCCACTTCAGCTTGAACCTTCTTGGCCAATTCAGGCGAAGGAGTCAGTAAGATCGCGCTGGCTAAGACATGCTCCGCTTGCGCTAACAAATCTGCTGCAACATAACGCGGATTAGCGTTTTCGTCGGCAATCACTAAGGTTTCAGTTGGCCCAGGGAGACTTTCAATGCCAACCGTTCCAAAGACTGCTTTTTTCGCTAAGACTACAAACAAATTCCCAGGCCCGACTATCTTATCTACTTTGGGGATGCTTTCTGTGCCAAAAGCCATCGCCGCAATCGCTTGGGCCCCGCCCAGCGCAAAGACTCGCTCCACCCCCGCAATCGCCGCCGCTGCCAAAACGATTTCGGCAGGCTCTGTTTTACCGTGCTGCGGTGGAGAACAAACGATTATTTCCTTCACACCTGCTACTTTGGCCGGAATAGCAGCATGCAATAACGACGAAGGCAAGGGCGCAGCACCCCCTGGAACATAAATCCCTACTCGCTGAAGCGGCACAACTAATTGGCCTAATGACCCTTCAGCACTCACATCTACCCAAGAATTGCGAGCTTGATGCTTATGAAATTGCTCTAATTCATGAGCCATTTGCTCTAAAGCTGCAACAAATGCAGGTTCAAGCGCCGCTGTTACTTCTAATAAGCGTTCTTGCGGGATTTCAAACTGCGTGAGGTCGACATCGTCGAGCTTTGTAGTCCACTCGCGTAAAGCTGCATCGCCTTGGCTCCGCACCGCCGTGATAATCTTTTCGACAGCCTGGGCCGGCGTGAGCTTTTCACCAAAGCGAGCCGTAATCCCTTCCTGCAAACTTTGGGGAATGCTCATCTCGTCTAAGGCATGACGACGCAAAAGAGTCGCCTGAGCAACTTCCCAATCAGTAATTATTGGAATGGGCATTCTAATCCTTTCCGCTAAACTTAGGCTATTATAGCACAAAGCACAATTCCTTCTTTCCAAAATCCAAAGATTTTTGGTACAATTCAAGTGCGGTTAGAATGCTATCAAAGCTATGGAGAAATTAAAGATGCAAAGCAAGCAACACGGTTGGCTCAAGTTTCTGGTCGGTTGGCTTTTAAGCGCCCTGGTGGTGGCCAGTGGAGGAATACCCTCTCAGGCCCAGACTGTCGTGAGTTATTATCCCCAAACAGGGCACTATCTTCGTGGGGCGTTTCGGCTCTTCTGGGAGCAAAATGGCGGCTTAGGCACTTTCGGCTATCCAATCACTGAGGAATACATCCGTAATCAGGATGGCAAAGTCATCCAGTACTTTGAGCGAGCCAGATTCGAGTTACGGACTGTCGGGAGTGAGTTTGTCATCGATCTAGGGATGGTCGGTGCTGATTTCCTCAAAGTGCAAGGGATTAGTTTCCCAAGAATAGAGGAGCCAGCTGTCGTAAGTAATGCTCTTAGGTATTTTCCTGAGACGGGCCACACCATTCGAGGGGCTTTCAAAGCCTTCTGGGAAACTAAGAATGGGCAAATCCTCTTTGGCTACCCTTTGAGCGAAGAGTTCAATGAGCTTTTCCCCGACGGTAAACAGCGTACAGTTCAATACTTTGAGCGGGCCCGCTTTGAAACTCAGCCTAAGGGGACAAGCCTCGGTCTCTTAGGGCGAGCTTTGGCTCCTTGCCAACAGGTTATGCCGCGCCCAGCTAACGATCCGCCCCCCAATCCCCTGCCCGAAGGCAACAAAGAGGGCTGCCAGACCCCTGATGCTACTGTCAACCTTGGGGGACGGGTTTACCCAGAGATTAGCACCCCTGGAACTACATTGGGCTTCGAGGCAAGGGGCTACAAAGCGGGAGAGCT
>DCSM01000172.1:0-33411 GCA_002325605.1 Chloroflexaceae bacterium UBA1466
AGCATTGATTGGGGTAAGGCTACCGTGGCTTCGGCCTTTTCAATTGGTACAGTGGCCGCCGCTGTAGGGCAAATCGCGGCTTGGATCGTGAAGGATACCCGCCAGAGCATCAAAGCCTAACGGTTTTTGCCAAAACTTTCCTGTGAGAAAAGTAAGCCCCCTGGCTTTTGAGAAGCTGGGGGGTTTATCTAAATCTATTATTTTCCTGTTCCTGCAAGCTGATTGAACTGAATGTAGTTAGGCGATGTAATTTTCAGCATTTGTTCTGGGCTATCGCCAAAGCCAGACAATTCTTGTGGGCGAGTCCTTTTCTTGGGAATATTGATTTGGCAAATACTAATGAAGCGATATTTATAGCCTTCTAAAAAATGTTGTTCTTTCCAAAATAGTCGCCCAATTTCTCGACAATAGGCAACAAAGCATTGCGCTCCCTTGAGTTGCTCAATAATCTTTTCACCTTTATTTATCTTCATTTCAATACATAGAATAATCTTTTTATTTCCAGTATCGGCTACAATAACAAAATCAGCACGTTTACACTCACTTTTTGTGCCAGTAAAGATCGTATTAGGTGCTTTGAAAGCATCCGCTTTGATGACGATAACTTCATCTAAAGCGGGCATATTATGAATCCTTACTGAACAATCTGGCTGCTGAGGCTCTTCAAGAACAACAAAAAATTTGCCATTATCATTTTCCAGCGCTACTTTAGCTTCTTCTTTGATCATTTCATGCAAGATTACAATGTCAGACATAGACATTCTTATTTCTCTCCCCAAATAATCTCCTCTTGGATCCGATTCATTGTGTCAATCGTTACATCGAAACTTCGCGCTTCTATCCCTAGTTGTGGGTCGATGTCGGCTGGCGTAAGAGTTGAGCAACGAGTTTTTCGCTGCATACCGTCTAACTTCACTGGCGCATCCTCAGCGATATAGACTTTAATTTTATCGACAGAAAGTAATTCTTCTTGTTTATAACCTTCTTTTTCAGCAATTTGTCTCAAATGAGGTTTATCATTATTAAGCATAATCAGTGTGTTTAACTCTTTGATGATATAATCACTATGGGTAGTGATAAAAACCTTGATTCCAATGTTGATTAAACGAGCAAAGAGCCGTGCTACACGCCGTTGATTTTCAGGGTGGAGATTCAGTTCTGGTTCATCTACCATCAGCAAATCATCCTGTTGAACCACATGCCTAAGATAAAAACCAATATCAAGAAGCGAGCGGACTGCACTGGATGACTCATCCATTGAAAGTTTGACACCGCGCTTACTTTTAGGCAGATAGTAAAGTTCATCATTCTCGGTGACCGTGTATTCGCCCCCGATTATATCGGCAAAATCCCTCAAAAGATCGGGATGCTTTTCAGCAATAAAACTGCTCCTTTTGGCAAGGGCCTCCAGTTCCCGTGTAAAATCTACATTTATTTTCACTGGCAAAGCATAATCCTGGTAAACTTTGAACAGAAATCTTATGGGATCAACCTTTTTATCCGCCTTGCTAATCTCTTCTAACAGCCGATTCCGAGCGAAGTTTAATTCTTTACGAAAAATGACGGCTCCGGTTCGTTCGGCACTAACGATGAAAGGATTGGGGAAAAGTGGTCTAAAAAGGATTTCTTTGAGGGCATCACTAATAAACTGCCCAACCACTTCTTTAGGAATTCCTATCTTGCTTTTTTCTCCAAGTAGCGTAACAACTAATTCGGTACTTCCTTTCCCTTTAGTGATTGAAAATAATTCGGCGGACCCCGAACTAATACTCTGTTCATAATGATCTAACAGGTGGATCTCGTTTGAATTTAGCTGAATCTGAAATTTAGTTTGTTCAAAGCGTTTAGAAGATGCAGCAAAGACTGTGGGTAGTTGTTCTGTATATTTTAGGCAACCTTCTTGCAAGATATGCTCGGCTTGTGCAATGTAAGTGGTTAAATCAAGCCGAGTTGTTCCTTCAGCAAACAGATGATCCAATTCTTCTTCTTTAATAGGGATAGTAAAGACTTGATTCCGAAGCGAGAGAAAACCAAAGAGAGCATAAGTTGCATACGTTTTACCTGTGTTATTCAACCCACAAATGATGGTTAAATCACCAAGTGTGAACTCAGCCTGCTTTAGCGGGCCGAGATTTTTGATTTGTACTTTCATTGGGATAATACTTTCGCGTTAAAAGAAATTTTTTCTGTTTATGATTATAGCAAAGGATAGGGTGGATTGCGAGGTGGCTAGGCGACCTTTGCGGCCTAGGCCGCAAAGGTCGCCATATTTAGAGCGAGGGAAAGGTTTTCAAGAAGGGGAGAGCTTCGCCACCAGCTGCCTTGTAAAGACCTGCATAACCGCGCTGGCTGTGGGTTCAACCTCGGTGAAGGTCGGGAGCAGATCGCCTAACCCCGCAACCCTTTTAGCCAAAGCTTCCCCCGCTTCCCTCTTTTCAGTTGCTGAGATATTCAGAAGGTCAACGATCTGCTGCGGCTCCCAGCGCAGAAGTGAAAGCCCCGCTTGCAATAAGCACCCATAGCGTTTCCTTACTTGGGCTAAACCGATGACCTTCTGTTCCCCTACCCCTACTTCATAAGGGGAAAGGCCCGCAAAACAGACCCTTTTGAGCAAAGGGGGCAAAGTTTGAGCATCAGCGCGGGCTTCTGCAACTGAAATAAGCTTTGCATCCTTTAACCCAAGCTCCCGTAAAGTTGTAACCCAAACTTCCCCTAACCAACGATAAGATTCGGTTACATCGGTGGTGTAAAGGTGATGATCTTTGGGCAAAGCTACATCCAACATCAAATCTCCTGGCCCTACCAAAACGGCTGTCCCGCCACTTGCCCGCCGGCAAACTTCAATACCCTTCGCGGTACAAGCTGCCAGATCAAGCTCCTCTTGCTGCTGCCCATGCCCCAAAACTAAGGTAGGAAGGGCTACTTGATACCAGCGCAAGGTGAGGAAAGACTTAGGGGACAACAGACCGTCTGTTGCCCCCATACCTTCCAGCAGTGCAAGGGAAGCTTTAATTTGCTCCGTGGCTGAACCTTTAGTTAAAGGTAGCCAGCAACAAGGGGCCATCATCCCTCATCTAACGATTGCATCAGCGCCCAAGTAAAACGGGCCGCTCGTTCCAAAGCTTCAGGCTGGATATTGTGAACTTCATCGCTATACCGTTGCCAATCCTTTGGCCAACCATCTTCTCCTACCCCGACCAAACACAACCCGCGCAAGTCGCGGCGGCGGAGTTCAGCAGTTTCCTCAAAGATTGGTACGTGGCGACCCGTCACCCGAAACTCTGGGTTCCGCAGCGCAACCTTATTTGCCAAGGCCAAGGAATGTGGGTCAGGCTCATAACTGTGCAAAGCGGAAGGCCCATTCTGCTGTGTAGCATAGACCAAGCTGCCTGAACCAACCGATTCCAAGCGAATAAACCAGGCTTCAGTAAGTTGTTTAGCGTAAGTTTCCAAAAAGTCGTGCATCCCCAAAGCCCCTGGCTCTTTCGCGCCCGTGAAAAGCAACCAAACCTCAGTATGTTGCAAAGGTTGCTGGCGCAGTTGCGCTGCAAGGTTAAGCAAACAAGCAACCCCGCTGGCATTCCCGTTGGCCCCTTCAACCAACTTCCCGCGCTCATCGAGGACGGCCATGGCAACGCTTGCCAAAATCCCCCAAAGGGTCGCTTGATAGACCCCTTCTAACGTCTTCTTTGAGCCAAAGGTACGGATAAATTGGATCAAACCATTGCCTAACAAGGCGAGAAGGGCCGCTGTTGCCAAGCTCGATAAAGAACCTTTGACCATCGGGGCAAAGCTAAGGCGATTTTTGCCCGTATCTACGTTGGCAACTAAGACCAACCGGCGCTTAGATTCGTTCACCGAAGGGATGCGAACCAGGATGTTCCCGCTTTGACCTTTGGGGTAAAGGGGAGCAAAAGGTTGACGTTTGAGGCTCATCGCTTCCCAAAGTGCATACGTTCCTACGAGGGAAGTTGCGCTACTTAGCAACCTTCCCGTGCGATCTGCTTTCCCCAAAGCATTGCCCGCCAGCGCGAGAAGCAACGGGGCTAACAGACCGTGGCCCCAACTGTTGGTGGCTTCAAATTCCATTTCCTCGAATTGGGTGATTCCTACGTCGGTGAGGGACTTGCGAATGTACTCCCGTGCGCGAGCTTCAGCAGGTTGACCTGCTGGGCGGGGGCCAATTTCTTCCGCCAAAAACTTGACATGCGCTAATAGACCTTCAGCCCCTAACAAATCAGGGGGGATGATCTCTTTCTGTGTTGCGGTCATTTGTACCTTCTTTTCAAACGGTTTACTAATGGGTTAAAGAGGTCAACGTTGGTTTTAGACCGTTGACTATTCCTTCAAACCACAAAAAGACTCCAGCGAAACTTACTAAACCAACGAGGCTTGCACTGATAAGTTTGCCAAAGCGGCCTCGGCGCATCAGATCAGCTAGTAAAAAGCCTAAGCCCCCACTTACAAGGGGCATAATGAAATAGGCATAACGCACTTGCAACCCAAAAGCTAAGTCAACGGCAAAAAAGCAAAGGCCGCTTCCTAGCCAGGCGCAAAGGAGAAGGCGCTGCGTTGCACGCCCATAATACACCAAAATGAGCAAACTGAAAACCGCCAGCAGGAGGGCTATCGGGCGAAATGAGGTTTGGAAGCATTGAAGTGTCCATTGGATGCGAAAAAGGTCGCCCGCTGACCAACCGACGTTGGGGCTAGATTTCAAACCCTGAAGCTGTAAGGCGATAACTTCCGTGTAGAGTAAAAGAATTGTAGCCAAGCTACTTCCGCCAAGAACTATTCCCCAGCGCAAGGCTGCTCGTCGTTGCTGAAAAAGCCAGAGCAAAGCGGTATAACCTGCTAAGGTCAGCCCCGCTAAGGCTGCTGCGCCCAGGTGGGAGAAAAGTAAAAGGCAGAGTAGAAGGCCCAAAATTAGCCATTCTCGTTGCGAAAGGTCTTGCTCCTGCCCCACAAAAAGGGCTACCAAAAGCATTAGCGTTTGCCCCATTATCTGCGGGCCAAATCCCCACCAAAGAATGGTGAAATTGATGGGCAAAGTTGCCATTAGGAGCAAGGTCAGCCGAGAGGTCAGCTTACTTCCACCCATCTGGCGCACCAGAAGGGCCAGCAGAAAGGCTAAAATACCTTCCAAAAAGGTATAGAAACCTTGCATTACGACGACGACATTGGAGGTTAGAAGCGTGAAGGGATTGGCTAAAACATAAAAGGCCGGCGGGACAATTGCGATCTGCTTACTAAACTCCGCAGGTTTATCATAGAGCAACATTGCGCCAGCTTGCAACTTCTGAATTCGCTCTTCGTGAATATACCAATCGTGTGAATCAAATGGAGGATAAAGGACTCCCGCTAATTTCAGCGCGAGGAAAAGAAGAGTCGTCGCTAAAAGCCATTGAAGTTCTGAGCGTTGCGTTGCTTTTGGGAAGAAGAAGCGCAAGCGAGGAAAGGTTGCCCAAGTTAGCAGAAGTAGCCCCACGCTGGCGCTTAGAAGCCGCTCTTGCCATTCCTCCGCACTGAAAAGGTCATTCCCCGTCAGCCAGCCTAGAAGTAAGATCACCGTTCCCGCAACCCCAAAGGTCATTCGCCGCGATAGCTCTATCCGCTGGGCAATCAGAATCGCAATGACCGTGAGTAACCATTGGGCCAGCAAGGTCGGTAAGGGAGGAAGGAGCCAGCTACCCTTTAACCATTGCAAATTTATCCCATCTAAACGCAGGCCAAGGTCGCGGCGGTCTGGGAAAGTACGAGAAGTTTCGCTCGTGAGGCCAACTTCTCCCCAACCTTTGCTGAAGGGAGCAGACGGTAAGAGTAAAGTATAGAAACGGGCCCCTTTTGCTATCGGCAAGTTTGCCCATTCCGCATGCTCAAGCGTGAGGGAAAGTTTGCGCGGAGCGGGGGAAGAAGCAGGAATCCCGCCTACTTTCAGGGTAAGAAGGAGCCGTTCGCTCCCCATTAGCCCAGGGAGAAGGAGCTTACTTGCCCCTTGCGTCCAGCGATAGCGGTTCCCCGTCGCATCTTCCTCTGGGCTATGAAAGCCCGTGAGCAAGCGACGGTCATTGCGCCAACCGACCTTAAAGGAATAGAGCGAGCCATGCCAGTGCAAGCTCAACCCGTTGGCGATAAAAAGGCTAAGGATTAGAACAAAGCCCCAAAAGAGCGGCTTTGCCCAGCGCTTCAAACTCAGCATCCAAATTTCCCTAATTGATTCACCGCTATAGAATAGCCGATAATAGCATCTTGTGCAACTTTTTGGGGCATAGTGCTATAATTACAGAAGGAGGTGTTCAAATGACGCTTAAACTGCAAGCTGTGGCTGCGGAAGCCCTTGTCTATCCTGAAAGTGATGGCCGTCCTATTGCTGACAATACCGAACAATTCCGTTGGATTATGACCATCCAGGGAGGCTTAGACGCGCTTTTCCAAACTAACCCTGCGGTCTTTGTCGCGGGGGATCTTTTGTGGTATCCCGTGGAGGGGAAGCCCAAAAAGCGTTGTGCCCCTGATGCAATGGTTGTTTTTGGTCGCCCAAAAGGAGATCGCGGGTCTTATCTTCAATGGAAAGAAGACAATATCCCGCCCCAAGTCGTTTTCGAGGTCTTATCGCCAGGCAATACAACTCCTGAAATGGAACGCAAATTACAGTTCTACACAATGTATGGGGTTGAAGAGTATTATCTCTATGATCCAACCACAAATACGTTGAAAGGCTGGGAGCGCAAAGGAGATTTATTACAACGAATCAACCCGATCAATGGCTGGGTTAGTCCCTGGCTTGGAATCAAATTTGCGCTAGGGGCCGAGACCCTGACGCTTTATCATCCAACTGGCGAGCCATTTCGCACGTTTGTAGAGCTAAGTCGGGAGTATGAAGAGGAGCGCCAAGCTCGTGAACAGGCGCAAAGTTGGGCCGAGCAAGCCTTGATTCAAGCTGAAAAGGAACGCCAAGCCCGTGAGCAGGCGCAAGTGCAAACCGAAAAGGAGCGCGAAGCCCGTGAGCAAGCTGAACAACGCGCCGCCCAATTGGCAGCTAAATTGCGGGCCCTCGGCCTTGACCCCGATGCTTAAAGCAGCTTAATTGAAGACTAAGACCTGGCAGATCATAAACATCTGCCAGGTCTTTTTGTGGTTTCTGCGCGATAAATTCATGTTACAATAGCGCTTAGAAACAAATTGCAAGAAAGAATTACCCCTTTGCTTTCTCTCCTTTTAGTCAGAATCTGGGCCCAAATAACGCAAATGCCACGCTGTTTCACTTTTAAGCTTCCCTCTTTGCTTTTTTTGACCTTGCTCTTGCTAGTAGGAGCTTGGCAATGGCTTCCAACGCTGACCATCAACATTGGCCAACGAGATAAGCGTTTCATTCAAAATACTCATGAGCCAGAATATTTCACTGAAATTGAGCATTGGATTCGCTGGACAAAAGCTGATTCTCGGCTGGAAATTCCAAATATCGAGTCTTTTCGGCCTCTAATCCTCGATCTGGCTCTGTTAAATAGCTATCCTTCAGGCACGCCAGACCCAATTATCACGTTAGAAATAGCTAAGCAGCGGTTGACGAAGATTATTGTTGGCCGCCAAATCAATGGAATCCGTCATTATCGCTTGTTGTTAGCCCCCCAAAAGCAATTCAGTTGGAATTTGCCGCTTGACCTCCAAAGCACAACCCTTTTGCGCTCCGCAGACCCTCGGCCCCTTGGCGTGATGCTGGTGAGCATCAGCCTGGCTCAGACTGGCAAATCTCCTTTTCTACCTCCCCCTTGGCAAATGATTGCTTTCCTCTTGATCAGCACGACCAGCTATTTCGCCTTGCTAGGAATCGGTGCATCACGGCGTACATCCTGGCTTCTTACTGCGCTTATCGCTTTCTTTCTAGCAATTAGTCTGCTATTCATTCCTCTTGACATTTTACCTTTCACTATGCGTCTGGCTGGACTAATTAGTTTAGGGACATTGTATGGTTTAGTTGTAAAAATGGTCGTGCAGAAGAAAGAAGGGACAGAATGGGTTGCAGGCGATGATCTACCTTTGTTGATGGGTTTTGGTTATTGGTTATTGCCAATCTATCAACTCATAATGACCGCAGATGGAGCCAGAAGCGTCACGCCTTATCCGCCAACGCTCTGGGTTTTTGGGGGCACATTGCTTTTGGGGACAATTGGGCTGGGGTTTTTGGGGCTACGAAAGCAATTGCACTGCTGGCCGAAGCTAATGTTGGGGTTGCTGGCGCTGGCGGCGCTGGGGCAAATCGCGGTGATGATGGAATTTACCATGCGGCGCAGCGGGCCTGACTTTTGGATTCTTTTCAAAGGAGCGCGGGATTGGGTGCGCGGCGGCTCATTTTATAATCTCCAGGCCATTCAAGAAAATCATTTTGGCCACGTTTTCAAGGTTCCGCCTTTTTATGGGATGCTTTTCACACCTTTCGTGCAACAAGATGGCTTCCTAATTCTTTTTTGGCATCGAATCACTAATATCATCCTTTTTGCCACAACTTTTCTCTTCTTCTTACGTTGCTTTTCGCTAAAACTGCTTTCGCCAATTGGTGTAGGTCTCATCCTACTTTTCAATTTCCGCCCTGCAACAGATACAATTGCGTTTGGGCAAATCGACATCATGCTACTTTTCTTGCTGACTTTAGCTTTAATTGCAAACCGAAAAGGCTATGATGAACTTGCAGGAGCCACAATTGCGCTTGGCACACTTTTCAAAATCTACCCAATCCTCATGCTCTTCTTTTTCCTGGCGAAGCGCCAATGGCGAGTTTGGGTTGGGTTTGGGGCGGGAATCTTGCTTTGGAATGGGCTGGCAGTGGCGGTGGTGGGCTTAGAAATGCACCGTAGTTATCTTTTTGAGGTTCTCCCCAGAATTGGAGGGGGCACGGCGTGGGTTGAAAATCAGACGCTTAATGGTTTTGTCAGTCGCTTTTTTGCCTCGACCATAAGTTCTACGAAGTTTGACCAGCCCATTGCGACGGCTTTGACTTTTGGGGGCTTCGGGCTGGCCATCAGCACCGCTTTGTGCTTGACCAGGCAACCAACAGCACGCTTTGAACCGCGCTACCTGCTCCAGTTTAGTCTTTTTGTCCTTATAATGATTCTTTTTGTCCCTGTAGCCTGGATGCATTACGAAACGGTCACAATTTTACCCTTCGTTGGGCTCCTCCTTTTTGCCCAAACGCAAAGTCTTAGGCGGTGGCAAGCAGCCTTGAGCGGCCTAGCTTACGCCTTACTTGCGTATGGCAATCAATGGAGTTTTTTTGATGGCACAATTCTGGGCTGGCTTACGATTCTGGGTCTCTCCTTCAAATTTTATGGTCTCCTGGCTTTAGGCGCAGTGCTTTTGGCCCTTTTGCAAAAGCCTGCCGAGGCCAATAAACTGGCTAAACTCGCTTGACGAAAACTTATGACTCATGGTGGAGATAGCTCTGTTCCTCAAGCGCTTTTACGATCTCGGTCAGATCATCATCGAGCGTTGAACTGCTGGTCGCACTGCGAATTTCTGTCGCGGCGCGGCGGGCCATTTCGCTCACCGAAGCGCCCCAAGTAGTGAGATCGGTCTCCCGTTCAGCCAATTCGAGCAAAGAGTCAATACATTCCGGAAAGCGCAAATCGGCCAAAGCGCGACAAGCTTCATAGCGTACATCGGGTTCAGGGTGATGCAAAGCGGTGAGCAGAGGATGATAGGCTCGCGGGTCGCCAATTTTGCCAATCGCTCTGGCCGCGCGGGCCGACACTCTAGGGTCAGGGTCGACCAAAGCGGCCAGAAGTTGCCCCAAAGCGCGGGATTCACCGATCACGCCTAAGACGCGGATGGCTTCGATTCGCAAACGATTATCCTTGCCTTCGGCCAATTCAAGCAGGGCTGGCAAGGCTGGGGTTCCAATAATGCCTAAGGCCCATGCGGCCCGCATTCGCACGTCGGAGTTATGGTGGGCTAAGAGTTGAATCAAAGGCCGCACAGCAATTTCGCCAAGTGTCCCCAACACAAAAGCGGCTTGGGAACGCACAAAAACATCATCTTGTTGCAAGTCATTGATCAACCTTGAAATGGTTTCTTGAGTGTGCTGCATTGCGTAGCTCCTAATTATCAGGTAAAAATGAGCTTTGTGGCTTCTTAAACTTCAGAATCTCTTTCCTAATAGAACTAAACGTCCCTTCATGGTTTTCTTCCCTAAGCCCCGCCTCCCTTGAAAAGAGCTAGGCGAGCTAGGCAACAGTATAACATGGCTCTGTGCGGTTGACGGGCTGCGCCAAAAAGGCTATCATAACCAGGGCCTTGCGGTTCTTTGGAGTCGCAAGGCAGGGGCAATCTATTATACAAAAAAATCGGAAACTTGGCATGTTTAACAAAGGAAGCTTTCTGTGTGGCTGATCGTTGGCCTGGGCAATCCAGGCGAAAAATATACCCAAACGCGACATAATCTCGGTTTTGCTTGTCTCAACCATTTGGCCAAACGGCATGGCTTGAGTTTTGAGACCAAAAAGGCCCACGCACGGCTGGCCGAAGGCCAGATCGCGGGGCAACGAGTCGCTTTGGCTAAACCCTTTACCTACATGAATCTGAGTGGACAAGCGCTTGTTGGGCTTGTTCAGTGGTACAAAATTGACCCTGCTCAACAATTGTTGGTCATTTATGACGACCTCGATCTACCTTTTGGCAAGTTAAGGTTGCGCCCCCAAGGCAGTGCAGGGACTCATAATGGCATGAAATCGATTGTTAGCCTCATGGGAACCCAAGCCTTTCCCCGAATCCGCGTCGGGATCGGCAAACCACCCCCTGAATGGGAAACGGTCAACTATGTTTTGGGCCGTTTTACGGCTGCTGAAGCTCAAGCCTTACCGTCAATCTATGATAACGTTGCCGACATCGTCGATTTAAGCCTTCAAGAAGACTTTGTTTCGGCGATGAATCGCTTTAACACCTAAGTTTCAGCAGGTAAAGTATGATTTTTGAGCCAATTCTTGACGATTTGCTCAAAAGTTCCTGGAGCCTCAATATGCGGAAGATGGCCCGTTTCGGCAATGACGGCCAATTCGGCGTGGGGCAAGCGATCTGCTAACCAAGCCGCTTGGTTAGGGGAAACAATTGTGTCATTTGCGCCTGTAAGCGCCAAGAGAGGCATCTGGAGCGTGAGGGCTTGAGAACGCAGATCGCAAGTTTCGAGAAGTTGAAGCAAAAGCGCTAAATTAGCGAGAGATTGCTGCCGATAAGAAGGATAAGTTTCGTGGCAAATCCGCCAGGCCAGTTCATTTTGCCAGATGTTCCGTTTTTGATGCACATATTGCGCCACCCCAAACATTTGAGTTTGCTCTGAAAGCTGCGTGAAGCGCCAAAGGGCCCAAAAAAGAGGGTAGAGTCGATGGCGCAAAGCCCATTGCATCCGTCCCAACAACCCCATCAACTGGCCCCAAACCACGCCATTTATGCAAATCACGCGCTTGACCAAGTGGGGCAAACGGGCTGCTACACCTAACGCCACCATACCACCCATTGAATGGCCGACCAGGGTTGCGGAGCGCCCGCTACAAATCTGTTGAATGGCTGCGGCCTCCAGATCAAGTAACTTTTCCTGGGTAAGCTGGGCAAAATCATGGGGACAGCGAGCGGTGGCATGGCCTGGCAAATCCAGGGTTACACAGCTTCCAAAAGGCGAAAAAAAGGCTAAATGAGGCAGCCAGGCTTGGCGCATGGCCGACCAACCGTGGAGAAAAATAAAGACATGTTCGCCAGAGCTATGTTCGTCCCAAGTGAGCGTGTAGCCCGCGTGTTCAAAAGTTTGCATGTTAGCCTAAGAGCAAAATTCTGCTAATCTCTTTTTCTAGGGCCTGTAGAGCATTTGCAAGATTCGGGGGGTGATTAGCCCTTCCACCATGGCCGATATAAACAGCAAGGGTAATAAGACAAAAAGCCAAATTTTGAGAAAATTAGCTAGGGCCCAAAGCAGATGTTGCCCAACCGTAAAGCCTTTTGGGGGCGGCAACAGAGCTACGCCAATCCGCAAGCCAAGCGCTCCACTCAGGATAGAAGTTGGAAGTTCAATAATTCCATGCGGGAGAACATACCCTAAAAGGAATTGAAGCGGGCTTTGGGGCCCCAGGGCAACCCAACTTCCGCCCAGCGCCGCCATTCGCGCCGAGATAAAGCTAAACTGAAAAAAGGCGAAGGTCGGGACTGTAAACGAGATTAGCCCAAAGCTAAAGGCCGACAAAACGTTGGAAAGCAGCGTAACGCGCAGATTTCGGACAAAAACTGACAGCGCCAGAAGCAGTGAAGGTTCGGGAAAGTTACCGATTTGCTTCAGCACATCGCGCATCCCGCGAATCGAATAACTGAGGTCTGAACCTCTAAAGGCTCCTACCGCCGTTGTCCCAAGCACTCCCAGCAAAATGAGGATCAAAGGTATCCGTAGGTCATGCAATAAAGCTGGTAGATCTTGCTGATAGAAGCGTTTAAGCGAGAATTTACGATCTTGATAGGCTTCTGAACCAACTCCTGCTGGTTGATAAGAATAGAAAAATTGCCAAAAAGTTCCGATGACTTCTTTTAGGCTGATCTGATCATGCTCCCGCGAGAGAATTTCTTCTCGATTAAAGGTCGCTAATCCCGTTCGCATGAGAATAAGGGCTATTACGCCTAGGATGGCAATCGAAAACCAGATCATCGAATAGAGATTCGCAATAATTAAAATCGCTTGAAGCTGGATAAAGGCTGATAAAGGTAGGAGAATAAAGCTGGCCAAAAGGTTAGCAGCGCGGATACTTCCTGTGTGGCTTGAAATCACCACCGCTCCCGTGACCATCGTGAGATTCATCACGGCAATCATGATCAGCAATTGCCACAAAGTTGCTGGATCCATAGCAAAGAGGTAAAGTTGGGGATGCGTTAGAGCTAGAGCCAACGCAAAGGTTAGCATTGCAGAAATACTGGTAATGAGGGGGGGGATAAGGGCTGAAAAGAGTTTGCTGAGATAAATTTCTTTGTCAGAAATGGGCATGGCCAATAAAACTTCCAGCGTATTGCGTTCCCGCTCCCCGACAAAAGACTCTAAAGCGGTGATCAAGGCAAAACTGGAGGGAATAAAACCAATCAAAAGCAAAGCAAAAGGTACTAAACGGGCAAGGTTCCGAATATCTTTGACGAAACTAATGGCAGAATCTGTGCCTGCCACAAGGCCCAGTGGCAGAACAAACGTCAGGAGCGCAAAGGGAATCAAAATGCGCCAATCGCTCAGAGTCTCTTGTAATTCCCGTTTGAAGATGATCAAAATTGGGCTTTTGCCCCAAGAATGATCTTTGGCTTGAAGTTGAGGTTTTTGCTGCGGAGTAAAAATCGCTGACCAAGGGATGTCTATGGTTCGTTGATGCTCCCGCGAGAGGATTTCTTCGCGCTTAAAGAGTTTCATTCCCGCCTGAATCAAGACAGCTATCCCAGCGCCCAGCCCGCCTGCAACAACCCAGAGGCCATCCCAATGTTCGTTGATAATAAGAAAGCCTTGCGTTTGAACAACGACCATGATGGGCAACAGAATAAAGCTCGACATCAGGTTAGCTGTGCGAATTGTTGCAATATGGCTTGAAATTACTACCGCTCCCGCCACCATTATGAGCGCAAGAAACCCAATTGAGAGAAAGAGAAGCAACAAACGAGATAAATCTATCGCGGTTAGATAGGTTATGGGATCGAAAAAGTAAAATAAAGCCGTGAAGATTAACATTGCCGTGTAGCTTGAAAGAAGGGGGGGAACCAATGAAGAGAAGAGTTTACTTAGGTACAAATCATCGTCAGAGATCGGAAGGGCTAAAAGGGCTTCTAAACTATTGCGTTCGCGCTCTCCAACAAAGGATTCTAAAGCGGTAATGAGGGAAAAACTGGCTGGAATAAAGCCAACTAACAAGATCACAAAGGGCAAAAGGCGAGCAGCTAAGTTCGCATCATCGACAAACTTGATTACAAAGCCAGAAACACTGAGAAGCATCAGGGGAAGCACAAAGGTGAGGAGGGAAACGGGGATCATGATGCGCCAATCGGTGAGCATATCTTGCACTTCCCGCTTGGCCAGAATCATACAAGCTCTTAGATTCATAGCTTTAGATGCTCCCTTCGGTCAGCAGACTAGCTTTTTCACCCTCACTCTCCTTTCCTAAGAGGGGAAAGGGTGAAGTTGCTTGATCGGCAACAATTCTGAGGTAAACATCCTCCAGGCTTCGAGGGGTTTCAGTGAGGGAAATGAGGTCTAGCCCTTGAGCCGCAAAGTGAGCAATAAGTTGGGGATTAAGCTGCCGCGAATTCGGGCAGCGATAACGGAGGAAATCGGTTCCAATTTCTTCGATTTGAACAGGATGTTCAATAACCGTGCCAAGGTTGGGGTATGGTTGGGCAAAGCGGGCTTCCCAAAGCGGTTCGCCGAGCAGTTTTTGAGTCAGTTCTTCAAAGGTTCCTTCAATGATGATCTGGCCGCTCCGCAAGATCGCAATGCGGTCTGCTAATTCTTCGGCTTCGGGGAGATTGTGAGTCGTGAGGAGAATCGCCCGGTCAGTAGCTCGCATCGCAGCAATCGCGTCCCGCACCATCCGGGCACTTTGAGGATCCATTGCGGTGGTCGGCTCATCCAAAAAGAGAACGGGCGGCTCGTGGAGCAAAGCCCTTACCAAAGCGATTTTCTGCTTCATCCCTTTGGAATAGCTATCTAAGCGTTTGGTGTGAGCTTCCCAAAGCCCAAACTGGTGTAAAAGCTTTTCGGCCTGCTGCTGACTGCGCTGGGGGTCTAAGCCCTGCAAAGCCCCAAAAAAAGAGAGGTATTCAACGGCTCGCATCCGCCCATATAAGCCAGGATACTCCGTCAAAAGGCCCACTTTGCTGCGGATCAGGCGCGATTCAGTGACCACATCGTGCCCACAAATACGGGCCCAACCCGTCGTTGGTTTAAGAATCGCCCCCAGCATCCGAACGGTAGTGGTTTTGCCCGCCCCGTTTGGCCCCAAAAGAGCTAAAACCTCCCCTGGCTGAATCGTCAAGGAAAGATTTTGTACCGCTTGAAAAGAACCGAATTGCTTTCCAAGTTGATATGTTTCGATCATTTGACGGCTTCCTTCTTATCCTAAAAGCGCAAAAACTTTGGTCTTTGCAGAAAATGCGTAAATGAAAGCTAAAGTATAGCTACATTTTAAGGAAAAACCTCTCTGAAGCTGCTTATTCACTTGTTTAAGGAGAAAAGAAAATTAGCTGAAAGCAAAGAAGAGGAATTGGTAGGGCTGGTGCGACTCGAACGCACGACCATCAACTTAGAAGGTTGCTGCTCTATCCACTGAGCTACAGCCCCCCACATAACTTAAAGATTACTACATTTTGGTCAACTTGTCTAGTCTCGAAATTCTGGCGGGCTGGGCTTTGGCCCCCAGCTGGGCATTGAGAAAGGCAAAGCCTGCCTGGAACTTTTCCCAAAAACCATTCGTCTTAATGCGTGGTTTTTGACCATCCTAAATAAACTTAAATGAACAAAGGAGCGAAAATGCGAAGATCAACTCAAATCGCGCTGGTTGGGGTAATGTTTCTGACAATTTTGGTCAGCATGGCCACAGGCGCGTTGGCTGGCGGATTAGCTGGCTACTATCTTGCCCAACGCACCGTGGCCAATCTGAAAATTCCCGCGATTACCTCGGTTGTGGCCCCTTCCGCCGAAAAGCCCTTGGGCCTTCAAATTGCCCCAACGCAGGCTCCATTATCGGTCTCACCTACAACTGGCGGGCCGAAAGATTCAACTTCGGAAATTATGATTAGCGCGGTTAAGAAAGTAGCTCCAGCAGTGGTGACCGTGCTTAATATCGGTGAAACGATAGACCTAAATGATAAAAAAAGCAATGGAAGCGGGAGTGGCGTGATTATAAGTCAAGAAGGCTACATCCTTACAAACAATCATGTTGTTGAAGGGGCCCGTTCGCTGGCGGTTATTTTCTCCGATAGCAGTCGCCATGATGCTGAATTGGTTGGCGCTGACCCCCTTTCCGATGTAGCAGTCATACGGATAAAAGACAAAGTGCCTGCGATAGCAACGCTTGGTGATTCAAGCATTCTTCTGCCAGGCGAGCAAGTTTTGACGATAGGAAGCCCCTTGGGCAACTTTCGCAATACGGTCACGGCAGGTGTAGTCAGCGCGGTCAACCGTTCGGTGGGCGATCTTGAGGGGCTAATCCAGACCGATGCGTCAATCAATCGGGGCAATAGCGGGGGGCCGCTCATCAACCTGCGCGGGGAAGTGGTCGGCATTAACACGCTGGTTGTGCGGGGGCAAAGTCTGCTCACGGGCGATAGCGCCGAAGGGCTGGGGTTTGCGGTTCCCAGCAGCATTTTCAAGAATATCAGCGAGCAGCTAATCAAGACGGGTGAAATCAAATACCCTTATCTTGGCATCCGTTACACAATGATTGATGGCGATGTTGCGGCCCAACGGAACTTAGCGCTTCAGAATGGGGCCTTGGTGGCTGGGGTAGAAAAGGGAACTCCAGCCGAAAGTGCAGGATTGAAAGTTGATGACATCATCACGGCGGTAAATGGGAAATCGCTGGTGCAAGAAAATTCTTTGCGCTATGTGCTGACCCAATATAAGCCCGGCGATGCAGTAAAGCTAACGGTGCTGCGCGAGAAGAAAGAATTAAGTCTCAGTGTGACTTTGGCTACTCGCCCGCAGTTGCTCAATCCTAAGCCCTAAATTCATTCTAAAAGTTACATTTGGTAAGGGAAAGTTCACAAGTGAGCTTTCCCTTTTTTGGTCAGCAGAAGGGAATGTCAGCTTTTTTTCAGTATTATCTCATTTTTCGGCCAGGTTGCCTCAAAAATATGCTATAATCGGGCCTGTCTAGTTGCAGCCCCTAAACGCCGTACCATGGTCGTACTAGCGTTATGGTGGCCTTTCAGAGAAGAAGTCTGGATGCCTCTTTTCAGAGCCATCCAGGACTCTGAAACCCCCTCGCGGAGTCCACGGCTTTAGCCGTGACCCAACAGCTATGCTTCAGCAAATTCAGCAACCGCTGTTGCCTCCGCGAGAAAATAAATTGGGTTTCAGAGTAGATTGAAAGGGAAAATGGTGGCAGGTTCCTCCCTGCCTTGGCCTCAATTTCCGCATCGTTGCGTATGGAAACTCTACCTTGTTTGTAGAAATGGAGTGCATCCTTGTTGAATCAAAATCGCCCTGTTTGGCGCTCGTTTGGAGTCTTGTTCGCCTTGGGGATCCTCGCTCTCAGTTCCTCAACTTATGCCGCTTCCCCTTCTGAGTCGACTTCAACCATCACGGTCAGGACTTCATCTTCAGGCGAAGAGTACGAAGGTGTCTCACTGGCCCAGGATCAAAGTATTGCGCTCCTTCCGGGTGCGCCACCATCCCCTAAAGTAGAGACGGCCTATCAACGGTATGGCTACTATCTTTCGGGGGAACAAACTTTCAGTGAACCAACCTCGCGGCTGAAAGTGCATTATGAAGCCAAAATAGCTGAAAATAGTGCTTTAGAGGTTGATGTCCGTGGCAGCAATGCGGCCCAAAATTGGACGGCTTGGGAAACCAATGTAACTTCAAACGCCGTGGTGGATTTTCCAATCGCTGTCAAGCGGGCGCAATATCGGATTCGTTTGCTGGGAAGCAGTACAAACGGGCCCGTTTTACGCTTTATCAAACTGGAACCCTTGCCAAGCCCGATTCGTTACCAGGCGCAGGGCAGTGGCATAGCCCCGACCTTTCGCGTGTGGGCCACCCGTGAGGGTTTGGTCGGCTATCGAACCGCAAATGGCCACGTTATCCGCCCCAGAGATCGCTTTGTGGCCCTCCCTTCATGGCGCAACCTTTCAAGTAAGAATGGGCGGGAATATCAAGTCCGCATAACCTACAAGGGCCGCAGTGCCGTTGCACCCGTTTTTGATGTTGGCCCTTGGAATACCCACGACGATTACTGGAATCTGAACCGCGAACGTTACCAAGACTTGCGCCGTGGCTGGCCGCAAGACCATGCAGCCTATTTTGACGGCTACAATCGCGGCGTGGCTGAAAAGGGGCGCGTGACCTTTCCCACCGCAATTGATGTTGGGGATGGAACCTGGTGGGACGACCTGCAAATTACCGCTGGCCGAGCGCAGGTTGACGTTACGTTTCTTTGGCTAGGGAATGGGAATGCTTCGCAAGACAACTCGCCCACCGCCCGAACTCAACTGGCGCTCCCGCCGGCCCCAAATTTGCCTTCCCCTTCGCCAACTGAGTTTCCCATGCTCTCACCGACTCAAGTTGTAACACCTTCTGAAGTCACAGGGAATCCAACAGCGGAGCCAACTGCAACCTCAGTGGCTTCGCCCAGCCCTGGGCAACTTCCTCAACCCACTCCTTTGCTGATCAATACACCGCAAATTAGCAAATAGCCTTACCTCAAAAGGCTTGGCGCGGAAAATGTGCGCCCCAAAGGGTAAAACCCTTTGGGGCGCACAGCTTGCTTTAAAGAAGCAAAAAAACGTTACTTTGTCTCGCGGTAGAGAACATGACGGCGCAAAAGAGGATCATAACGCCGCAATTCAAGGCGTGCGGTATCATTCCGCCGATTTTTCTCCGTTGTATAGGTGTGGCCGCTCTCCGTACTTTTGAGCTTAATCACAATGCGGTTGCCTTTTTTGCCGGCCATTTTTTGGTTTCCTTTGAAGAGTAATCATTGACACTTTGCAGATTATTGACTTGACAGCTTCTGAAGTTTACCGCATTCTAGGAACCCTGTCAAATAGCCTAAAGAAGATCATGCCACAGCTAAAGCCATAAAAAAGCCTTGGGCAGAGGGAGAAAGCCAGAACAGGGATTGGCTATAATTTCAGGGAGCGATTACAATACTCGCAGCACCAAGTCCAGTGTTCGGCCTCTTGGGGCAAAGTTTCTGAACTTGGGGGCGCAAAGCCAAGCAAACCAGCCCAAATTGCCCTTTAGACCAGAAGCTCTCAGGGCTTTTTGCGAAGAAATAGAACTTAAAAATAGAGGATGATGTAAGCATTAGCCATGCAGGATACTAAAACTCCTCCCCTCAATGTTTCGGATCCCACATCCTTAACAATTTTGTTGATTGAGCATAATCCATGTGATGCCCAAATCTTCCGTAAACTCTTTGCAGACATGACCGATGAGGTATCTTTTCGGCTCATTCACATCAATTGTCTCACTTTAAATACCAAGCGGCTCACAAAATATCATTTTGATGCGATTTTGTTGGCTTTACCGCTTGCAAAAAATACAGAAACAGCAGAATTAAGCAAACTGAGAGCTATTTTGCCCAATCTACCGCTGATTTTACTCGTTGACAAAGCTCATGAAGCCTTGGCCCACCAAGAAATTCAAGCGGGAGCAATGGATTATCTGCTCAAAGAGAATTTGCAGAGTGGGCCAGTGGCAAGAACCTTGCTAAACCGCACGATTCGTTATGCGATTGAACGCAGCCAAATGCGGCGGGAGTTGCAGAAATTTACCCAAGACCTCCAGAAGAGCGAGGCCCGCCTGCGGACCATGATTGAAAAAAATGCGGATGGCATTATTATTATTGACCGCCAGGGGAATTTGCGCTTTGTCAACCCGGCCGCCGAAAATCTGTTTGGCTATCGGGCCGCTGAATTGATTGGCGAAGATTTTGGCTTTCCCGTGGTGGCGGGCGAAACAACGGAGTTGGATGTTCACCACCGTGATGGGAGCTATGCCGTGGTCGAAATGCGGGTCGTGGAAGCTGATTGGGAAGGGATGAAAGCCTATCTGGCCTCCTTGCGCGACATCACCCAGCGCAAGCAGGTCGAAGCGGCGCTCCAGCGCTCCGCCAAACGGTTGGAGGCGCTCACGAAGATCGACCATTCGATTTTGGCGGCCCAATCGCCCCAAGAAATTGCCAATGCGGCTTTAGAGCATTTGCAACTTTTGCTGCCTTGCCAGCAAGTAAGTATTACAATGCTGGATGAAGAGGCTAAAGAGGCTGTAATCCTGGCGACAAATGTACCTCACCGCTTGGCGGGTGAACACTTGCCGCTGAATGAAGATAGTATCTTTGTGCGTCCTCAGCAAGGGGGAAAACTAAAGGTCACAGAAAATTCGCAAACGGATGTCTGGTCCGCCGAACAACTCTTAATGGAGGGCTTATGTTCCGTAGTTTCGATTTCGCTGATGTTCAAAGAGAAGAAAATGGGAGCCTTGACCTTGGGCACGAAGGTGGCAAACGCCTTCACCACCGAAGATGTTCAGATTGCCCACGAAGTGGCAGACCAATTGGCGATTGCAGTGCAACAAGCGCGGTTGTTTGAGCAAATTCGGGCGGGGCGCGAGCGCCTTCAAATCCTGTCGCGGCGCTTGCTGGAGGCCCAGGAAATTGAGCGCCGCCATATTGCCCGCGAGCTTCACGATGAGATTGGGCAGGCTCTCACGGCGGTCAAAATTAGCCTTCAAGCGGTGCAACGGGCCCCCAATACCCAAACTTTGCTGGCCCAAATCAATGAGGGAATTGGGATTGTGAATCGGGCTTTGGATCAGGTTCGGAACCTTTCGCTCGACTTACGGCCTTCCTTACTTGATGACTTAGGCTTATTGGCCGCTTTGCGCTGGCTGGCAGACCGCCAATCCCGCTGGGCCGGTTTTACGGTTGAATTTCATTCCGATTTGGCCACGGCTCGCTTGCCCCCCGATTTAGAAACCGCCTGTTTTCGGGTTGCCAAAGAAGCTTTAACCAACATTGTGCGCCATGCTCAAGCCCATCGGGTTCAGATTGAAGTTCGGCAACACAATGGAGAATTACATTTAATCATTACGGATGATGGAGTCGGGTTTAACGTTCGCACCGCGAAGGAACAGGCCACCCGGGGCCTAAGTTTGGGGCTGTTGGGGATGGAGGAACGGGTCTTATTGGCTGGCGGCCAGATTAAGATCGAATCCCAAATCACGGGCGGAGCCCGCATTTGGACACGCTTTCCCTTACAACTGAAAAGGGAAGAAGGCTAAATTCAGGTGGCATGCTTATTTGTTCATCTGCTCTGGAACTTAATTTTTCTGCATGGCTTTGCACCATCCAGTGTTGGAAAGGTAATGATGTGGTAAAAATGATAATCGTCGGACGCTGGGGGCTATTTATGGCGTTGCTCTTCCTCCTTTTGGCTTGTGGAAATAGCAAACCCGCCGCGCTTAAGGGGGAAGGGCCTGGAAGTGAAGCCGGCACCTCTGCTGCCGTTGCGGGCAATGCCGTGGTCGGGAAAGCAATCTTTAACGGCGAACTGAAAATTGCAAGGTATCTCCCTTGCACTACTTGTCACTACGTTGAACCAGGTTATGGGGTGCTGGTTGGCCCTAATATGAATGGAGTCGCCAAACGGGCTGGGCAACGGGTGGCGGGCAAACCTGCTACCCAATATCTCCGTGAGTCAATCTTGAAGCCTGAAGCTTATACTGTACCTGAGTTCCCCCCAGGGACAATGAATCAGTCGTATGAAGGAATTTTTACCGAAGAGCAAATTAACGATGTTATTGCCTACTTAATGACCCTTAAATAGGTTTCTAGCCCAGCTTAGAATGCACGAGCGCCACCCATTCGCCCTCTTGGTGGCGCTCGTGGTATTCCAGGCCCGCTGCGGCCAGCGCCAAAGTGACCTCCGTCTCGCGGGCCAAAATAATCCCACTACTCAGCAAAGTCCCACCAGGATTAAGCACTTGGGCCAAAGCGGGAGCCAAATTGATGAGAACCGAAGCAATAATATTCGCAACCACCAGATCATACTTTTGATTCGTTTCTAAACCCCCTTGAACAACTTGCACTTGATCTGCTACTTGATTCAAAACGACATTTTCGCTGGCCACAGCCACCGCAATTGCGTCAAGATCAAAAGCCTCGACCTTTACTTCGTTTAATTTGGCGGCTGCAATCGCCAAAATCCCACTTCCCGTGCCCAAATCTAAAATTTGTTGCCCTGGTAACACGTGTTGCTCCAGCAACCGCAGACACAAGCGCGTCGTTGGGTGCAAACCTGTCCCAAAAGCCATCCCTGGATCAAGCTTCAGAATGAGATCCGCTGGCTGTGGAGTATATTCGAGCCAGGAAGGAACGATGACGATGCGTTGCCCAATGCGCTGAACCTGATAGTATTGTTTCCAGTTATGGGCCCAATCTTCCTCGACCAAAGTTCGGGTCTGAAGCTGGCCGACAGGCCGCATTTGGCCCAAATGCCACAGCGCAGTGGCCAAGTGCTGCTGAATTTCGGCGGCTTGCCCGTCGGCGGGCAGATAAGTCCGCACCGTAACGGGCCGGGTTGAATCCAAATCGTACAAATGGTCTGTGCCGCCAGCGTCGCCCTCTTCGGTGGAAAGCCACGAAGGTTCCACCACGACTCCGCCTTGATAGCCATAGCGGGCAAACAAAGCTGCGACTTCTTCCCCAGCCTCCTGGTCTACGGCGATGCTTAATTCAAGCCAAGTTGCGGTTGTTGTCACCAGAAAAGGTCTCCTACTAAATCGGCTGGCTCCACTTGAAAGGGCCATAACATTAGCCCTGCGATCTCTTTCGCTTTCAAAAGCTGATTTGTAGTTGTCAAATCACGGTGCAAGTCAACCAGGGTGCGGGTTGTGCCCTTTCCTGTGGGAAAGCCTAATTCTGTAATCACAATTGGTTTTTCCAGCCGCAAAGCTTTTAATTCATTTACGGCTCTATACAAATCGGCGGGAAAGCCTTTGCCATAATACCAATGCGCTTGATAACGCCCACAAGCAAAAGGCTCATTATCGTAATAGTGAAAAGCATAGAAATCAACCAGATCAGCTAATCTTACAGCATAGACTCCCGCAGGTTCAAAGTAGTTTTTGGCAAAAGCCAGACTGACCGTCAGGGGATGAAGCGAATCAAGCTGTTTGATCTCATCGCGCATAACATTTAGAAACAAGATTCGTTGATTGGCCATCTGATGACAAAGCGGGAAATCAGCATTGGCCCAATCCCAACAACGCTCATCTACGGGGCTACCGATGTCAATTTCATTAAACAAATCCCAAGCTAAGACTCCAGGATGCTTGGCCAGATGAGCAACAACAGGGCGCACATGAAGGCTCAAAGCCTTTTCAAAAAACTCAGGGGCAAAAGCGTTTTGGGGATATTTCGAGAGCAAAACGGGCATGACGAGGATATTATGGCGATTCGCTTCGGCAATAAAAGCATCTAACTGCGCTAAAGGCTGATCGAGATTGTAATTGGGATCATTTTCGCGGGCCCCACCGAAAACATAGTAATTCAAAAAGATGCGAATCGTATTGACTCCGCGCATTTCTAAGCGGTGTAAATCATTTCCAATGTTAAGCAAATCCCAAGGGCATAAAAGATCGGAGCCGAAATGTAAGTCAGGACAGAGTTTGACATCGGCATTGAAGGGATGAACATAGTTGACTCCGCGAATTGCGCTGGTTTGGGCCGCCCGCTTAGTCAAAAGTTGCGAAAGTTCGGCGGTCACTGGGGAAAGCGGCCCAACAGGTGTAGGTTGATTCGGCGTTTGGGCCAGACTCTGGCCGTTCCCAAACAGCAGCAGAATTCCTAGCAAAAGCCCGCAAAGAAACCAACTGCGGGTTTGGCGAGCGATTCGGGTTTGTAAGTTTTTCATCTGATTGCTTTAAGGCTTTCTGAAAAATCTGAGGCTCTGGAGCAGATTGTAACACAAAAAAACTAGCGCTTGCGCGTAACCCCAACCTTAGCGCAAAAACTTGCGACAGGGCAAATGCTACAGCGCGGCGAAGTTGGATGACAGATATTTTGCCCCAACGTTACCAATAAGCCATTGAGCGCTATCCAATGCGGGGGCGGCAATTTGGCTCGCAGCGCAAATTCGGTGGCAGTTGGGTCTTTGGTCTGAAGGTAGCCCCAGCGATTGCAAATCCGATGCACATGTGTGTCTACGCAAATCCCTGGCAAGCCAAATCCTTTTGTTAAGACCAAATTAGCGGTTTTACGGCCTACACCTGGCAAGGTCAGCAATTCATTCAAATCGTTGGGCACTTCACCCCCATAACGCTCTAAAAGCTGGGCGCAAGTCGCTCGAATCGAACGGGCTTTTGTGCGATAGAAACCAACAGGATAGATAAGTTGCGCTAAATAATCTTCCTTGAGCGCTAAAAGGGCAGATGGCGTGGCGGCCAGCGCAAAAAGGCGCGGCGTAACTGTGGCCGTCAAGGTATCTTTCGTCCGCAAGCTGAGAATCGTTGCGATTAGAATGCGAAAGGGCGTGGCCGAATCTTCGTCCAAACCGTCAATAAGCGGCTGGGGATAAGCGGCCAGCGCTTCGGGCAACTGAGCTAAAACTTGGTCAAGGGTTGAAGCATCCATCAGATAGTTCCAATGCCTTTTTGCTAGGTTAGGAAGCCAAAAGAGTGAGACCATTGTAGCTCAGAATTTGGTTTCTTGAAAACGAAGCAAGGCTTTGGCAAAGGCTAATTTGGCCTACTTGTATGAAATGCCTAAGTCAGGGTCTTAATTTCTCGTAACAAAGAGCAGTAGTTTTATGAGGCTTAACTATGATACACTTTGTTTGAGCAGGTAAGCTAAATAATTTCAGCTAGAGGCATAAGATTTTTGCACGATAGCTTCGCTCTTTTGCAGCAGGCGGTGTTACAGTTACTTTTCAAGACTGTGGACAGCGCTTTTCTGAACGTTTATTTAGCTTTCTGCACTCAAAAGAACTTTACGCTTCGCTGGTGGGGGCAATGAAGCCCAAAGATTCAATGATTGCACTGGAAAGGCTAGGTTTGGGATGGAAATTAACGGGACAGATACAATTTGGGTCTTAGTTTCGTCAGCTTTAGTGATGCTGATGACTCCGGGCTTGTCACTCTTTTATGGCGGATTAGTCCGGGAAAAGAATGTCCTCTCAACGATCATGCACAGCTTCTTCATTCTGGCGCTGATTAGTGTCCAGTGGGTGCTTTGGGGCTACTCGCTTTCTTTTGGGCCAACTATTGGAGGCTGGATTGGTAGTTTAAGCTGGGTTGGGCTAAACGGTGTGGGCTTAGAGCCTAGCCCTAATTATGCCTCGACGATTCCTCATCAGGCTTTCATGGTCTATCAGATGATGTTTGCCGTCATTACCCCCGCGCTGATCTCCGGCTCCTTCGCCGAGCGCAAACGCTTCAATTCTTTTATCGTTTTCTCCTTGCTTTGGGCAACCTTTGTCTACGCCCCCGTTTGCCACTGGGTCTGGGGCAAAGGCGGCTGGCTGGGCGCTTTGGGCGCACTTGACTTTGCAGGAGGAACGGTTGTCCATATTACTTCCGGGGTCTCCGCGTTGGTATGTGCCTTAGTCCTCGGCAAACGCACAGGCTATGGCTCCGAGCCAATGGAACCTCACAATATTACGATGACCATGATCGGCACAGCAATCCTTTGGTTCGGCTGGTTTGGCTTCAATGCGGGAAGCTCTTTGGGCGCAAACGCCTTAGCTGTAACCGCCTTTGTAGCCACTAACACCGCCGCCGCCACTGCCGCTTTGACTTGGACTATCGCCAGCTGGCTCCATCATGGCCGCCCAAGCGTCTTAGGTGCATCGGCTGGCGCAGTTGCGGGACTGGTCGGCATCACCCCTGCCGCAGGGTTTGTCTCCCCCCTTTCCGCGATGGCCATTGGCTTCCTGGCGGGGCTAGGCTGCTACTTTGCAGTTGAGAAGATTGTCCGAGGCCGAATTGATGATGCCCTTGATGTCTTTGGGGTTCACGGCATCGGTGGGATAATCGGGGCCTTAGCGACGGGCATCTTCGCCAGCAAAGCGGTCAACCCTGCGGGCGCGAACGGTTTACTCTTTGGCAACCCGCAGCAATTTGTAATCCAAGCCATTGCGGTGGGAGTGGTCGCTGCCTTTTCAGCAATGGTTACGCTAATCCTGCTGAAACTGCTTGATGCCACGATGGGCCTGCGCGTGACCCGCGAAGAAGAGGTCGAAGGGTTAGATATGAGCCTCCACGGTGAAGTCGCTTATCGCCACTTTACCCCGCTATAAGCAAAAACTACTCTAAGCAACACCTTTTGGTCAAAGTTCCTCCTGTGTGCCGCGAAGCCCCCAGTGCTATGCTGGGGGTTTTGATTTTGCCGCTCTAAAGGTTCGCTCTGCTTGAGACGGCTCTAAATCTTCTCCAACCTTGCTCATGTCGACTCTTCTGAAATAGATCAGAAGAGTCTTTTTTATTAGTCAATTCTTCTGAATTAGATCAGAATGGGTTAAGGAAGAGGATTCTCTGGTTTTGTACACCTCGCAGGAACGGGGCTATTCTGCAACCAGCCTGGCTACCCAAGCGTACTATAGGCAACGAGGTTTGGTTAGGCAAGTCTTCGAGGAGGTATTTATGGCAGAGGAAATGCAAGCCGACGGAACTCAACAGAAACGCAAAGGTTGTGGTTGGGGATGGGTGGAATACTTAGGATTGCTTGTCCTTATTGGGATCTTTGGGATTTGCATTCTTGGGTGGGTCTTTAACAGCAATGTCAATTCTGGTTCGGGGGTCTTTAGCAATATCAATTCTGGTTTTAATTATCCAGGAGCGATGAGTGGAGTAGGTTACTTTGCACCTGCTTCCGCAGTACTCCTATCTGGTTCAAATGACCGTAGTGGTGGAGCGATGAGTGGCTTTGCACCTGCTTCCGCTGCCCGCTTAGTTATCAAGAATGCTAACCTCTCTCTTGAAGTTGAGAGTGTTCGCGCAGTGGAGCTAAGTATTCGCAATTTGGTCAATCAGATGGGGGGTTACGTCATTCAATCTTCAACTAACGGGAGCGATGAGGCCACGGCGACGGCGAATATCTCTTTCCGTGTTCCCGCCGATAAGTTTGAAGTAACCTTAGAAGAGGTGCAGAAGTTAGCTAAGAAGGTCACTTCCCGCTCAATTTCCGGAGAAGATGTTACAGCAGAGTTTGCGGATTTGGAAGCCCAGTTGAAAAACCTGGAAGCCACTCGTTCCCGCTTTCAGACCTTGCTTGATAAAGCGGAGAAGTCCAGCGATGCTTTGGAAGCAAGTAAGGCCTTGATGAATGTGCAAGGGGAAATAGAGCAACGGTTGGGGCGCAAGAAGTTCTTAGCGCAAAGTGCGGCGCTCTCTAAAATTGACGTAGCCCTTTCCCCTGTCCCGACCACGCCCATTATGCCCCTCAATGCTTGGCAACCTTTGCAAGTTGTACGGGGAGCTTTACAGGGTCTGGTGAAATTTGGGCAAAGTCTGATCAATCTGCTGCTTGTCCTGCTCGTTTGGCTGCCTGTTTGGTTGCCCTTGGGGCTGTTGGTACGGTGGGGGTGGCCAAAGGTTAAGGCCTTTAGGGAAAGATCAAATCTTTGACCTTGTTCGCTGAGTTTTGCACGGGAAGGGCGGAGAAGGTTGAGCCGCTTGTTAATACTTGAAAGTTGAAAGAGGCTTTTTATGGAAAACGAACCGCAAGCCGATGGAACTCAACGGAAACGCAAAGGTTGTAGTTGGGGATGGGTGGAATACTTAGTGTTGCTTGTCCTTATTGGGATTGTTGTAATCGGTATTCTTACCATGCTGGGAGGGAAGGTTTCGGGGGTCTTTAGCAATGTCAACTATGGTTTCGCTCGTGATTCTGATGGGCGGATTATGGGTGGAAGTTCCTCCCAATCTATTACTGAATCGCGGCCTCTCCCCACGGCTCCTCCTCCTATTTCAGGGGCCAGTGAAGCGCAGAAGGCTCCCGCGAAAGATCAGGGTCTGCCGCAAGCTCCTTCCCCAATGCCCCAAGTTACAGCCGCCGTCGAGAGCGAGACCACCGCAAAGGAGAAGGAAGAGAATAAGGAAGGTGAGGTTGCCGAAACCCCAGCCCCGACTCCCGTGCAACCAGTTCGCTCTACTTCTTTCACGCTTGCTTCAGAAGATCATCTCTCAACCTTTGCGATAGATGTGGACACGGCCTCTTATACCGCTGCCCGCAATTATCTCAAGAGTGGTTCCCTTCCCGCGCCCGATACGGTACGGATTGAAGAGTTTGTCAATTACTTCCCTTACAACTATCCCAACCCTGGCGCAGAGACCTTTGGAATCTATGTAGATGCGGCTCCCGCGCCCTGGAATACGACTCCTGAGCAGAATACTTATCTCATTCGGGTGGGCGTTCACGGGAAAGAGATCGAGGCCAGCAAGCGTGACCCTGTTATCCTGACCTTTGTGATTGATGTAAGTGGCTCAATGAATGAACCACGGCGGCTCCCGCTCGTGAAGGAATCGCTAAAGTTGTTGGTAAAGAACTTGCAGGAAACCGACCAAGTTGGCATTGTAACCTATGGAGATACGGCCCAAGCGGTGTTACAACCCACAGGTCTTGCCGAGCGGGAGAAGATTATCCAAGCCATAGAAGGGCTGGTAAACGACGGGAGTACCAACGCCGAGGAAGGTCTGCGGCTGGGCTATGAGATGGCCAGCAGATTTGCGAAGAAGGGCGTAACCAATCGAGTTATTCTTTGCTCAGACGGGGTAGCGAACGTGGGCGCAACCAGCCCCGATGCAATCCTCAAGCGTGTCTCAGATTATGCGGGGCAAGGGATCTACCTCACGACGGTTGGCTTTGGGATGGGCGATTTCAACGATTATCTAATGGAGCAACTTGCGGATAAAGGTAATGGGAACTATGCCTATGTAGATACTTTAGCTGCGGCCCGCAAGGTTTTTGAGCGAGACCTCACAGGGACGCTTCAGGTCATTGCGAAGGATGTGAAGATTCAAGTAGATTTCAATCCCGCTATGGTTGAGCAATATCGTTTATTGGGCTATGAAAATCGGGCCGTTGCGGATGTTGACTTTCGCAATGATAAGGTAGATGCGGGGGAGATCGGCGCGGGGCATACGGTCACGGCCTTGTATGAAGTTGTCTTGGCGAGCGCCGAAGCGGGGAAAGCCTTAACGGTGCAACTCCGTTACCAAGACCCCAAAACAGGGGAAGTAAAGGAGATCGCCCAACCTTTCAACCGTGAGAGCTTGCGGCTGAAGTTTGAAGATACTTCCCCGCAATTCCAATTGGCCGTGGCGGCGGCGGGGTTTGCAGGCTACTTGCGGGATGGGAAACCTTCACTGGCTGAAGTTCAAGCGGTTACACGGCGGATGGCTCCTCAATGGAAGGAGAATGCAGATACGTTGGAATTCCTTGATCTGGTCGAGAAAGCTAAACAACGCCCCTAAGTAGCTCAAGTAGGTCTGGTGGGCTTCCCAAAGCCTGCCAGACCTGCTCTTTTGGCTTCGCGCTTGACTAAATAACCAGTCTGCGCTATACTCAACGCTACTTTGGATACAATGTCTATTAGGATTGAATGCGCTATGTTTACTTTGATTGACCATATCGGGATGGCAGTGGAAGACCTTGACCAAGCCGTTGCCTTCTATGAAGATTCCTTTGGGGTCCAGGATTGGGAACGTTGCGAAATGCCCGAACGCAGTATGAAGTTAGCTTCAACCAAGATCGGGGACACCTTGATTGAATTGATTCAGCCAACTTCAGAACAAGCAGCTTTTGCTAAGTTCTTGAAGGATAAGGGCCCTGGGATTCATCATATTGCCTATCGGGTTGAAGACATTAACGCTGCGCTAGAGCAGCTTAAAGCGCGAGGGGTTCGGCTCCTGGACGAGAAACCACGGCTTGGAATGCACGACACTTTAACCGCCTTTCTCCACCCTAAAAACGGGAAGCAAGGGGTTCTGATGGAATTGGTGCAGCATCAACACTCCGCTTCGCACCACTAAAGAGAGTTTCCCGCGCCCTAAAACTTGCCTAAGCAATGGCGCTTGGGTAAGCTAGGGCATTGAAAATTAAGTAGGTTGCTTTGCCTTTCCCTTCCCACATTATTTTAGCTAAGGATTCGCAAGCACCTTTGCCCCCTGGTCAGCGGCGTGAAAAGCGTCCGGCCCCCAAACGCAAGTATACCTTCTCCCCCAAACGCCTCTTTTTGGAAACCCTCTTAGCTTTTAGTCTGGCCCTTCTAGCTTTCCCCTACGTGGTGAGTTGGTGCTACCAAGATCGGGCCTTGCCAGGGGTGAGTATTCAGGGAATGAAGGTCACAAACCTCGACCAGCCTGCAATTACCGCTTCCCTCAATGCCCGTTATGCGAACTTTCTCCGTCAACCGCTGACCCTTACTTATGCTAATCGAACTTGGCAACTTTCGCTGGCCGAACTGGGGATTGGCTTCGATCTCAAAGCAGTCGCTACTGAAGCGCTCCAGGTCGGGAAGCAAGGTGGGCCAATCAGAAGGTTGCGCGATTTGTGGTATCTCTGGCGTTTTGGGCACGATTTGGCTCCCCGGCTACTGCTTGATCAACCTTACCTTCAGCACTATCTTCTGAAGCTTGCGGCGGAGCTTGAAAGCCCTGCCCAAGATGCCAAGGTGCAAATTGGGGCTACGGAGGTAGTCAGAATCCCAAGCGTGCAAGGTACGCAGGTCTTGGTGGATGCCACTGCTGCCGCGATCTCGCAGGCCCTTCAGCAGCTTACACCGCAGCAAGTTGCGCTCCTTACGCGCCCGCTTCCTCCGCTGATTGGCGATGAGGTCGCTAAAATTGCTGAAGGGGAAGCTCAAACCTTGCTCAACCATAACCTTCTCCTCAAGCATGGGGAACAAACTTGGCCGTGGGGAAAAGCTGAAATTGCCCCTTTGTTGCGGGTGGATGAGCTTCCAACGCATACTTTGCGGGTTGAGATCGACCCTTATCAGTTGAAAAGGGCTGTGAAACATTTGGGGCGGCAAGCCCTTGGGCAAGGGATTGACCCTCACTTGCGGTTTGAGGCCGGAGCGCTAAAGGTCTTGCAAGAAGGGCGTGAAGGTTGGCGACTCAAGCCCGAAGCTACCGTCAAACTGCTCAGTGAGACCTTGCGGCAGCCGCAGGAAGCAAGCGTTTTAGAGTTGCCTACTGAACCCCTTTACCCCCGTGTTACCCCGCAGAACTTAGCTACTTTGGGCATTAAAGAATTGGTCAGCGAGGGAAAAAGTAGCTTTGCTGGCTCGGCAGCCTACCGGATCACCAATATCAAAGCGGGAGCAGCACGCTTGGATGGGTTGTTAATCGCTCCAGGCGAGGAGTTCTCCTTCAATAAGGCGATTGGGGAAATAAATGCCGAAAATGGCTTTGTTGAGGGTTACGCCGTGATTGGCAACCGGACCAAATTGGAATGGGGCGGTGGCGTTTGCCAGGATTCTACGACGGTCTTTCGAGCGGCTTTCTGGGCGGGCTTGCCAATCACCGAACGCCATGCTCACCCTTATGCCATTAGTTGGTACAACCGCTTTGGGCTGGGCGAACGGGATGGTGAAGGTCTTGACGCAGCGATCTTTACGGGCCTAAGTGATTTGAAATTTGGCAATGATACGGGGAATTGGTTACTCCTTCAAACGACGGTAGACGAGGCCCAGCAAACTTTCACGGTGCAACTCTACGGTACAAAGCCCAATCGTCGAGTTGAAATTGACGGCCCACATCTCAGTAACGAGACGAAAGCCATTACGGAGCCAGTCTACATTGATGACCCTAGCAAACCCGTTGGTTATCTCCAGCAGAGCGATGTAGCCCGGAGTGGGCGAGATTTAATTATCTATCGGTTGAGCTTTGAAAATGAGCAACTTACTAAGCGGGAAGCTTTCCGCACCAGTTTTCAGGCTTGGCCCGATGTTTTTGTGCGCGGGACAAAAAAAGAAACCCTCACACCGTGAGGGAATTTGAGAAATAAGTGGTACCTCCAGCGGGATTCGAACCCGCGATCTTCACCTTGAAAGGGTGACGTCCTAGGCCGCTAGACTATGGAGGCCCGTTTCTTCAACGCGGTTAATTGTACCAGAAAGATTGGAGCTTGTCAACCCCCAATTTTCTCTCGAAATTCAAGCCTGACCAGGCCCATCGCCCAGAGCAAACATAAGTCGTCCTTCGCAAACCACTTGCCCATCCACCGTAGCTTTCCCTTCGCCGCGCCCAATATCGCGGCGGATTTTTTCCAAAACCACTTCTAAGCGCAGAACATCGCCAGGATAGACAGGCCGCCGAAAGCGAATATGCTCCAGACTCGCTAAGAAAGCCTTTTTGCCCAGATATTTAGGCATTTGTAACACGGCTACAGCCCCAGCTTGAGCCATTGCTTCGACTAATAGCACTCCAGGCATAATTGGTTGTTGGGGAAAATGTCCTTGGAAATAAGGCTCATTGATTGAAACGAGCTTTTCAGCGACAACTCTTACTCCTGGCTCTAATTCCAGGACTCGATCAATCAGCAGAAACGGGGGCCGATGAGGAAGAATTGCCATAATTTCTTGCGTTGTAAGCATCTTTAAGCTCCATCAAAATTGCCAACAAAGAAATTCAGTAGTGCCAAGTTCAGTAGTGGTGAAGCTTAGATTCCAGGAGTCCAAAGGCTTTAGCCTTTGGACCCAATGGCTAAAGCCATCGGATTCCAGCTGTCAAAAAGCCCCCAAACTACACTACCCTTCCAGGACTACCAGATATTCAAAAGAAATTCAGCAGGCCAGTTGCGCTATAATAGCATTGAAGAGGGCCTGGTGCAAGCTGCCCCATTCCCCACAGCCTTGACAAAGCCAATTCCCTTTGCTATCCTAATGATGTAATCTTGTCATTTGTAAAATTTCTGCTGGAGAATCCCTTTATGACCAATCCTTTTGACCCAACCTATCTTACGACTGCGAGCGCAACCTTTGGCCCCTTTGCGGGGGGCTTTTTGGGGCTTCAGATAGCGGGGAGCGCAACTGGCTTTTATCTCGCTTATGTCCGCCGCGACAGCAACCAGTTTCGCCACAAACTCGTGGTTCAATTGGGCCTGGCGTTGATTGTGGGCGGAGGCTGCGGCCTCTTACTGAGTGGGTTACGGCTGGCGAATCTGCCCGTTTTTAATCAGCGCTATTGGTTCTATTTACTCTTGCTCCTGGAGGCAGCACTGGTGGGTTATGCACTTTTCTACGCCCGCACGATTTATCCGCGCCAATTAGCTCAGAGCCAGACTGTGCGCGGGAAAATCGCTTCGCGGCAGCAAAAAATGGCCCAAGTAACAGCTGCAACGCCAAGCCAAAATGGGCAAAGCATCTCCCCCACTCCGCCCGAAACCGCTGTGACGCGCAGTCGGCGCGAAGCTCGGCGGGCCAATAAGCGCAAAAACCGTTAGCGCAACCGCTTTCTATCTTCAAAAACTGGTTTCCACCGCCAACGCGCTCTTGAGCCGCTCTTTGTAAGCGGCTCTTGGGATTTCAAGCGCCCCAAACTGCGCCAGATGCGGGTTCAAAAATTGTGTATCGAGAAGTTGAAAGCCTCCCTGCTGGAGCCGCTCGACTAAGTAGACTAAGGCAACTTTACTCGCATCAGTCATAATACTAAACATACTTTCCCCGGCGAAAAGCCCGCGCAACGCCACGCCA
>DCSM01000172.1:33490-43903 GCA_002325605.1 Chloroflexaceae bacterium UBA1466
ACAACCCGCCGACCAGTTGCTCTGCCTGCCAAGCCTCGACACTGTGAGCGAAACCTAACTCGTGAAGTTTACAATAAGCCTCGATGAGTTCAGTTGAAAGCCACGTCTCCTCGCGCCTTGGCGCAGAACGGGCGCAAGCTTCGATTGTCGCCCGAAAAGCCGAGTCAATTCGGAGTTCAAAGGGACAATGGCGCATTTTTCGGGCCAGTCGCCGCGAAACCCGAAAAGTTTCCAGGGGCAAAATCGCTCTGGGATTTGGGTCATACCAAGCAATTTCCCCTTGGGCATTCGCCATTGGGAACAGCCCTTGGCTATAAGCTGCAAGCAGCATTTGGGGTGAAAGAATCGTCATGCCTGGCTCAAACTCTACTGGAGACCAGTTACTAAGGCGGCATACTTCTCAATCAGCAATTGCGCTTGATCTTCGTTTTGACCTTCGGCGATAACGTGAAAAAAGGGCGCATCAGGATCAGGCAAAATCAAAACCCAATCATTGCCTAAATCAATTTTGATGCCATCAACCTGCTCTAAACGCCGATCTTGATAGCGTTGACTCAACATTCGCATAACTTTGCCCTTGTATTCCCAGCGACAAGGAACTTTAGTCTCGCTCAGATAATAAGAAGGAAGTTTTGCAACTACCTCACTAAGCGTAGTTTCGTTGAGCGTCAACAATTCCATGGTTTTGACAACCGCAAAAAGCCCGTCAGCAACGGGCTGAAACGAAGGAAAGATATAATTTCCCTGGCTATCCCCGAGTAAAACTAGCTCAGGATGTTCGGCGGCAGTCTGCATTAAGGCCCCTAAAGTAGCCTTAGTTCGCAAAATTTTGCCGCCGTAAAGCGCGGCAATTTCCTCAAACGCTCGCGGAGCCGTAACGGGCACAGCCACTGTACCCCCGTTATTGGCTTTGAGGGCTAAAGCAGCCAGCGCAGCCAGGGCTTTCATCCCTGGAATAACCTGGCCCTTGTTATCAACTAAGCTAATTCTTTCGCCGCCACCATCAATTCGCACGCCCATGCGAGCCTCTAAGACCGGCGTGATTTGCGTCAGACGATGCAACCCCATTTTAACCTGGTCGCTCGCTTGCACAATGCGATTTTCGTCCAGATTAGCATTCAATTCAACGACATCTACTTCCAAAAAGCGCAGAATCGAAGGTAAGATGGTGCTGGCATTCGCATTTGCATAATCAATCACCAAATAAGGGTGGCGGTTAGTCTCACGGGAACGCTTAATTTGGTCCAGAGCATCTGATCGCAAAGCTCGCAGGAAGGCTTCAACATAAATTTTTTCAACATTTCGACTATATGAAATGCGCCCAATCTCATCAAGATAGACGCGGCGATAGTCTTCGCGGAAAAAGATGCTTTCGATCTTGCGCTCAACTTGCGTACTAAGGTCTAAACCACGTTCATCAAAGAACTTAACCTCGGCCATTCGCTGATCAGTTGGCGAAAGGCGGACATGAACCCCGCCAATCGCATCGCAAGCCGCTGTAAAATAGCGAGCTACGGGGATGGGAAAAGTCGTAATATCAAAAACCTGGATGCCCGCCGAAGTCAACCCTGCAATCAAGGCCCGTTTGAGCATTTGGGGCGTATAATGCGGGTCGCGGTTGATGGTTACAGCTTTACCACGGGGCAAATTTGCGCCGTAAGCGGCCCCAAGGCGCGCACAAAACTCTGGCGTGATCTCCACATTGACCAACCCGCGCACCCCTTGCCGCCCAAAAAGCACCCGCCGCGCTTGGCTGCCCCAAATCAGGCTGGTCGTGACCGTCACCCCTTCATCGATTTCTTTGCTGGGCCAGATTTTGACTCCCGGCTGGATAACTGCGCCACTTCCAATCTGCACCCCATCGCTCACGACAACCCCTTCAAAAAGCACCGCCCGACTGCGAATATCGCATTGCCGTGAAACAATTGCGCCGCGCAATTCAGCCCGTTCGCCGATGTAAGAATTGCGCCCAATCAACGAGCGATCTATCGTTGCGTTACTTTCGATGATGGTATAATCCCGAATAAAAGAAGGCCCTTGAATCAAGGCCCCTGCCTTAATTTTGACCCCATGCCCTAAGAAGATTGGCCCATATAAATGCGCTTCGGGCGAGATTTCAACGTCATTATCTACCCAAATTCCACTGCCAAGATGATTGCCAACTCGCGGTAATTGCACTTTTCCTTCGAGGTAATCGTAGCAAGATCGCATATATTCTTCAATTGTGCCAATATCAGTCCAATAACCTTGCGCGATGTGGCCCAAAATCTTGATCTCATTTTGCAACAAACGCGGAAAGACATCCCGTGACCAATCAACAACTTTCCCTGGCTCAATATAGCTAAAAATTTCGGGGTTGAGGAGATAAATTCCCGTATTGACCGTATCCGAACAAACATCGCCCCAGCTTGGTTTTTCCAAAAAATATTGCACATAACCCTGCTCATCGGTAACAACCACGCCGTACTCCAGCGGATTAACTACACGAGTGAGGGTAAGAGTTGCCATAGCATTGGAAGCGCGATGTTTTTGGATGATCTGCGTGAGGTTAATGTCAGTTAGCGCGTCGCCCGAAATTACCAGAAATGGCTCTTGAAGTAAATGGGCGGCATTTTTGACGCTGCCTGCCGTTCCAAGAGGAATTTCTTCCAGCGAATAGTTGATATTCACCCCATAACTACTGCCATCACCATAGTAATCTTGAATAACATTGGCCAGATATTGCACGGTGATCACAATCTCCGTAATGCCATGGATTTTGAGCAATTCGATAATATGGTGAATAGCTTGGCGGTCAACTAGAACCACCATTGGTTTGGGGCGATTGACGGTCAAGGGTCGTAAGCGGGTCCCTTCGCCGCCAGCCATGATTACCGCTTTCATAGAAAAGGCGACAAGAAAACCACCGACTTTAGGGGAGGTGAAGACCTGTCGCGGTCCTCCTTTCTATTAAAAACCCACGCATTTAAGCCAATTTCAAGGGCGCAGTATAGCATAGAAAAGCACAATTTACAATAAATTTAGGGTGGTGGGCTTGCCAACCCCAGGCTTTTTGCCAGCCCCGCGAGTCTATGCTATACTTAGGTTACGCCTTTGGCTCGGAAGCCTCTGGGGATGTGGCGAAATGGCAGACGCGTATGCCTTAGGAGCATATGTTGCAAGACGTGTGGGTTCAAGTCCCACCATCCCCACCACAAATTATCAAATCTGGCAGGCCAACCCCACGAGGTGTAGCAAAGTGGCTACACCTTATGCTGCGCTAAAATCCTTCTTTGCAGAGGAGCAGGTGCTGAATTTAGCACAGCCCAAACCCTGTCGAAACCAGTCCTTCACTTGAATGAGAGTTTTGAAGACCTCCCAGCGGACCAAACACAAATTGCGCGATTCCTCGCAAGCCTTCCAAGCCCTTTTCTTCCAAGCCAAAATCATTCATGTCACTCGCTGGGTGAGCGGGGGGCGAGTTTTGTACAGCCCAAACCCTGCCAAACCCAGTTCTTTGATTCGGCTGTTTCAGCTTTCAAAACCGCGCAAGTTGGGCTTAGGGCCTAGCAAAACTGTTTGGTTAGGGCCAAAAGCAAGGTTTAATTTGATTATAAATTGAAATTTATGTTATACTAGAGAAGAAATAATAAAGAATTCTTTAGTAGTTTACGGAAAAGATTGTGGTAACAAGATTTTTTCTGGCTTTCCTTCTGACTGACTAAGGCTAGGCACATTAGCGTGCCAGAACAAATAGGAACACCGATGAGCGAAAATAAAGCCGAGCGCGAACAAGACCTCGTGCGTGAACCGACCTCCCGTGAACGGGAGTTGCCCCTGGTGGTTCTGGGTGAAATGGTCATTATGCCCCACATGACAGTGCCTCTTCAAGTCGGTCAGGGCAAGTCGTACCGGGCGATGGAACATGCTTGGGAAAGTGATCACGAAGTCTTACTGATTTTCGTTTCTGAAAACGAAATCGAAGGCTACAAAAGTAATCAAACCCAGCAACTTCCGCCCATTGGGGTAATTGCCAAACTAATGGAATTCATGAAATTACCCGATGGGACGGTCCGCATTATTTTAGAGGGGCTTCAGCGGGCCCAAATCAAAGGGGCCGTGCAGAGCGACCCGTTCTATTGTGTGCGCTGTAGCCCCATCCGCGACCCCGAAGTTGGGGGCATGGAAATCCAGGCCCTGATGGAAACGGTCAAGCAACAGGTTGATGAGTTCGTCGATCATCTGGGCGAAGTGCCCCAAGAAGCTGTCGCTTTTGTCCACCGCATTGAGCGGCCAGGCTATCTGGCGGACATTGTGACCTGGGGGCCGGCGTTTGAATTTCGAGACCGCCTCGATATTTTGAACACTTTAGACCCCGCCGAAAGGCTCCGTAAGACCTATCTGATTCTTGCTCGGCGCTTAGAACTGCTCAAATTGCGGCATAAGATTCAGCAAGATACCAAAGAAGTGTTGGATCAGAGCCAGCGTGAGTATTTCTTGCGCGAACAAATGCGAGTTATTCGGCGCGAATTGGGCGAAGATGAAGAGGGCGATGACCCAATTGATGAATTACGGCGCAAAGTCGCGGAGCTTGAGGCTCCCGAATATGCGAAAAACCAAGCGCTGCATGAGATCAAGCGATTAGCGCAACAAGGAATGAATAGCCCTGAATCAGGGGTTATTCGCACTTACCTTGATTGGATTTTGAACTTGCCCTGGGGCGAAGAGAAATTCCCTGAAATCAGCTTGATTGAAGCCCAGCGCGTTTTGGATGCCGACCACTTTGGGTTGGAGAAGGTCAAGGAGCGCATCCTCGAATTTCTAGCCGTTCGCAAATTGGCCGGCAGTAAGATGCGTTCGCCGATTCTCTGTTTTGTGGGCCCGCCAGGCGTGGGTAAAACTAGTTTGGGCCGTTCAATTGCCCGTGCTTTGGGTCGCCAATTTGTGCGTACTAGCTTGGGTGGGATTCGAGATGAGGCCGAGATTCGGGGCCATCGGCGCACTTATATCGGCGCAATGCCAGGGCGCGTTATTCAATCTATGAAAACCGCCAAATCGCGCAGTCCTGTCTATATGCTCGATGAAATTGATAAAGTCGGGATGGATTTTCGGGGCGACCCGACTTCGGCCCTCCTGGAAGTTCTTGATCCTGAACAAAACAGTGCTTTCAGCGACCATTACTTAGAGATTCCCTACGATCTTAGCAAAGTCATCTTCATTGCGACTGCTAATCAGCTTGATCCCATCCCTGTTCCTTTGCGAGATCGAATGGAAGTGATTGAAATCGGTGGTTATACCGAAGACGAAAAGCTCGGTATTGCCCGCGGTTTTCTGGTTCCCAAACAGCGCGAGTTTCACGGCTTAAAAGAAGACCAATTGGCGATTACGGAGGAAGCGACGTTCAAGCTGGTTCGCAACTATACGCGAGAAGCGGGCGTGCGGAACTTAGAGCGCGAATTGGCTACAATTTGCCGCAAAGTAGCCCGCAAGGTGGCTGCTTCAATGGACGCGCTGGAAGAGCATCCGCCGCTTTCGATGTCTTTCACGATTGATGCGAACGATAAGGCTAAAGTGGTCAGCGATGCGGCTCCCTCGATTCGCAGTGATCGGGATCACCTGGTCTCCTTCCCCGTCGAGACAGAAGGGGTTGTGGCTCTGGTGAATACCAAGTCGATTCTGGAAAAAGAGGATGCGAATCAGGTCAGCGAGGCAACAGAAGCGCAAGTTGTCGAGCTTGAAAAGCTAGAAGAAGGGCAAGCTCCCGTGGAACTTTCCTTCAAAATAGATGCCGAAGACATCGTGACCTATCTTGGCCCCGAACGCTTCAATTATGGCATTGTGGAGGATTTCGACGCGGTAGGCGTGGCAACGGGCGTAGCCTGGACTCCAAGTGGCGGCGATATTTTGAGCATCGAGGTTTTGCCTGTCTTAGGCAAAGGGACGCTCCAGCTTACGGGGCAACTCGGCGAAGTAATGCGCGAAAGTGCCCAGGCTGCGATGTCTTACGCTCGCTCGCGGGCCGACCAACTGGGGTTGGATGTCAAGTATTTTGAGGAACATTCCTTCCACATTCACGTTCCTGAAGGCGCTGTGCCAAAAGATGGCCCTTCAGCAGGAATTACCCTGACCACGGCTCTCATCAGCGCGATGACGGGCAAAGCTGTGCGCCGTGATGTGGCGATGACAGGCGAAATTACGCTGCGCGGCAAAGTTTTAGGCATCGGCGGGCTGAAAGAAAAAACCCTCGCCGCTCATCGGGCTGGGATTAAGACCTTCATTTTGCCGAAAGAAAATGCCAAAGATATTGGCGAATTGCCCGAAAAGGTGCGCCAAGACCTGATCCTCATTCCCGTAGCTTCCATGGAGGAAGTGCTGAAAATTGCTTTTGAGCAGGTCACCCCGCCCCAACCGACGGTGGCAGTGGCGGTAGTAACCCCAATCGTAAGCTAACTGCTAACTAAAAAGTCGACCACTTTTAGAGGGACGTTTTGCAACGTCCCTCTTTTTTTGAGCAATTGCACAAGCACTAGATTTTCAAATCGCGCAGAAAAGCAGCACTTTCTTCTGAAATCGCAGGATTGATATAGACTCCGCTGCCTAATTCAAAGCCAGCCATCCGACTTAGCCGTAAAACAATTGAAATATACCAGTGAAGATAAGTTTGGCCTGTCTCTTTGACGGGAGTTGAACGAATAATTAAGTTGTAATCTGGATCATTTAGCCCAAAGTAGATGCGCTTCAGCGTATACTGCAAAGCCTCACCGAGCGAGGCTAATTCAGCAGGGGGCACATCCAGAAAACTGCTGCGGTGCTTGCGGGGAACAATCCACATGTGAAAGGGAGAAAGCGCTGCATACAGCACAAAAACGACAAAATGCTCATTCGTGAAAACGAGGCGCTCCTTTCGCATCAATTCATCATTGACCATCGTGCAAAACACACATTCGCCCATGTCATCGAAATAGCGCTGGGCCTCTTCAATGCGGTGGCGAATGTTGCCTGGCACGACGGGCAGCCCAATGATCTGGCTGTGCGAATGCGTCAGCGACGCGCCGGCCCGATCCCCGTGGTTTTTGAAGATAATAATTTGTTCCATGCGCGGGTCTTCCGCGATTTTGCGCCCGCGCCGTTGATAGGTCGCCAAAGCCTGATAAACTTCATTGGGCGACATCAGAGCTAAAGTTTTATTGTGCTGCGGATGCTCGACAACAACTTCGTGATGGCCAACCCCCGTGATGTAATGTTGCGTCCCAACTGAGGAGCGCTCCGGCCAGCCTTCGGCTTGCAAAGCGGGATATTTGTTCCGCACAACTCGCGTTTGCCATTGGGCCTCCCCAGCAGGGAGACGCTCAATTTCCAAGTCTAACTCTTCGTTGCCTAAACAAAAAGGACATTTCGGATCATGTTCAGCCCGATCTTCCGTCAAAGTCTTTTTGTCAGTTTCAGCATAATAATTCGGCCTTTTCGCCCGTTCACTGGCAATAATAACCCAATCTTTGGTTGCAAGATTTTGGCGTAGCTCCGACATGGTTTGCTCCTTGTGGTAGAATGCACTCGGCTATAGGATAGCATAAAGCGCAAAATTTGTTAAAGGGGCCAAAATGAAAGAGCAACCAACCCCGTTTGTTTTGGAAGCGCGGCAGATCACCAAACACTTTCCTAATGGGGTCGTGGCCAATGCAGGGCTTGCGCTCCAGCTGCGGCCTGGCGAATTTTTGGCGCTGCTAGGGGAAAATGGCGCGGGCAAGTCAACCCTAATGAACATTTTGTACGGGTTGTACCAACCAGATTCGGGCGAAATTTTGCTCAATGGGCAGCCAGTGCAGTTGCCCAATTCGCAAGCCGCGATTGCCGCTGGCATTGGCATGGTGCATCAACATTTTCATCTGGTCCCAGGAATGACCGTAACTGAGAACGTAATTTTGGGGGCCGAAGTGAAGCACGGCCTCTTTTTCTTAGATTACAAACGAGCTACGCACCAAGTTATGGCCCTGGCGCAGCAATATGGCTTAGAAATTGACCCCGCTGCGCTGGTCGCCGATCTGCCCGTGGGGGCGCAACAGCGCGTTGAACTGCTCAAAGTCCTTTATCGCCAAGCAAAAATTTTGATTTTGGATGAGCCAACGGCTGTTTTAACGCCGCAAGAGACCAAAGACCTTTTTCGGATGCTGCAAAATCTCAAAAAACAAGGGACTGCGATCATTTTTATTACGCATAAATTGCAAGAAGCTCTTCAAAGCGCAGACCGAATCGTAGTTTTACGCAGTGGCAAAGTTGTGGGCGAGGTTTTACCAAGCGAAACCACTGAGAAAGAGTTGGCTACGCTGATGGTTGGGCGCGATGTTTTACTTAGAATAGAAAAAAGCTCTGCAAAACCAGGTGAAACAGTTTTGGATGTGCGTGAACTCCAGGTTTTTGATGATCGCCAGCACTTGGCCATTCGCCAACTTGCGCTTGAAGTGCGAGCGGGCGAGATTCTGGGCCTGGCGGGCGTGGAAGGAAACGGGCAAACAGAACTAGTGGCCGCGTTGACGGGGCTGCGAGCGATTGCAGGGGGTAGCATTTTGTTGGGCGGGAAAGAGGTCGCGGGGGCTTCGCCGCGCCAAATAAGCTCGCTTGGGGTGGCCCACATTCCCGAAGATCGCCAAAAGGTGGGGTTGGTCTTGGATTACCCACTTACCGATAATACGGTGCTTGATCTCTATTTTCAAAAGCCTTTTGCCAATGGAATTAGCCGCAACAAACAGGCAATTGAAGCACATACCCAGCGCCTTATTACTGATTTTGATGTTCGTACCCCGAATATGAAAGTTTCAGCCCGCATGTTGAGTGGTGGTAATCAACAGAAATTGATCATTGCTAGAGAATTTACCCGTGAAATCAAGTTGTTGATCGCTTCCCAACCGACTCGCGGTGTTGATGTGGGGGCAATTGAATTTATCCATCAGCAAATCATTCAAAAACGCGCTGAAGGCGTTGCGATTCTGTTGATTTCTGCGGAATTGGATGAGATTCTAGCTCTTGCAGATCGAATTGCAGTCTTGTTTCGCGGAAAAATCGTTGCGACCTTTGAAGCGGCCAAAGTAGATCGGGAGGAATTGGGCTTATTGATGGCGGGTGGGAAAAACCTTCACTAAACTCAGGATTCAAGCTAATTTGTTACTTTTCTAAGGCGGCAAAATCAAGCGGATTAAGGTTTTGCCATTTATTTTCGCCGATTTGCTGCCAAACTTGATAATCTAAATGGGGGCCATTGCTTTGCCCACTAGAGCCAATTGAACCAATCCGTTGGCCCCGCACAACTTCTTGCCCATCTTCCACGGCAAAATCCTGCAAATGAGAATAACCTGTCTTATATTTAGCATTGAGAAGCCAAATATGATTGCCTGCGGGCCAGGTATCTCGTGAAAGCTTCACTTTGCCATTCTGCGTGGCAAAAACAGGCTGTCCCCAAGTTGCTTTTGAATCCTCTTTGCCATCGCCATCGCCATCCAAAGCCAAATCCACCGCGCCCCATTGTTCAACAGGCTTATGCGTGCCGACTCCATAACCTTGCGTTAAAACAGCCTTTGCACTTTGCAAGGGATTTCCCTGGGGCCGCAGCGCTTCTGGCGGAGAGTTAAAGCTGTTGAGCGGGGTCTTGCGCCAAGAATCAACTAAATCCTTGACGATATTTTGATAGCCTTGCACATCGTTCTCAATGCTAGGGGCATAAACGGGCATTATCTGATCGACAGTTTCCAAACCCTTATCAATATACTCATATCGAATCAGGCGAAACCAATCTTCAATCCCTTCTTCCCAAGAATCATAATCCCTAAAGCGCCCATGACAACTTTTATAACCTGCACAAATGATATTCCCAATATTATGGGTGGTTGTCCCATCAGCTTTTTGCCCTGCCCAATGCGGATTAGTGCCCGCTGTACTTTCGTGAATGAAGAAAGCTACCGCAAAAGCGGGATCAATTTGGTATTTTTGGCTCGCTTGCAGCCAAAATTGCCCTGTACCTTTGGCGGGCGAATTGTAGGAAAGCAGAATTGCGTCAATTTGAGCCGCTGTGAGGCTCGGCGCAGCTTGCAACCGATAATCGCCCGGCGGCGCGGCGGGAACCATTGGCTCCACCCAATTGAGCAGAGGCCCAGCAAAAGGGCGACTAAAAAAGGTCTGCAAGCGCCCAACCGAATTTGGCTGCATTTTTGGGAGATATTCTCGATTGCGAAACAAGATAAATAACAAGGCAAGACCTCCAATGAACGAAAGAAAAGGTCTTGCCTCAAACCAAAAAGTCTCTAAAGAAGATAGCTCAGGTAAAAGCATCGTTTTGGGTCGGGCAAAAGAGAGTTCTGCTCCTGGATAAGGATCATATTCAAAATCTGAACTTTGGCTTCTGGCGGGATAAAATGCGCTGCCTTCGGCAAATCTCCCTTCGGC
>DCSM01000172.1:44008-55051 GCA_002325605.1 Chloroflexaceae bacterium UBA1466
TTCGGCAAATCTCCCTTCGGCAAGCTCAGGGAACGCAGCTTCATGCGGTTCAAATTTAGCCTGAATGGGCAAAGGTTTAGAGGAGGGATTCGGTTGGGCCAACCCGCGCAGATGGGGCGTGAAGGCCAAAGCTGGCTTTTTGGGCGGGGCCGCAGGGCGCGATTCAGGCACTTCCACGCGCAAAAAAGCAAAATCCTCCGTCGCCTCAAGCAAATGCGCCGGCAGATTTAGCCCAGCCCCTAAAGGGAGTGTTTCTGCGTCAGGCCTAAGCTCAAAGAGCGGTTGCCCTCGATTTGGTTTGAAAGAGCGGTTTTGACTCATCTTCCTACCTCACCTTGCGGCGAAAATCACTTTAGGAACGGCGTTCATCGGCTAATCGGCGTTTTTCAGCAATTTCGGCTTCCGAAAGATATTGCCCAAAACTGCGAAGACCTGCTAATTCTAAGCCATGTTTTTGCATCAAACGATACATTTCCTTGACGCGCTCCATCTCAATTGTGCGGCCTAGGGTATAATCCCCAAATTTGCCTTCCATGGCCAAAAGAGCCGTTTCCGCTAGACAGGCATAGGCCACGCCTGGGGGCAAATCAATATCCACACCGAAGTCTGGCTCGCCCGGCAAGCGAATTTCGCCGCTATCAATGACCAAAATATCAGGTCGGCCCGCAGCTTCTTCTTTGTGAACATTGGGAGGCCGTGCCACATCGCAGACAACCGCGCCAGGTTTGAGCAGCGCCAGATTGATGATGCCGCCCGTAAGAGCGCTTGTTGTCGTAACAATCAGGTCGGCTTCGCCGATGTAAGGGTTGGGGTCGGTTGCGGCCAGCACCTGTGCGCCAGGGGTTTCCTTTTCAATTTGTTGCTTCAGCGCCAGAAGCCGCTCTGGGCGAGGGGCAATCAAAATCACATCTTTGATGGCCAGAGCCAACAACCTCGCGCAAACGGCCCCGATGCTGCCCGTCGCCCCAACCACCATCGCTCGCCCTTTGTCTACGCGGCCCCCCATCAGGCGCACAGCCTGCTTGGCCGCTTCAAGCGTCGCCGCGACGGTCAGGGAATTGCCGCTGGTAATGCCAATTGCGCTTTGTTTGGCCACCGTGATTCCCGCGTCGCCGACCACCGACGTAAAGGCTCCCAGCCCCATAATTTTTGCGCCCATTTTCTCGGCCATTTTGGCCGCTTCAACTAGCTGGCGGTAAGTGAATTCAGGTGGGCGACGCAACATCTCGCCTGGCGTGGCCCCCAGCGAGATCAAAATCCCTTCCATTTCTGCGCCCGTCGCCTTGCTGCGAATGCCCCGAATCCGCGAAAGATAGAAGGGTGGCAGATAGGCAGCGGCTTTTTCGACCAGCACCGCAGGAAAATGGCGGGTAAAGCTAAAGCGCGGATTACTGTAGATATGGCGGGGGACAAGGGGATGAACTACGAAAGCAAAGGAAGGTTTTTTAGGCGCAGGATTCAACTCTTGAATGGTCGGTTCCCACTGCGCGGCTGAGATAAAATCCAAAACGGTTGCTTCGGCAAGCGGGCCCGGTTTTTCCTGAAGCGCGACGACAAGAGCTTCCAACACATCCATTGCTACAAAAGGATGTTCAGCACTTAAAGAGGGTGAAGTTGTGATCAAACGGACAACGCCGCGCTTGCCCAAATCTTCAATTTCGGCCCGCGAAGGCGCATCGGTGAAAATGGTCAGACCTGGCAAATCTTGGGGCGCAATGGCTTGAAGCGTAGCAAAATCCCCAACGACGATTTCCGCCCAAGCAAAGAGTTCGGCAAACGCAGCAGAAGTTAAGGCTGGTTGCTGAGGAAGTTTCAATTTGGGCAGGATGAGCTTAGACAAGTTTAGATTTAGGTTGGCGAACTTAGCGCCAAGTTGAGCATAAAGTTCAAGCTGCTTGAGGGACTGCAAAGCAGGGGTAAAAGCAAGTTTGGTCGCAAAAAGGGGATCAGCAAAGCGCAATTCTGGCTCATACGTCGCCAGAACTTGCGTCATTTGATAAGCCTCCAGCCCTTTGAGAACCAGAATTCGGCGCTGGTTAAAGAGGCCTTTCAGCTTGTCAGCGGCCCGTTTGACCGCCCAGCGCCCAAAAGTCTTGTGGAGGAGCGAGCCGTCTACCACAGGCGTTTGTCTAGCCATCGCCGCCAGTTGGGAAAAATCATTCTTCGTTAGGCTGGTTGCGTCGCCTAACCCAATCGCCACCGCTAAACCATCAGATTCTTGCACGAAAGCTTTGGCCTGCGCCAAATTTCCATCTGTGCCAATGCGTTGGACCTGAAGCTCTTGCCCAAAGATTTGCGTCCTGAACTGATAATTCCGCGCCGCTGCGCCTAAGCTGATACTTACGACTTGCTTCATTGATTGCTCCTGAGAATAGTTTACGGCCTGGCCTCAGTATAGCACAAGCTCTTGTTTTCGTTTGCACAACGACAGCGTTAGGAATCGGGCAGCGAGCGGTGGGCTTCAGCATCGAGGTGGTGGGCAAGCTGCCTGATAACTTGCGTCATTTGCCCTAAGCCAGAATTAGTTTCAGCCGCAGAATCAGCCCAAAAATAATTGGGTGCAAGGTTTAGCACGGCATAACCAGAGCGGTGCAAGAACAAAGTAAGCCACGAAAAGTCTTTTGAAGGAGGAACAATTGCTTTCAAAGAGGTTTTAGCAGAGGATTCAAGCGCTAAAGGCGCAATTTGGGCAGACACGGAATGGTTTTTCCAGTAAAAAACCTGACTTAAAATCTTTTTCAAGGGACTAGGGGAAGGATTTTCCATTACGAGGAATAAGGTTTGGCGTTTCAAGAAGGGGTAACGGGTCAGCAAATCGGCTAAACCTCGCTGCGTATTGGTCGTTGCCCCTAAAGCAACGGTCCAAAGTTCAACAAAGGGAAGGAGCTTCAATTCGGCGGGAAGGGTCAACAAGGTGGTCAAAGCTGCATGAGCTTTAGCTGAAAGGGAGGGTTGCGGAGGCGAATCAAGGGGAGCAAGGACGACAAGGCGAAAAAAGGACAGGGACGAGGGAGGAGCTTGGGCCCAAGGCCGAATCCCAATCACATTTTGGCTGTGGCGGGCGGGCCCGAAAACGGGAAAAGGCAGCGTAGGTAAGGCTTGCGAAAGCAGGAAACAGAGCAACCAGAGTGCCAGCAGAAGGGAAGGGAAGGGCAACCAAAAGGTCAGCAGGAGCGTACAGAGCGCCAAAAGGGCCTCAAAGATGAGGCCCCTGGGGAACGTTGGGATTTGAAAGGGATCCACGCTTACGCTCATCCCCACCTGGCGAAGATAAGCTCCGATTGTGGCTGCCGCTTGAGCTTCAGCGAGAGAAGAAGGGGGCCGGGGGCCCAGATTCCCCAATAGCTGTGCGATTCCTGCTCTTGAAAGTTCAAGCGGCAAACCAACCTCTTTTTATTCCTCAGAAACCCCTTCCACTTCTCCTTATTTAGCCATTGCCCAGACTGCAGACTTAGTTCGGCGTGAGCGTGAGCGTCGCTGTTGGTGTCGGCGTGGCCGTGGCGGGAGTCCCCGTAACCGTAAGCGTGGGTGTGGGGCTTGGGCCAGCGGTTGCGGTCAAGGTCGGTGTGGCCGTGGCCTTAGGCGTTAGCGTGAGCGTTGGGGTCTTCTGATCCAACGAAGCAGCGGTCTCCGTTGGCGAAGCTGACGGGCCTGCCGTAGGGCTATTAAGGGGTGTCGGCATGACCGATGATCGCCCACAATCGGGATCCGTCCCATCTTTACCAAAAATACAGAGTTTAAGGGTCATGTCGTAGCGAATAAATTGATTCCCAATATCGCCAACGTTTTTGACCTGGGCATAATAGAAGCCATCTACTTCAGGTTTGAATTCAACCTGCGAATCGAGGGTTTCGCCGCCAGGAATGTCGTCGTTTTGCTCCAGAAGGCTCACGCCATCGCGGTCTACTAAGGTAAGAACGGTATCTGCACCCGACTGAGCCTTATCATTGACTTTATCCTGGCGCATATAAGGTCTTGTATCCGTGAAGATGAAGTAATGCTTGCCAGCCTTGGCAAAGAACTTCACCCAATCGGCATCACCTACGGGGCAGAGACGGTGATCGCGCTGAACCTCGTTGGAAACAATCAATTTAGCTTGCTCTGGCAAACCATCGGGTTCATATAAGTCTTGACAAACTTCGTCAATGGTGACGGGAGTTGGGCCATAGCTTTCGGTGAGGACAATAATCGTATAAGTCCGGTCTTGGCCCCCACGGCCTGAGTTATCACGCACCTGAATGATGTATTCACCCGTGATGGGGGCTACCCAGGATTGAATGCGAGGGCGAACATCAATGGATTGAGGCGTAGGCTGGTGGGGGTTGCGAAAATCATTTGGGTCAGCAGTTGGCACAACGGGATTGTAGAAATCGTCGTTAAAAGCGAGGCGCTGGCGATCTTTACTATACAAGGCTAAAGATAGATCAATGCCATCAGCCATTTGGATGATCGCAATCGTATATTTCTTGCCCCCAACGGCCCCAAACCGCAGCCAATCCTCATCGCCTGCGGGACAAATCGCTCGCCGATCATCAGGAGCATCGCCAGGAGGTTGTTTATCATACTTGGGTTGAGGAACATTGACATCAATATAGCGGGCCGTATCAAAGTTATCATCGTCTTCATAGTAATCCCGACAAACATGGCTCAAAGGGGTCGGGGTGAGGGTTGGAGCTACCGTGCGGGAAGGCGTGGGCGTGATCGTGGGCGTATCCGTGTTTGTCGGCGTATTGGTGATCTCGCTGGCCGTCGTGAGCAAGATCGCCTTGGGGTCAGTTTCTAAACAGGTTTGGCCATTCAGACAAACTTGGATAATGGTTTGGGCCGTGACACTCGTTAAATTATCTTTAGGCAAAATGATGAGGACTTCGAGTTGTCTTGTGCCACTTGGTTCCAGGTCAAAAAGAGAGGGGTTGAGAGTTTCAGTACAACCAGGGAGGTCAGTACTACAAGATCGAACAATGCGGATGGAAAAAGTCCCACGAGTGCCGCCCACATTTGTCGCCACGAGGCTTGAATAGGTCACGATTGCGCCTGGTTTGCCCGATGCTTGGTCGGAGGAACGATTCAAACCAGCCTGGGCCGGGCGAGCCGTTGGGGTAAGGGTGGCCGGCACAGGGGTATTGGTGGTGGTAGAGGTTTGGCTCGGTGTAGGGGTGGCCGTTGGCACATCCAAAAGCCCATCGGCTTGCACATCATAACTGCTGGGCGTTAAACCCCCGCGAAAATCACTTATCGTGTAGGAAGCTCCTTGGCCAACGTTCAGCGTGTCTAACGTGGTTAGACCAGTATCTATGACTTCGCCCGAAGCATCGTAAAAAGTTGCAACTACCTTGACTTGCTGCACTTTTCCCGCTTGGTCATTGTAGATTTCACCTGTTACCTTTGTCTCGCCATTGATGGTGATACTTTTAGAGCGGACTTCGAGCTTCCGAAACGTATTGGCCGCCGTAGAATCCTGGCCCAAATTCAACTTTTGGGTGGTAATGGTTGTAGGCGCACTCTCCAGGGCCAGCTTGAACGCGCTGCGGGAGCCAGGAGCCACTTCGCGGGGGTAAACATAATCTTTGGTCTCTTTGGTGGTGATGGGTTGCCCGCTACTATCAACGAAACTGGCCGTAGCCGTGACCAGATAGAGCGCACTCGTGCTAGAATCATTGATCACTTCGCCGACCACATAGCGCGTTGTGCCAATCACGTAGCTTTGGCTGCTCTTGACGCGGACTCCTACAGGAGTGCTTTGGGCCGGCAAGGCTTGAAGCTGGGGCGCACCCGTTGGGGTAGCAGAAGGCGGCTCGCCCGCAGGTCGGTCATTGACGGGCAAAGTAGGCTCGGCAGATATGGTCGGAGAGGGGCTTGGTGGGGGAGCGCGGAGCGTTTCGGGGCGCGGGGGCGCAGCAATAACCGAAGTTGGCAAGCCTCTTTCGGGCGTAGGCGAGTCTAAGGTGGGCCCTGGGGTTTGGGATTCGGGCCTGCTCAAAATGAGATTGAGCGCCGGAGTGGTAAGCGCAGGATTTGACTGCCGCGCCGCTGTGATTTTGAGGATGGGGAAAACTTCGGCAGGAGCCAGATCGGGCGGGGAAAAGATCACAAACTTAAACTCTTGCGTTTGCCCAGCACCGTTTACCTCAACGACCTGGCCAGGCACGATTTGGACTTCCCACCCGCGCCGAAAGGCCCGAATGTTCGTCGTAACAAAGAAATTTTCGGTCTCCCCACGATTGATGAGCTTGGCGGTAAACTCTTGCTTCGTTGAATCTGGCGCAAGGACAAGATTTGTATCGCTCAGGGCCACGAATTCAAAGTCGAGGGCCGGCAGATCAAGAATGGGATTAGCCTGGGCTTTTGGTTCTTCCCGGGCCGCTTGCCCTTGCCCCACAAGGCAAAAGAGCAAGCCAACCGCAAAAACGGCGAGGAGGAACTTGCGGGGCTGTAATTTTGGCAAAGTTGGCATCTGATTGCTCTTTACATTTCAAGGTGGAGAAACAATTGCATTATAGCATGATTCAAGAAAATGGCGCAAAATAGAGCGCAGGTCGCTCCTGCGCCCCGCTTCCCAGCTAACCTGTCTTTGAACTTCTGTGATATAGTAGAGAAAGTGTTTTTTTGACTAACCGAAAGAGGCTTTCCTATGCAAAAGCGTTGGTTGTTCGCAAGTCTGATGTTGCTCCCGTGCGCCTTCATGCTTCCTGCTCAGGCCCAAACGGCGAATCGTTGTTTTTCAGAGACAGAATTTTGTATCACTGGGCCAATGCGGGAATATTGGGAAGAAAATGGAGGGTTGGCGGTCTTTGGTTTGCCCAAAGGCCCGCAAAAAGAGGAGCTTATCGAAGGTAAAGCATACCAAGTGCAGTGGTTTGAACGCAATCGCTTAGAACTTCACCCTGAAAACAAACCGCCGTATCATGTTTTGCTGGGGCGGTTGGGGGTTGGGCCTGTGGAAGCGGCTAAACAAGTGGGGACTTGGCAACCCCCAGCCGCCGAGACCGCGCAGGCAGGTTGTCTCCACTACCCTGAAACAGGCTGGAATGTTTGTGGCGCAATTCTCCAGGCTTATCGCGCAAGGGGTTTGGAAGTAGATAACCAGCCAGGTCTGAGCGCTGTTGACAATAAGGCTTTATTTGGTTTGCCACTTACACCTTTGGTAACAATGCAAATTGAAGGCAAGGCTTATCAAGTTCAATGGTTTGAACGCGCTCGTTTTGAACTTCACCCTGAAAAGCAGTCGCCCTATAACGTATCGCTTGGTTTATTGGGCAACGAAAACCTCTCAAATACTGAAGCTTCACCGCCTAAGCTCACTTTGGCCCCTTCGAGTGGCCCCAAAATCACCATAAAAACTACAGAGGAAGATCGGACTGGCCCCAAACGCCACCTCAAAGTCAGTTTTCCTTTTCTTGAAGAGACCGATTCGCAAGCGCAAGCCTTTAACCAAGCCGTCGCCGCACGGGTGAAAGAAGCCGTTGATAACTTTGAGAAGGAGATGGCCGATTGGGAAGTCGCGCCAGAGGCTCCTGGGGAGAATAGTTTTCAGCTTGATCCGCAAGTTACCCTCAATTCAAAAGATTTGGTGAGTGTTCTCTTTATCGCTGACTTCTATATGCAAGGAGCAGCCCATCCCAGTCACTATAGTTTCGGGCTTAATTATCAACTAAGTCAGACTAAAGCCTTGACCTTGGCCGATTTGTTTCAGCCGCAAACTAAATATTTAGAGCAGATCGCTGCTTACTGCATTCAAGAGCTACGCAAACGCCCCGATATTGTCTTTGAAAACTTTGCCGAAGAGGGAGCCGCCCCGTTGGAAAAAAACTACAAGTCGTGGAATCTCACGCCGCAGGGCCTGCTCATCAATTTTGATCACTATCAGGTTGCGCCCTACGCCGCAGGGATGCAACAGGTAACGGTTCCCTATAGCGAATTGCAAACGCTTGCCAAGCCGCAAGGGCCCCTTGTCGCGCTGCTTAACTGAGAAGCTAAAATTTGTTGGGGGCCTTTGCGGTCTCATAGACCGCAAAGGCCCCCAGATTAAAAAACCCCTCATCCACCAACACTGTCTCACCAAAAACACGCTCTATAGAAGCAAAATTACTTCTTGACAAACAAAGGATTTTTTGCTATAACTACTGTAATTTTCTAACCTAACCTGAAAGGAGGTGAAAATGATGAAGGTTAAGACTGCTATTAAAGCAGGGCGAGGGAGCTTGTACAATGAGTGCATGGATATGTGTAATCAGAATGATTTCCTTATGCCTCTGAGTCCTGGTGAAACTTGTGGGGGAGTCTGTAAAAAGTACATTGGTACGTAGATTCTCTTCTCACAACCATGCATAGCGCTTCGCTGTCCATCCGTAGTTGTGATTTCTCGCTGGAAAGCACCCCGTTGGCTGTGTCAAGCATAACCAACGGGTTTTTTCTCTGCAAGCTCAACCAAGGGCGTTGCCTGAGCCTGCCTAAGTCAACTGATTGATAGAGAGGTTTCAACTAATGTACCAACGTGCGCTCACGAAGAACACCCTCTTCTACGGGGATAACCTCGATATTCTGCGCCAATATGTCGCCGCTGAAAGCATTGATTTAATCTATCTCGATCCGCCTTTCAACTCAAATCGCAACTATAACGTGCTGTACAAAGAGGAAAGCGGCTCTGAATCGACTTCACAAATCAAAGCTTTCGAAGATACTTGGCATTGGAACCGTGAGACCGAAGAGCAATATCGCGCTTTAGTCGCTCGCGGCGCTAAGTTAGGGACTTTGTTGGAAGCTTTAGTAAGCGTGAATGGGCGCAATCAAATGACGGCTTATCTCGTCATGATGGCCATTCGCTTAGTAGAATTGCATCGGGTGCTGAAACCAACGGGCAGTTTGTATTTGCATTGCGACCCTACCGCGAGTCATTATTTGAAGTTGGTTTTGGATTGCCTCTTCGAGCCAAAAAATTATCGAAATGAGGTTGTTTGGAAGAGAACATCGGCTCATAGTGATGCAAATAATTATGGTCGGATTCACGATGTGATTCTATATTACGCGAAGTCGGAGAAGTTCATTTGGAATAAGCAAGTAATGCGCTATGAGGAGAAATATTTAGCGACTCACTATAGATATGTTGATGAACATGGCAAGCGTTATGACACTGTCGCTATGCACGCCGCTGGAGGTAATACCTTAGTAAGGCTTTTTCGTGGGAAGGAACTATTGCCGCCACCAGGTACGCATTGGCGTTTTTCGCAAGAGAAAATAGATGAAATGGCGACCAAAGATTTGTTAGTCTATGGCTCAAAAGACTATCCCCGTTACAAGAAATATCTTGACGAGGATTCTGGCGTACCCTTACAAACTATCTTTAGCGATATTTCGCCTATCAATTCGCAAGCCGCCGAGCGCCTCGGCTACCCGACGCAAAAGCCCCTGGCCCTTTTAGAGCGGATTATCCAAGCCAGCAGCAACCCTGGCGACGTGATTCTTGACCCATTTTGTGGCTGCGGAACGGCTGTCCATGCGGCGCAAAAGCTAGGGCGCATTTGGGTTGGCATTGATATTACCCCTTTAGCGACGACTTTGATCAAAAGTCGCTTGTATAGTGCCTTTAAGCTCGAAGCCAAAAAGGATTATGACCTGCTTGGGGAGCCTGTCACGCTTGATGATGCTAAACATCTCGCGCAGCAAGACCGCTATCAATTCCAATGGTGGGCGCTGGGGCTTTTACCCGCTTACCCTTACGGGGGGCAGGGCGACAGCAAACAGGGCAAAAAGGGCGCGGATAAAGGAATTGATGGAATTATGACGTTTCGAGATAGTGGGGAAGCTGAGAAGAGGATTATTGTGCAAGTCAAAAGCGGGAAAGTTAGTAGCCGCGATCTTCGAGATTTGAGCGGGACAATTGAACGCGAAAAGAATGCCGTGCTGGGCGTATTTATCACTTTAGAGCCACCAAGTCGCAATATGGAGCTTGAAGTGCTTGAAATTGGGCCTTGGCGCTCGACGGTCTGGCAGAAAGATTATCCCAAAATCCAAATCCTAACGATAGAACAACTTTTGAACGGAGCCAAAGTACAATTCCCTGGGACCGATACGACGCTTAAACAGGCCCAGCGCGAAGAGCCAAACCTGGGGGAACAGAAGCCTTTGCTTTGAAAGCACTCAAGCGGAGGATAGGCATCTTGCCTGGCCCTCTTCAATTTCGACCTTCTGCTTTTTTGACAGATCTCCTTCCAGTGCCTACAATAAGGAAAGTCTGGGATTTACCAAGCACGGGCAAAACCACAGAGCGGCTTTTAACCTAAAGGGTTTGAAAACTTTGAAAATCCAAGCAAAAAGATGTCGGTTCTAACCTTTGTCCTCATAGCTATCGGCCTCGCAATGGATGCGTTTGCGGTCTCCATTCAGTATGGGCTTTCCTGTTGTGACATGGCTTTGAAAAATAAGCTCAGAATTGCGGCTTTCTTTGGGGGCTTTCAGGCCGCAATGCCCATTCTGGGCTGGCTTGTAGGTTCTTCGCTGCGCTCTTTTATCTCTTCAATTGATCACTGGGTTGCCCTTATCATCCTCACAGGAGTCGGTGGGAAAATGATTTATGAGGCCCTTCAGCCTGCTGAAAACCGCTCTGTCCTTGATTCCTTAGCGCTAAAAACCCTTTTTATGCTCGCTCTGGCGACCAGTATAGATGCTCTTGCGGTTGGAGTCACCTTTGCTTTTCTTGATCTGGATGTTCTTACAGCTTCCTCATTCATTGGCATTATAACCTTCGCGCTAAGTCTCATTGCTGTCAACATAGGATGCCAGATGGGGCCTCTCTTTGAACGCAAAGCCGAAATTGCGGGAGGAGTCATTTTAATTTTGATCGGCCTTAAAATCTTTCTCTTTTACTAGCATTTGCAAGCGAAATAAGCTTCACAGCTAAACATTTTTGAAAAAAACAATGCCTTAATCCTAAAGTCTTAGCCAAAGAGGAGGCTCACCATGAGCAATTCCTAAGATTCATTGAATCTAGTCTGAAACCCAAGCTCTCTTCCCTCGGAGGCCCCAGCTTTAGCTGTTGGGCCACGG
>DCSM01000006.1 GCA_002325605.1 Chloroflexaceae bacterium UBA1466
TATTTCAAGGGGTCATTGAGGGCAATTGGTCTGACATTGTGGCCTTAACTTGCCTAAGATAGGCAAAAGTAATACAAACTATCCAGTCTGTGAAATAAACAGGCTAGAAGCCTATTCTACGCCCCAAGGAGCGCTGGGCCTAGCGCCCCTACTTTGCTTAAAGCTCAGGGTAGGCAGGAATAAAAAGCGACCTTTGCAGCTTCAGCAGCCGCAAAGGTCTTAAAGGGTCTTTCCAAAAGGTTAGAGCTAAGTTTTAGGGAGGCTTGGTGGAGGTTGGGTGAGGGGCAGGTTAGGCCGTGATGACCTGCTGATATTCATCATCAAGCTCATCTCTAGCGAAATCGGGGATACTAAGCCAAGGGTCATCGCTAAAGTCATCATCCTCCGTCGCATCAATCTCAACCAAGCGGCCTGAAGTTTGCAAGAGATAGAGTTTAGCGCGGAGGTTTTCAAGAGCTTCAGTCTCATTAGCTCCCGTAGCATGAACCCTGGTTACGGTTTGAGCGGTATAACTCCCATCAACTTGCTTGGTCAGAAGTACCTGATGCCTCTTCATGGTTAATCCTTTTCAAAGTAAGGGGCAAGGGAGCAAAGGTCAAAGGAAAGAGGGCCCACTTTGCCTTAGCTGGTCGCCCGGACAATCCGAAACCCAGTAGAATGTTGAGTTGCATTGCCGTGTTTCTCCTTCACGATAGACAGAAAAACGCCTGACACGGAGAGTCAAGCGTATGGTAAAGGCTACCCCCTCAGGCTTTCCAGAGCGCTGGGGCGGGAAGGCTTCCAGGAATAGCCATCGTGGTTGTGAACCTTCCTCTGCTACCGCGAACGGGGATCGCGGTCACGGTCATTGCGGAAACCTCCCCGGCCTCCCCCACCCCCACTGCGGGAGGGCCCGGAGCTTCCCGCACGGCGATTCCCCCCTGCCGTAGGCCCTTCACCCGTCAAAATGGCGCGGCGACTAAGACTGATCTTGCCATTACTCTGATCAACCCCAATGACCATCACGTTGATCTCATCGCCCAATTGCACCACATCCTCAACGTTTTCTACGCGCCCCTCGGCTAATTCACTTATATGCACCATCCCATCCTTGCCCGGAAGGATGTTGACAAAGGCCCCAAAGTCCATAATCCGCACGACCTTACCGAGAAAGACATCGCCAAGCTTGGCCTCACGGGTCAGCCCTTCAATGATTGAAACCGCTTGTTTTGAAGCTTCGTTGTTGGGGGTTGTGATGAAAACCCGCCCATCGCTCTCAACATCAATGGTCGCGCCCGTCTGCTCAATAATACTGCGGATGGTTTTCCCACCCGGCCCAATCACGGCCCCGATCTTATCTACCGCAATATGCAAGGTAACAATCCTGGGCGCATAAGGGGAAAGTTCCTTGCGTGGTTGCGGCAAAAGGGCATTCATTTGGGCGAGAATAAAGAGCTTTGCTTCACGGGCTTGGGCGAAAGCTTGGTGCATAATCGCAAAGGTAATCCCCGTCGTCTTAATATCCATTTGCAGCCCCGTGATCCCGTCTCCCGTTCCCGCAACCTTGAAATCCATATCACCGAGCGCGTCCTCAATCCCTTGAATATCAGTGAGAACTTGCCAGTTCCCATCCTTATCGGTCACCAAGCCCATTGCAATGCCCGCAACATGGCTCTTAATCGGCACGCCCGCATCCATCAGGCTGAGGCTACTCCCACAAACGCTGGCCATCGAGCTACTTCCATTGGAACTCAAAACTTCGCTGACCAAGCGCATCGTGTAGGGGAAAGCATCTTCTTCAGGTAAAACAGCATAGAGGGAACGTTCGGCCAAAGCTCCGTGGCCAATGTCGCGGCGACGAGGGCCACTCATCCGCTTTACTTCACCCGTGCTGAAGGGAGGAAAATTGTAATGGTGAATGTACCGTTTGCTGGTCTCTACGCCCAGATCATCTAACCTTTGTTCTTCGCCTGGCGAGCCAAGGGTCGTAATGGTCAGCACTTGAGTCTGGCCCCGAACGAAAAGGCCACTCCCATGCACACGCGGAATAATCCCCGCTTCCATCCTCAAGGGGCGAATTTCAGTGAGGCTCCGCCCATCAACCCGCATTTGATGCTTCAGGATGGCCGTGCGAACCTCTCCTTTGAGCAAAGCTTCAAAAGCTTTGGTGACTGCTTTGGTTCGATTAGCTAATTCTTCAGGTGGCTCGTCGGCAGTGAAGTGGGTCAGCACGTCAACTTCCAACGCTTTGGTTGCTTCGACCCGTAGCGTCTTATCACTATTGTGGAGCGCTTCCCGCAAGCGATTGCCTAAGTAGCTGGCCACCGCTTCGTCAAGTGAAGTATCAGCTTCAGGGGAAACAAAGACCCGTTTGGGCTTCCCGCAGAGCGCGACCAATTCTTCTTGTAAGGCCACGATCTGGCCGCAAACCGCATGACCTTCCTTGATCGCCGTCAACATCTCTTCTTCATTTAGCTCAAGAGCCCCTGCTTCGACCATCAAGACCGCATCTTTTTTGCCCGCGACAATCAAGTCTAAGCGACTCTTTTCCATATCGGCCATGGCGGGATTGATCACCAACTTGCCATCCAAATGGCCAACTTGCACGGCCCCTACTGGCCCCGCAAAGGGTAGGTCGCTAAGGGCCAGCGCGGCTGAGGCCCCAATAATCGCCAGCGAACTGGGATCATTGACCATATCAATCGCAAAGGTCGTGATAATTACTTGAACTTCGTTGTTATAACCTTTGGGGAAAAGGGGCCGCAAGGGGCGGTCTGTCAGGCGCGAAATCAGCACAGCGGTGGTAGTAGGTTTACCTTCGCGCTTGAAAAAGTTGCCAGGGATTTTCCCCGCCGCATACAACTTTTCCTCGTAATCTACCGTGAGGGGAAAGAAGTCAATTCCTTCCCGCGCTTCCTTACTGGCAACTACCGTGGCCAAGAGCAAGGTATCGCCATAGCGTACCGTTACCGCTCCGTTGGCCTGTTCGGCTAGTTTGCCGCTTTCGAGGGTAAGTGTGCGCCCCGCGATTTCAGCACTTACCGTGTAACATTGATTGGTCATCGTCAACCTTCCTAAAAATGGTGAATTTGCAAGAGTTGTTGCCCAGGCCCCTGGCGCACGCCAGCGGACTCCAAGAAACCCTCGCCTCAGTAGTATACCATACCTTGCTCTGCATTCTTCGCTTTAGTACCGCTCCAGTCAGTGCAAAACCCGCCCAACCACGGCCATAAAAATGGCGGGATTGCGGCGGGTTTCGTTTCCCAGGAAGAACAGCACAAAATCCCAATAGGCAAAAAGCTAAAGCGGGTGAAGCCTTAGATCCCAGAGCGGTTCCTGAGCTTGCCGAAGGAAAAGTTCCTGGGCTTTGGGCTATTTTCGTAAGCCCAAACGCTCAATTAAAGCCCGATAGCGAGTCCGATCTTTTTGGCTCAGATAAGCCAAAAGTCGTCGTCGTCGCCCCACCAGCTTGAGCAGCCCCCGCCGCGAATGATGATCATGATTGTGAAGCTTGAGATGCTCAATTAGCTGGTTGATCCGCTTAGTCAAGAGCGCCACTTGCACTTCTGGCGAGCCCGTATCCGTCTCGTGAACCTGATAGTCATCAATGATTAACGTTTTTTCGTCTTTATCCAGTGCCATTAAAAATCCTCCATAATCGCGCATAGGCCGGCACAGCCTGGCGTTCGTTGAAGCTCCAAAGCCAAAATTAGTTTCAGAAATATAGCGAACCTATGCTCTGTTTACCCAACAGCCCCAAGGGGCGAACTACAACGCCCTCGACCCTAACGGCAAGCTTGCGCTTGCAATTTGGGGATGATAACAGAAAAGGCCAATTTATGCAAATAAGAGACAAGCAACACGAAGCTCTGTGCCTCTGCGAATGCAAAGCGCAGAAAGAAGAAAGTATTAAGCCTTTTCGGCGACATATTCTAGCGGCAACGAGGTTAGGAAGCCTGATCTATTGCTTTAAGCAGGTTAGCCCTGCACTTTTTAGAGCTTAAAATTTCTTTGCAACCAAGCGGGGTTGGAGAAGCAGTTTGAACGGGAGAAGCCGAAAGCCTTTCCTTTTGACGACCTCTCGCTGGCGTGGTACAATCGCCCAGGCTCCAGCATACGGAACGTCGACCAATTACTGTTGACAGAAAATAAATGCGCTATGTTTGACACTGTCTTGATTGCCAATCGCGGCGAAATTGCGCTGCGGGTAGCTCGTGCTTGCCGAGAGTTGGGTTTACGCAGCATTGCGGTTTTTTCCGAGGCTGACCGTGATGCGCCCCATGTTGCCTATGCCGATGATGCTTATCAGATTGGCCCGCCGCCGTCGAGCGAGAGCTATCTGAATATGGAGCGCATCATTGCCACTGCGCGCCAAGCTGGGGCGGGTGCAATCCACCCTGGCTACGGCTTTTTGTCGGAAAATTCCTCTTTTGCGCGGGCCGTGGGCCAAGCGGGGTTAGTTTTCGTCGGCCCGCCCCCCGATGCCATTGAGAGCGTTGGGGGCAAAGTCGCGGCCCGAAATGTAGCTCAAGCGGCCAAAGTGCCTGTTGTCCCTGGGACGTATAAGCCGATTGAATCCGCGCAAGAAGCCCTGGCATTAGCGGGAGATTTTGGCTATCCTATTGCGATTAAAGCGGTGGGCGGGGGTGGTGGGCGAGGCTTGCGGGTCGTTCGCAATGCCAATGAGATTGATGCTGCCTTTGAGAGTGCCCGCCGCGAAGCGATCCTCTCCTTCAAAAACGGTGAGTTATACGTTGAGAAGTACTTAGGCAACCCGCGCCACATTGAAATTCAGATTTTAGCTGATACTCACGGCAATGTGGTTTACGTTGGGGAGCGGGATTGCTCTGTCCAGCGTCGCCACCAGAAGCTGATTGAGGAATGCCCGTCGCCCGTGGTTACGGCGGCTCAAAGGGCTGAGATCGGGACGGCGGCGGTACGGTTGGCCAAATCCGTTGGCTACGTCGGGGCGGGAACGTTAGAATTTCTCTATGAAGAGGGTAAGTTCTATTTCCTGGAGCTTAACTCCCGGATCCAAGTCGAACACACCGTAACGGAAATGGTCTATGGAATCGACCTGGTCAAGGCCCAATTGCGGATTGCCCAGGGCGAGAAGCTCTGGTTTACGCAGGAAGATATTAGCCCCCGTGGTCATGCCATTGAATGCCGCATCAATGCGGAAGACCCCAGTGCCAACTTTCGGCCTGCTTTGGGAACCGTCGGGGCTTACCGTGAGCCAGTGGGGTTGGGCATTCGAGTTGATAGCGGGGTACGGGCAAACTATGCCATTCCCCAATTCTATGATTCAATGGTTGCCAAGCTGATTGTATGGGGCCAAGACCGCCTTGAAGCAATCTCGCGGATGAATCGGGCCTTGGCCGATTATCAGATTGAGAACCTTACCACGACCATCCCCTTCCATAAGGCGGCCATTAACCATCCTGCTTTCAAGAGCGGCGATGTGACGGTCAACTTTATCCCACAGCATCCTGAAATCCTCGAAAGCTTGACGGCTCAACAGGTTCCAGGGGAAGTGGTCATCCCTGCCGAAGAAGAACCTCAACCTCCACGTTCCTTCAATGTTGAGGTCAACAGTCGGCGCTTTATGGTCCGGGTTGCAGAAATTGGGGCCCCACCGCTGCGTGCTGGCGCAGGTCGTTCTGCTGCTGCCGCCCCTAAGAACAAACCCAAGGCCAAGTCTGGGAAGACGACTCCCCAAGCGGCGAATGCAGTCATTTGCCCAATCCCTGGTGTTCTGGCGGGGATCCGGGTCGAGCCTGGGCAACAAGTTGAGTCGGGGCAGATTCTCTTTGTGATTGAAGCTATGAAGATGGAGAATGAGATCGTCGCCCCCAAAGCTGGAAAGATCGCCGAAATCCGGGCCAAGCAAGGTACAAGTATTGAGTCAGGTGCAGTGCTGGCCACTTACGCTACGGATGCGGCCTAAGCGCATCTAGCAACTACCTTTGACCAAGGGTTCGGGGGACATTGGGTAACACCTTAGCTGTGCCAACCCCCTCCGAACCCTTCCTCTTCAGCATCAAGGGAGCTAACTTATGCCTAAAGCAGGCATTACCCCACGGGCCCAAGATTATAGCCAATGGTATCTCGACATTGTCCGCGAAGCTGACCTAGCCGATTACGCCGAGATCGTGCGCGGTTCGATTGTCTTTAAGCCGACGGGTTACGCGATTTGGGAAGCAATCCAAAGTGGCCTTGATCTACGGATCAAAGCAACGGGCCACGTCAATGCTTACTTCCCCCTTCTCATCCCCAAAAGCCTTCTGCTCAAAGAGGCCGAACATGTCGAAGGCTTCGCGCCAGAAGTTGCCGAAGTAACACGGGTCAGTGGGGTTGAACTAGCTGAACCCTACGTCATTCGCCCAACCAGTGAGACCATCATCGGCTACTTCTATGCCAAATGGATCCGCTCCTGGCGGGACTTGCCGCTCTTAATCAATCAATGGGCCAATGTTGTGCGCTGGGAGATGCGAACTCGCCCCTTCCTGCGGACGACAGAGTTCCTTTGGCAAGAAGGCCACACCGTCCATGCCACGGAAGAAGATGCCGAGCGGGAGACCTTACTAATCCTGCATGATGTCTATGGTGACTTCCTGGAGAATGAGATGGCCATCCCCGTGATCAAGGGGTTGAAAACCGAGAAGGAGAAGTTTGCAGGGGCCTTACGCACCTATGCTTTAGAGGCTATGATGCAGGATGGCCGAGCCTTGCAGGCGGGCACTTCCCACAACCTGGGCCAGAACTTTGCTAAGGCCTTTGATATTACCTTCTCGGACCAGAATAATACCATTCAAGTCGCTTGGACTACCAGTTGGGGAGTCAGCACCCGTCTGATTGGCGCTCTGATAATGGTTCATTCCGATGATGAGGGCTTGGTCTTACCGCCTCGCATCGCCCCAACGCAGGTCGTTGTAGTACCGATCTATAAGAATGAAGCTGAGAAGGTAAGTGTAATGGCCACCGTAGCTCGCCTCACCGCTGAGTGGAAGGGTCGTATCCGTTTCAAGGTGGATGGGCGAGATAACCTCTCCCCTGGTTTCAAGTTCAATGAGTGGGAGCTTAAAGGTATTCCAATTCGGGTCGAGATTGGGCCAAAGGACGTGGCTAAGGAGACTGTGGCCGTAGCTCGCCGCGATAGGCCAGGGCGGGAAGGGAAGTCCTTTATCCCCCAGGCTGGCCTTACGGAACATCTCATAGAGCTTCTAGCCGACATCCAGCAGAGTCTCTTTACTAAGGCCCTAAAGTTTCGGGAGGAACACACCTTCTTTGCGACTAACTTAGCTGAGTTGCAGGCAGCGGTTGAACAGGGCTTTGCGCGGTGCTATTGGGCAGGGAGTAAGGAGGATGAGCAGCGGATCCAGACCGACTTTAAGGCTACCATTCGGGCTATTCCTTTTGACCAACCTCCTACCCCTGGCCCTTGTGTCTTGACGGGCCAAGAAACTACTCAACAAGTGATCTTTGCACGGGCCTATTGAAGTGGAAAGCAGCAAGCCAATGCCTACCGAAATCCAGCAATTTGGGGCCTTCCTAAAGGAACATACCGATACCTTTATCCTTGACTTTATGGCCCAGCTTGAGCAGTTAGGGCCGACCTATCAGAGGGAGGATCCTCAGAACTTACGGAGCCAGGCCTCTTCCTCCTTTTTCGCGCTGGCCGATAGTATTCAGAAGAATGACATTGAAGGCCTCGCCCTCTATTGTCAGAATGCCAGTCAACAGCGCGTGAGTGCTGGGTATACCATAGAGGAGCTTCTCCAAGCTATTCAGGTTTTACGCAACCTTGTCTTGGGCCAACTCGATCTCTTCCTCCAGGATCACCAACCTTGGACCCCTAAGCAAGTGTGCCACTTAGAGGACTTCCTTCATACCTTCAATGGTAACTTCTTGGTAGCTTTTGGGGATCAGTTTAAGCGGATGCAAGAGAATATCACGCGCATGGAGGAGGAACTAGATTCCCAGATGCGGACCATTAGGGAATTGGGTACGCCGATCCTACCTGTCCACGAAGGGATCATTGTCCTGCCGATAGTAGGGATGCTTGACAGTGCGCGGGCTAATCAAGTAATGGAGAACCTTCTGGTCGCTATCACTGACTTCCAGGCTGATATGGTGATTATGGACATCACAGGTGTACCCGTCGTAGATACAAGCGTCGCTAATTACCTTCTTCAAACTACAAGGGCCGTCAACCTTGTGGGAGCGCATGTCATCCTCGTTGGCATTGGGTCTGAGATCGCTCAAACAATGGTGCAATTAGGGGTCGACCTCAGTACAATCACGACGTTAGCTAACCTCCAAGAAGGCCTCCAATATGCCTTCAATGAACTTGGCTTTACTATCTCCTAGTGGATGGCGGAGCTTAGGGCTTTCAACCTAAGAACTCCGCCCCCACCCCCTTCCAAACCTTCCTCTTACTTACTTGGGAACTACACTTCTCCAGCCACAGCTAAAGCTGTGGATTCCAGGCTTGCGGTCTGCCCCTACCTACTTGGGAACTACACTTCTCCAGTCATAGCTAAAGCTGTGGATTCCAGGCTTGCGGTCTGCCCCTACCTACTTGGGAACTACACTTCTCCAGCCACAGCTAAAGCTGTGGATTCCAGGCTTGCGGTCTGCCCCTACCTACTTGGGATCCACGCTACCGCATCGGCCCAAACCCCAGAACCTGCTTGGGCTGTGGCCCCACTCAGACTAACAAAAGGTATCTGGGCTGGGTTAAAGTTATAAGTGCCTAAGTCCGCCCAGCTATTAGCATTCACCGTAGCGTCTACCACCACCTCTGTCTCCCCCTCCTGATGATGAATTTGATAGTGCATGTCTGGGCTATCCTCAAGCCCATTCAAGTAGTAGGGGATGTAGGCTAAGACGCGGTAACTCCCTGCATTGGGTAGGCTGGGCTTCCAAACAACTATTGGGGGTAGCCCTAACGAACAGACTACCCATGGCGGCCTGTTGACCTCACTTGCAACACTTGCGGTGTACAAGGCCCCATTCCCATACCCAATTGGGCTTTGCTGCCACTCCCCCCTCTTCACAAACCCTTCCGAGCCATCATCTACGATAACCGTCCCCCCCGTTGGTTCCCCACACGGCGAGGGTACATTAGCCCACAGCCACACACTGATCTGCCCAGCAGGGTTATGCTCCCATGCGTCCTCCTTTGCCCCGCACCACCCAAACGGGTCAACATCACGCCCTAAGTATTGAACTTGGAAGTGTAGGTGGGGCCCAATAGCGCACCCCGATTCCCCTGCCACCCCTAAGATCGTCCCAGGTTGAACTTGCTCTCCCGCCTGCACTCTTATCTCACTTAGATGCCAGTAGAAGGTACGGTAGCCATTGCCATGCTCTAGGATTACGGCCTGGGCATAGGTAGCGCAACCGTCATTAGAGTAGTCGGCAAAGACAACCTTCCCCCCCGCCGCCGCTAAGACCAGATCAGGGGCCTTCAGCGCATAATCCCACCCACTATGCCCATCGTAGTAAAGCGTATTGGTCTTCTGCCCCCAGTAGGAGAGGAGCGACCCGTTCTGAGATAGGAGAGGATTGTCATGATCAAAGAAAGAGGTAACCATGGCCGCCTTAGTCATCGGGCGGATGAGGAAGGGTTCCGCAGGCTTAGGCCACCCTTGGGGCGACTGGCGCGGGTCACCAAAGAGCTTCGTGTAGACCTGCTGGAAGGTAGCCAACTTTCGCGGGAGTTGCGTTGTATCTGTAATGGTCTTAGCCAGCATCCGTGCCAGGGTATAGCGCCCTAAGCTCATTCCCTCTGGCGGAGGTTGTTTAGCGTCATCTTGGAAGACTAAGTCTGGCAGGGGCCTCCCGTCCGCAACCGCATCTGCGTAATCGCGCAGGCCATGGCGGAGTTCAATGACCCCTAGCCGCAACTGCCTTAGCAATCCCAGGGAAGATTGATTCTTACTCTTCAGGTTGAGCGCTAAGGCCAGCTTCTCAGGCGAAGGGTTAGGATCAGAGAGAAGCTGGCTCTGTTGCTCAAGTAGAGCCAGCACGATCTTAGGGTTCAAGCTATAGAGCGCCCCCTGGCTTACCAACACGTCAGCAAGGGTCTCCGTATGGTCAGCAAAGGGGAAGGTCGTACCTTTCAGCACCCCTGGTTGCTGCTTCAGAAAAGCATCGATCTGCGGTTGGTAGAAGTCGGGTTCGTAACTTAGCCGCTGCGGGTCAAAGAAGTCCGCAGCTGCACCTTCTGCAACCTGCGTTAGAGAAGCTTTCCCACTGCTAAAGACCGTTAGGCCGCATAAGACCGCAACAAGACTTAACGCCTGGAACAAGCGTAGGTTTAGACCTTTCAAGCATACCTCCTAGAAGTTCAAAGGGTCAATGGTTTGTACTAACTTAACTGATTCGAGTCACATGGGCTTCGGGAAGGTCTAACCTTGTCCAAAGTTGTCGCACTTGGGGAACGAGAAGCAACATCCCAAGGTTAAGGCCGATAAGGATGAGGGCCGCTAGTGCGATCACGAGCGGGACGCTGCCAACCCATTCGGTAATGCTGCCCGCCAGTAAACCCCCTATCGGGGCAACCCCCAAGACCGAGATGACAAAAACACTCATCACCCGTGCCCGTAAGGTATTAGGAACTAGTAGCTGAATTAAGGTGTTATTCAGGGATAAACTAGCTACGTTGGAACAGCCCATAAAGGCCAGAAAGACCATAGCTATCGGGAGGTCTCTAGTAAAGGTAAAGCCTATGACAAAGAAGGGGAAGATAAAGAGGGTGAGGAGGAGAAACCGGCCCCGATGCTTATCTAGGCTTGGTTCACTGCCCATATAGGCCAGGGCTAAAGCGGCTAAGAGGGCCCCAAAGCCACTAGCACCCCCAAGATAGCCTAACCCACTGGGCCCCGTATGGATGACATCACGGGCAAAGACAGGCAACATCGCGGCATAAGCAAACCCAAAGAGGCTTGTATTAGCGACTAGCAGAAGTAAGGCTCTGATCGTTGGTTCATTGCGGATGTAAAGAAGGCCCTCCCGTAGTTGCCCTTTAGGATGCTTCGCTGGTTGAAGGGGGTGAGGAGGGAGCTTCATGAGCAGGAGGCCCCAAAGTACCGCAAGGAAACTTAGCGCATTCAGGAGGAACGCGGCCCCTTCCCCAACCGCCGCGACCACTAACCCCGCCGCTGCGGGCCCCACCGCTCTAGCAAGGTTGAACATAGAAGCATTTAGCCCTATCGCATTCAGGAGGTCTTCCCGGCCAACTAACTCGATCACGAAGGCTTGCCGAGCGGGAGCGTCAAGGGCTTGCGATGCACCCAACAAGGTCGCCAACACTAAGACATGCCAGACCTGAACGGTGTGGGTAAGGGTTAGGCCGGCCAGGATAAAGGCTAAGATCATGGCCATGGTTTGGGTAAAGATAATGACGCTCCGCTTGGGGAGACGGTCTGCGAAGACTCCAGCGGGCAGGGATAGGACTAAGATGGGCAGCGAAGAAGCGGCAGCGACCACGCCCAGCAGGAAGGGCGAATTAGTCAAGCGTAGGACCAGCCAGCCTTGGGCCACGCTTTGCATCCATGTGCCGATCAGGGAGATCAATTGCCCCGCAAAGAAGAGGCGGTAGTTCCGATGGCGTAGGGCTTTGAACATTGGGGGCCAGCGCGAAGAAGATTGAGGCAATGGCTCAGGCGAGTCTAAAGTTGTCATGATGTTTCTATCTAAGTCTCAAGTGGTGGAAGTCTGACTCCCAGCCCGCCAGCACCCAGGAAGGCTGCTGGCTCAGAACACAAGCCATTATTGTACCACGCTTTCAAGCCCTGACGGAAAAGACCAGCCTGGCCCAGGTCTGCTAACCTACTACTAATTAGGCAAGAGGCCATGTGCTATAATTGCAGCAACGTTACGACTTCCAACCCAAAGCGCATCGTGAGGTAATTTGTGACGAGTCTAATGATTGACCCCTGGACTATTCTGGACACCCTTTCTGACAACCTAGCCATCCTAGATCAAGCAGGCACGATCTGCTATCTCAACGCATCCTGGCAGAACAGCTTAACCGAGGACGCGGCCCAAGTGTTTCAAGTTGGGCAGGACTACCTGACCGCGCATCAAGTCGCCTTTCCGCTGGAGGCTGCGGCTACGCAAGCCCAAACTGCGGCCCTCCAGGCCATTCTCACAGGGGGGGCTGAGGAATTCTACTTGGATTTCCCCGCGCTGCTAAAGGGCCAAACCTGTTGGTTTTACCTCAATATTAGCCCTTATCGCCATGCCGAAATGACGGGAGCCATCGTCCGTCAGCGCAATATCACGCGCCGCAAGCTAGTTGAGTTAAGCTTATCCCAAGCCCACGGTCAAATCGAGCAGATCTTCAATAACTTCGATCAACTAGTCTACATTGCAGACATGCAGACTTATGAGTTGCTCTTCGTTAATGAATATTTCCGTAAGATCTTTGGGGAAAGCGTAGGTAAAATCTGCTGGCAAGTGTTGCAAAAAGATCAGACAGGCCCTTGTTCTTTCTGTACAAATGAGAAGCTAATTGATGCCACAGGGCAACCGACAGGCACTTACACCTGGGAGTCCCAAAACACAGTTACGGGCAATTGGTCTGAGTTGCAAGACAACGCTATTCGCTGGACTGATGGGCGACTGGTGCGGCTACAGATCGCTACAGATATTACATCTCGTAAGCAGGCCGAACAGAATTTGCGCGATGCCCACATCCAGACGATGCAGATCCTGGATAGCCTCAACCAAATAGTCTATGTTGCTGATTTTGAGACCTATGAGATTCTCTTTGTCAATAAGCAGGTCCGCGACCTCTTTGGGGACGTGACAGGCAAAATCTGTTGGCAAGTCTTGCAAACAGGTATGACTGGCCCTTGTCCCTTCTGTACGAATAGTAAGCTTGTTGATGAGCATGGGCGGTCTCTAGGAACTTATGTTTGGGAATTCCAGAACACAATCCACGGAGTTTGGCTTGATGTGCGGGATACAGCCATTCGCTGGACAGACGGGCGGTTAGTCCGCATGGAGATAGCGACTAACATCACGGAGCGGAAGCAGATGGAAATGGAGCAAATCCGCCTTCAAAACGAGGTTATCCAGGCGCAAAAGCAATTGTTACACGAACTCTCCACGCCCATGATCCCCTTGACCGACGAGATCGTAGTCTTACCACTGATTGGGACATTAAATGCAGAGCGGGCCCAGCAGTTGCTAGAGAATTTGTTAGAGGGAGTCGCGGCCAAGCGGGCTAAGGTAGTCATCCTAGACATTACGGCTCTGCCGACAGTAGATTCTCAAGCGGCGCAGGCCTTAATAATGGCGACTCAAGCGGTAAGATTATTAGGGGCCCAGGTGATCTTAACTGGCATCCGCCCCGATGTAGCGCAAACGATGGTCAACCTAAACCTTGATTTACAGGGGATGGTGATTCAAGGGACCCTCCAGGCGGGGATTGCCTATGCGGTAGGGGCTAAACGGCGGTAATAGATAAGGAAGCGTTAGGTTGAGAAGCTATGCCTTTGCATTCTGAAACCCTAGAATCAGTCCAGAAAGAGCGAGATGCTTTCCGCCAGCGCGTCGCCGAGCTAGAGCAACGGCTTCAGGAGAAGAAACAAGCGGAGACAGCTTTGCGGCAGAGTGAGACTCGGTATAGAGCTTTTCTTAGGGCCATCCCCGATTTGATGTTTCGAGTCAATGAGGAAGGTTTCTTCCTGGACTTAGCAGCATCGAGGACGGATGATCTCTTAGCTGCGCCAGAAAACATTGTTGGGAAGCATGTTTCAGAGGTATTACCTCCCGACTTAGCTCAGAAGACAATGGAACATGGCTTAAAGGCTCTTCAGACGGGCGAAGTAGTTGTCTTAGATTATCAAGTGCCTATCCAAAACGAATTGCGAGACTTTGAGGCTCGGTATGCAGCAATTGGGGCCGATGAATTCCTGATCATCTCACGGGATGTAACGGAGCGGAAGCGGATTGAAGAGAGCCTCCGCCAAAGTCAAATCCAAGCTGAGACTATTCGGGCCCAAGAAGCATCTCTTGCCGCTTTATCAACGCCTCTGTTGCAGATCAGTGAGCTGATCCTCCTCCTCCCCTTGATTGGTGGGGTTGATACACAGCGGGCGCAATGCATCCAGGAAAGGCTTTTGAATGCGCTGGGCCAGCGCAAAGCCCGCATTGTGATCTTGGATATTACAGCCCTTGCGGGCGTAGATGAGCAGGTCGCTAATTTGCTCGTTGCGATGTCTCAGGCTGTGCGGCTCTTAGGGGCCCAAGTGATTCTGACAGGCATCCAGCCCAAAGTCGCTCAAACCCTAGTTCAACAAGGGGTCGATCTGAGCAATATCTTAACCCACAGTACCCTTCAAATGGGGATTGCTTATGCCGTTCGCTGGAGTACCCCACGAACGACAATTTGAGAACGAAAGCTATGAGTACAGAGTACAAAATCCAACTAGCGGGGCAAGAAGAGCTTGCTGTTCTGCGCCAACGAGTGCAAGCGCTGGAAGCGGCCTTAGCCGAGCGCGACCAGACGCTGGCCAATCTCCGCGAAGCCGAAGCCAAGGCGCGGGCCCTTTTAGAGAACATGCCTGCCATAACCTACGTGGTTGCGTTGGATGGCGAGGACACACCTGTCTATATTAGCCCCCAGATTGAGGCACTGTTAGGCTTCACGCCAACCCAGTGGCAAGCTGACCCGACCCTTTGGTATCGGCAGTTGCATCCAGAGGACCGGGAGCAAGTGATGAGTGATATTTACAAAAGCCAATATTGTGGGGAGCCGCTTTGTTCTGAATATCGTCTCTTCAGCGCCAAGGGCAATACGGTTTGGGTTCACGATGAGGCGATAACGTTGCGTGATGAGCATGGCAAACCTAATTTTGTCCAGGGGCTTTTCCTCAATATCACGCGCCGCAAAGAGGCCGAAGCTGAGTTTGCGCGAAGTCGGCAGCGCTTAGAGGAGTTGATGCAAAGACGAACCATTGAGATGGTCCGCGCCAATGAGCAGCTGCGCCAAGAGATCGTTGAACACGAACAAACTGAGATGATGTTGCGTTATTCAGAGTTTAAATTCCGCACTATCGTTAATTGGACCTGGGATTGGGAGTTTTGGCTCAACCCTGAACGCAAGTTTTTCTATATTAGCCCCTCGTGTGAACGCATTTCAGGTTATAAAGCGTATGATTTCCTGGTCTACAATTCCCTCTTTTCCATCATTGTGCATCCCGAAGACAAGCAGATTTTTCAAGCAAAGCTCGATACCGCCTTCAAACAAGCGACTGAAATCGGCTTTGAGTTTCGCATTGTTCGCAAAGATAAAGAGGTGCGCTGGGTTTCAATGGGTTTTCAACCCATCATTGAAGATACCAAGCAAAATGCGTTTCTTGGGGTACGGGGCAGTATTCGGGACATCACCGATAGCAAGGAGGCCGCGGCGGCGCTGCGCCAATCCGAAGAACGCTTCCGCGTGGCCGCTGAACGGGCCAGCGACCTCATCTATGAATGGGATTTTGCCACCGGCCAAGTCCTTTGGTCTGGGCGCGTCGAGCTTTATATTGGCTCTGAGGCCAGCGAATTCGCTGAAAACACCAAATTTTGGCAACAATCGGTCCATCCCGATGATTGTAAACGAATTGCTGCTGCGCGAAAACATCATTTTAAAACCAGGCAACCCTTTGAAGAATGTTATCGGGTGCGCGGAAAAGATGGGATTTATTTGGATTGGATTGAACGCGGCACAGCCCTACGCGATGAAACAGGGAAACCCTATAAATGGATTGGTGTAATTTCTGATGTAACACAGCGTAATCGAGTCGAAGCTGAATTACGCGAGATAGGCTTAATTTTTAATGAGTTAGCCAATAACGTTCACGAGGTTTTCTGGATCCTGGATGCCAAAAACTGTAGTGTTATTTATGTTAGCCCAGCCTACGAAACGATTTTTGGGCACAGTTGTACTTCTTTCTATTCAAACCCCCGGTCATTTCTCGTTTTAGTCCATCCTGCGGACCGCGAGCGGATGACGCAGGCTTTTGAGGAGCAAGAGCAAGGCAAGTTGTTTGATGGCGAATGCCGCATTGTGTCGCCGAATGGAGCTATTCGCTCGATTTGGATTCGCACCTCGCCAATCTTAAATGAACAGAACGAAGTCTATCGCTTTGCGGGTGTTGTTGAGGATATTACAGTCCGTAAGCAAGCCGAAGAAAATCAGTTGCGCCTCCACCAAGAGATCATTGAAGTCCAAGCCGAAACTCTGCGCCAGCTTTCTACGCCGCTCATTCCGATTAGCGCGGGCGTGCTGGTTATGCCCCTTATCGGCGTTGTTGATTCCAAACGCGCCGAACAGATTTTAACAACCCTTTTAGATGGAATCGTTGCCAGGCGCACCAAAGTAGCCATTTTGGACATCACCGCCCTTTCCGTAATTGATGAGCAGGTAGCCAAAGCCTTGTTGCAAGTCGCGCAAGCGGTGCGGCTGCTGGGGGCGCAAGTTATTCTTACGGGCATTCGCCCCAACGCCGCGCAGATTCTGGTCGCGCTCGGCATTGATTTGAGCAGTTTAGTTACCCGCAGTACGTTGCAAGAAGGGGTTACTTATGCAATGAAACGATAAGCCAATTTATACTTAAACGGAAGCATAAGGCTTTAGCCTTATGCCCACAGTTAAAGCTGTGAATTTTAAGCGAGATTGAGAATAAAATAGTTATCAGAGCTTTTCGAAGACAAAATAAGCCAAAACAGGCTAGAAGCCTGTGCTATGACTGTGCTTAAAAACCTGGAGGTTTGTGATGAAAGACTTTGTTCATCTTCATGTTCACTCAGAATATAGTTTACGCGACGGCTATGCGACCACAAAGGGGTTAGTCAGTCGCGCTGCTGAATTGGGCATGGACAGCCTCGCCCTTACCGATCACGGGGTAATGTATGGGGCTTTAGAGTTTTATGAGGCGGCTAAAAAGGCAAATATCAAGCCGATCATTGGTGTAGAAGCCTATGTAAAAGTAGCAGTAGCTGATGTGCATAATTTGCTTTCCTCGGCAAATAAACACACTTGTCATCTTTTGCTTTTAGCCCAAAACTTTACGGGTTATCGCAATCTCGTGAAACTTACCACGCGGGCCCATTTAGATGGGTTTTATTATAAGCCGCGCATTGATCATAAGCTCTTAGAAGAACATAGTGAAGGCTTAATCGCTACTTCGGCTTGTTTGGCGGGCGAAATCAATACTTATCTGCGGGCCCGCGAACGCGAGAAAGCTCTTGAAACTGCTGCTTTGTATCGGAAAATCTTTGGCCCAGACCGTTATTATCTTGAATTACAATTGCATCCTGGAGTCCCTGAATTAGAAGAATTGAATGATGAATTAGTGCGAATTGGGCAC
>DCSM01000194.1:0-273 GCA_002325605.1 Chloroflexaceae bacterium UBA1466
AAAGGAGGAGCGAGGCTCTGATTAGCGAGCGGGTGGTGGAAGACAAATGCGGCATGGGACATCCTTCAACCTATGTGAAAGCAAACTTAACACTTCATTTCATTGTATTACGCTGCTCAGGATTTGTCAATAGCCTGTGCTAATTTGGCTCCTTAACTGGGAGGCTACCGCTTCATACGTTGGGCCCCAGCTAAAGTTGCTGACTCCGTAAGATGAAGGCGGCAGGCAGTTTGGTCTGAGGTGGCAGCCAGTTTGGTCTGAGGTGGCAGGCAG
>DCSM01000194.1:433-5729 GCA_002325605.1 Chloroflexaceae bacterium UBA1466
AGTTTCGACTTCGCTGGCAGCCACCTCGATCTTCATGGCTTCCTAATGCGGTAAAAAATAGCAGCCAAGTTGGTCTAAATCGGTGGTAAATGACAACAAAATACCCTGGATATTTGGCGCTATCCAGGGTTCAATTTGGATTAACGTAAGGCGCGTTTGCGGCTAGATTCGCGCTGCCATGACTGCTAACACGACAACCTCATTGAGTTCACATAAGGCTCCATAAGTGTCACCCGTCAGCCCGCCGAGGTCTCGACTCCACCAGCGCGTTAGCAAGTAAGAGCTTGCCCAGACCAAAAGGGCCGCTAGTAGACCTTGCACCTGCCCTAAGAGGATGGCAAAGGTCACGGCGAAGATGGTCGGGAAGAGGAGGTCTTTGCGCTGGGTCTGGGCTTGAAAGCTGTGGCCTAAACCGCTTTTGCGAGCCGCAGGGAAGTATAAGAGGCCATAAAGCATCGCCCAGCGGCCCCCGATAGTCGCCAGCAGGAAGGCCCGCCACCATCCTTCCCCCGCCGCTTGAAGGTAGGCTACCTTTAGGATGATAACGGCGATCAAGGCCAACCCTCCCATTACGCCGATGCGGCTGTCCCGCATGATCTCTAGCTTCTGCTCACGGGAGCGCCAGCTTAATACGCCGTCAAAGGTGTCGGCCAAACCGTCAAGGTGGAGGCCCGCAGTCAGGATGATTAAGCCAAGCACCATTAAGGTTGCCCGCAAGTTTGCGCCCCAGATCATCCCCGCCAGCACCCCAAAGGGAAGTAAGACCGCGCCGATGATCAGGCCTGCAACGGGGAACCAAGGGATAAAGCGGTGCAAGGAGTCCTTCTTGGGGGGGTGAAGGCCAGGGATGGGAACCAGGGTCAGGAAGTTAAGCGCCTCGCATAACGGTGCAAGGGGCCCCCAAGAATTGCCAGGAAAGGCTCTTTGGAAGACCTTTAAGAGTGGCGCAAACGGCCAACGTTCCCTAAGCTTCATACCGTAAGCCCCAGCAGAACGGCGGTCAAGACCTCTATCGCTTGCTTATACTCAGCCAGCACGATATGCTCATCTGGCGTATGGTCAAGGCTCGAATCGCCCGGCCCGTAGGCGACAATAGGGCACTTCCACGCGGGCCCGGCCACGTTCATGTCCGAAGTTCCCGTCTTGTGAAGGAAGCCAGGCGTACCTTGGTTAGCCTTAATCGCCCGGACAAAAGCATTGGCCAAAGGGGTCGCACGGGGACTCCGGTAGGCGGGACAAGCCCCTTCAAAGGTAAGGGTCGTAGCACTTTGCGGGGCAAATAGAACTTGCAAAGCCTTTATCTTGGTTATCAAAGCCTGCGGGTCAACCCCTTCGGGCAGGCGCAGGCCAATCGTGGAATTTGCCCAATCATGCAGACCGTCGCCCCCGCTGGCAATCAAGCGGAGGGAGGGAATAAGCTGCTCAAAGAGCCGTTCCTTCTCAACATTCTGGGCCTTGCAATACTCTTGCACCGCTAACCAGAAAAGGACAGCATTTTCTGGCGCGGAGATCAACTCCCCAGCGCTGTGAGCAGAAGGTTGCTCATGATGGTAGTGAACGAGCAGGCGACCCTTGTAGCCCAGCGTGATCCGATTCCAACTGCTCGGCTCGCCGATGATACAGTAGTTTGGGGCATACTTATCAACCACGTAATTGGCTCCCTTTGAAGTAGCCACTTCTTCTTCAACAGCCCCTATCAACACCACGCGGCAAGGGAGGTTGCCCGTCTGCATGGCGCGAGCCGCCGCCCAGACAAAGGTTGCAAAAGGCCCTTTAGCGTCCACCGTTCCTCGCCCATAAAGCTTGCCATCCTCGTAACGAACTGGGACTTTACCCCCCACCGTGTCAATGTGGCCCAGAAGGGCCACTAAGGGGCCGTGCGTCCCAAGCTCTCCAATCGCGTTCCCTGCGTCGTCCCGATAGGCGCGAAAGCCTAGCTGGGTCATCCGCGTGACCAGGTAGTTGGCCGCATTCTCCTCGTGCTGTGAGAGCGAGGGAATGCGGACAAACTGCTCTAAGAAAGTAATCTCGTGCATAAACTGGCGGTTCCTTTAATTCAAAAAGGCTGCTGCTCAACTGGCAACTGGCAACTCAAAAAGGCTGCTCCAGGTGGTGGAAGAAATGGGCTGCGCGGCTGGGCACTTTGTGCCCAGCCGCGCAGCCCCCCCTGGCCAAGTGATTTGCTTCAAAACGCTATTCGTTTTATCATGGTCAGCAGGCTCTTTGAGAATTCAAAAAGGCAGGCTGCGATGACAGAAAAAAAGCGGGTCGTGATCACTGGGGCAACAGGCCTCATCGGCAAAAAGCTGGTTACTGAACTTGGGGCCAGGGGCTATCAAGTGGTCAGCCTCTCGCGTGATCCAGCGCAAGCAAAGCGTATTTTACCAGAAAATGCCGAATGTGTTGGTTGGACGACTAACTCTGAAGACGCTTGGGCGGCGGCGCTGGAGGGCGCGCTGGGGGTTGTGAATCTGGCGGGCGCACCTTTAATGGGGGCACGGTGGAGCGCGAGTTACAAGGCGACAATCAGGCAGAGCCGCGTTCTAAGCACGCAAGCGCTAGTCAAAGCGTTGGCTTCGCGGGCGGCCAAGCCCCAGGTGCTAATCAGCGGGTCAGCCGTTGGCTACTACGGGCCCAGCACCACGCCGGCGCTCGATGAGGAGGCGGTTGGGGGGACAGATTTCCTTAGCGAGGTCTGTCAAGCCTGGGAGAAAGAGGCGTTCCAGGCGGAGGCTTTGGGGATTCGGGTGGTTTGTTTGCGAACAGGAGTCGTTTTAGATCGGGCGGAAGGAGCGTTGCCAAAGATGGCCCTACCATTTAAGCTTGGCTGTGGCGGGCCGATTCTCCCAGGGACGCAATGGCTCTCTTGGATTCATATAGATGATATGATAGGGCTGATCAGCTGGGCCCTTGAGGATGAGCGCGTGAGAGGGCCGTTGAATGCCACGGCTCCTGCGCCCTTGACCAACCGCGAGTTTATGGCAAATCTGGGGCAAGCGATGGGCCGCCCAGCGTGGCTGCCAGTCCCAGGGTTGGGCTTGCGGCTGGCGCTTGGGGAAGCGGCAGACCTTCTCTCAACTGGGCAACAGGTCTTCCCCAAGAAAGCCCAGCGGCTCGGTTACGAGTTTAAGTATTCTAATGTTGCTGCTGCTCTGCGGCACTTAATATAATAGATCAAAGGAAAGAAAACCCTTATGCAATGGCAAATCCTGCATGTCGCAACGGATTCCTTCTCGGCGTATAAGCTGGCTGCGCCGTTAGCCAGCTATTTGAACGCGCATGGTTTCCAATCGACCATTGTTTGTTCGCCAGACGCTCCAGGAAGCAGTTTCATCTATCGAATGGAACGGCAAGGTCTCAAGGTGCTGCCAGTAGAGATGATGCCACCCCTTAATGCGGTGGCTGATGGGCAAGCCTTTTTGCGCTTGCGGCGTATAATGCAGACGGAGAAGACGGATTTAGTCCACACTTATTGCTCTAAAGCAGGCTTCTTAGGGCGGTTAGCAGCGCGGAGTCTAAGTCTTCCAGCGGTCCACACTGTGCAGAACTTTAGCTTTATGAACGAGGTAGGATCTAAGCGGGAAAGCTACTTGTGGCTGGAGCGGTTGGCGGGCCTGATGACTCAACGCCTCTTTTTCCTCGCGGAAAGTGAGCATAATCTAAGCCAGAAGTATGAGATCGGCACGCCTTACCAACGGGTTTTAGTTGGGTTAGGGATTCCCTTAGATCAGTTTCAGCCGAGCCGCGTGACGATTGCGAAAGTGGCTGAAGTGCGCCAACACTACGGCATCCCTGAAGACAAGGCCGTGATTGGAACGGTTGCGCCACTGGTTAAGCAGAAGCGGCTTGGGCTGTTGCTCGAAGCGGTTGGGCTGCTAAGGGCGAGATTTGAGCGGGTTCACTTACTGGTGGTAGGTGGGGGGCCGTTGAAGGAGGAACTGGTAGGGCGGGCGAAGGAGCTAGGGCTTGAGGAGGGAGTCACCTTTACGGATAGCGTAACGCAGCAGGAAGATCTGCCGGCGCTCTACGCGCTGATGACGGCATTTTGCCTTATGGCGGAGCGCGAAAGCGGGGGGATGGCGTATGCGGAGGCGAGTGCGATGGGCAAACCTGTGGTTGCGACGGACATTGCACCCGTTAATCAGATCGTCTTGCAGAACCAGACGGGCTTGCTTGTTCCTGCCACCGACTCGGCTGAAACCGTTGCGGCCAACCTAGAGAAGCTGCTTCTTGACAAACAATTGCGGATTGAGCTAGGCACTAATGGCCTAAAGCATATCCAAGCGAACTATAACAATCTAAATCGGTTCCCCCGTATTCGAGATGAGTACATTGAGTTATTGCATTCTAAGTAAAGTAGAAAGGTCTATCAACTTCCTAAGTTGAGGAAAATCATGTCTTCACGGCGAAGTCTTATTCAACTTTGGCGAAAAGAGTTTTCAAACTACAATGGAGCTACTTTTCAACAAGACCTCTTAGCGGGCATCACGGTAGGCGCGGTAAGTTTGCCATTAGCCCTAGCTTTTGGCGCTTCATCTGGCGCAACGCCTGCCGCAGGCTTAGTCACCGCCATCGTTGCAGGGATTGTGATTGGGGCGTTATCGGGCGCGGCCTATCAGATTTCGGGCCCTACGGGCGCAATGGGCGCAGTTTTGATGGTTTTAGCCCAGAAATACGGAATGGAAGGCGTTTGGATGGCCGGCCTAATGTCGGGCCTTTTGCTCTTAGGCATTGGCTTGTTGCGCTTAGGGCGGTTTATCGCCTTTATTCCCCAGCCCGTGATTACAGGTTTTACGACGGGCATTGCGCTGATTATTGCGATTGGGCAGATTGATTCTTTCCTTGGCATCAGTACCAAAGCTGCTGAATCAACGGCTTTGAAGTTCTTGGGCTATTTCAAAGAGCCTTTTGCCCCCAATTGGTATGCAGTTATTTTGGGGGCCCTTGTGATTCTGACGATGTCCTTCTGGCCCAAGAAGTGGAATTCTCGCTTTCCAGCCTCCTTGCTAGGCCTTATCCTAGCGACAACGCTGACAATGGTCTTCAAATGGCCCGTTAAAACCATTGAATCGATTCCCCAAACGTTATTTTTAGATGCACGCCTCTCTTTAGCAAATATTCCCTGGGCTAATTTGCAAGATTTTGTCTTTCCCGCCCTTACAATCACGGCTCTCGGCGCTGTAGAGAGTCTCTTATGCGGTTCAGTTGCCAGTAATATGACGGGCGTGCGCCTGCAAGCTAACCAAGAACTCATTGCTCAAGGGATTGGCAACATGCTTATTCCCTTTTTCGGTGG
>DCSM01000194.1:5850-9812 GCA_002325605.1 Chloroflexaceae bacterium UBA1466
AAAACTCGTTTGGTGAGCATTATCCATGCTTTAGTGCTTTTAGCTTCGATGTTTCTCCTCGCTCCTGTGATGTCGCATATTCCTTTAGCCGCTTTAGCAGGCGTTTTGATCGTTACCGCTTGGCGCATGAATGAATGGGAAGAGATTCACTATATCTTTGCCCACCAATTTAAGACTGCCATCGTAACTTTTATCTTGACAATGCTGGCGACGATAACCCTCGATCTGACGCAGGCCATTGTGATTGGAGCCTTTTTGTCGGGCGCAATCTTTCTCAACCAAGCTTCTGACATTGATATTGATATTCAGCAGATCAATCCTGACAAATTGCGCCAACGGGGAATCGAGGTCAACCATCTTTGTGCCAATATGCGAGTTGCCTATCTCACGGGGCCGCTTTTCTTTGCTGCTACCAACAATTTCTACGAGGCTTTTCGCAAATTAGATGATACTAAAGTCTTGATTCTTTCAATGCGTGGGGTTCCTATAATTGATACATCAGGTTTGCAAGCCATTGCTGAACTCCATGCTCGCTTGCAAAAGGTTGACGGAACTTTGATGCTTTCGGGCCTTCATGCCAATGTGCAACGAATGCTGGAGCGTGGCGGTTTATTAGAATCTATCGGTGTAGAAAACATCTTTTGGGGCGCAGATCAAGCGATTATTGCAGCTATGCGAAAACAACCTTTATCTTAATGCTCACTAGACCTTTGCGGTCTGCGAGGCCGTAAAGGTCTGCTCAACTATCTCTTCTGAAAAATCATAATGTACTCATGTTTGAACAGATAAAAACCACCCATCAAAGCCCGATATTGCCAAAGCCCCTTATTATTTCGTTTCCCGCGTGTTTCTTCAAAATTCTTGACCACAATACTCTTTAAGCAATAATTGCGCTGCATTATCTCTTGCATACAATAGAAACCAAGCGGAATCCACTCGCCTTTTGCATATTTATCCCCGATAACTAGCACGAGATGTCGCTCTTTTTGCAGAATCGGTGTGACATTATCTACTATTTGCCCAAACAGCTGCAAAAAAGTCTCAGTGTTTGAAGCATTTGAAAGATCATTAGGATTAGCTGAAAACTTAATAATGTCGTGATAAGGCGGATGCATGAGAATAAGTTGCACTTTCTCAACGCCATGCTGCTTTAATCTGGGCAAAAGCGCAATATTTCTGCTATCACCTTCGCAAACCTCAGTGATAACATTCTGTTCATTTGGTTCTTCCTGAATTAAACGCCAAGCCTCTTTGATAACTTCAGGATTGAGTTCGATTCCAAACCCATTGCGCCCCAAACGCTTGCATTCAATGAGCGTTGTCCCACTTCCCATAAAGGGATCTAGCACCCAATCGCCCTTTTTTGTGTAACGCCTTAGCATTTGAGCAGGAATTTGAGGCATAAAGTTGCCATGATACCAAGCTGAATGCGCTCCAGAAGCGACTCTTTTCTTCTCAGTTGTCCAAAGACTATCCGTAACAATATAATCAGAAGAGCCTTCAACTGTAAGCTCTTTCCAACGCGCCAGATTGAGGTCGTTAATCCCATTGGTCTTGATCTGCGAAGCCCCTTTTTTCAACCTTGCTAAATAGTATTTGGCTCTTTCCAGGGTTTGAGCTTGTAAGATTTGCTCTATTTCGCTAAGAACAACGTCTTTACGCAAAAGAATAGCTTGTTCATTGGTTTGAAAATCCATTTCATTAGCTGAAATAAGCGCATTACGCAATAACGTTATTTTGTTTCTTAGCGTTTCAAGCTCATTCACAGCTTCAATTGCTTCCAAAATCTTAATATCCAGTGTAATCATCGTGTTATGATAAGTCATTGACTATCAGAATCCCAGAAATTTGTTCCGCCTCCATTATAGCATTGATTGCCCTTGCCCCTGCTCCCAGCGTGGAGTATAATGCGGCAGGTAAAGTTCGTTTGATAAACCTAGCAAGTTGCTGTAGCAAACAGCGCTAAGGAGTTAGAAAAAGATGTTTAACTGGCTAAAAAGGCTTGTTGGTTCGCCCAGCGAGCGCACAGCCCGCCAATATCAGCCCCTTATAGACCAGATCAATCGCTTGGAACCTGAATTTCAGAGCCTCACGGATGAAGCTTTGCAGGGCAAAACGGCTGAGTTTCGCCAACGCATAGCTGAGGGCACGGAGCTTGAAGATTTGCTTCCTGAAGCCTTCGCCACAGTGCGCGAAGCGGCGCGCCGGGTTTTGGGCCAGCGGCATTACGATGTCCAATTGATTGGGGGCATTGTCTTACATCAAGGCAAAATTGCCGAAATGAAGACAGGCGAAGGTAAAACGTTGGTCGCAACTTTACCGCTCTATTTGAATGCTTTGACAGGTAAAGGCTGCCATCTGATCACCGTTAATGATTATTTGGCTAAGGTCGGTGCAGGCTGGATGGGGCCAATCTATCATTTTTTAGGGGTTAGCGTCGGGTTTATTGCTCACGAATATAGTGCCCTCTTTGATCCAGAAGCTATTGACCCCAATGCAAGTAAAGATGATCCGCGTCTCGTTCATTGGCGCGAGTGTTCGCGCCGCGAAGCCTACGATGCCGATATTACTTATGGCACAAACAATGAATTTGGCTTTGATTATCTGCGCGATAATATGGCTTTGGAATTGGAGAGGCTTGTGCAAAGCGAGCTTTCCTTTGGCATTGTCGACGAAGTAGATAATATCCTCATTGATGAGGCTCGCACACCCTTGATTATCAGTGGGCCCGCGCAGAAAAGTAGTGATCTCTATCGCATTGTTGCTGAAAAAGTCAAAGGTCTCAAGCGCAGCACCGTAACGGAGAAAGAAGTCAAAGATGGGGCCAAGCCTAACGGTGATTTTATGGTCGAAGAGCGGACAAAGAGTATTACTCTGACCGAAGATGGCATTGAACGCTTAGAGCGCCTTCTAAGTATTCCGCAAAATGCAAGTCTCTATGATCAAGAATATTTTGAACTTACTCATTACGTCGAAAATGCGCTAAAAGCTCAATTTATCTATCACCGCGATAAAGATTACATGGTTACGGCGGATGGCGAAGTGATCATTGTTGATGAATTCACAGGCCGCCCGATGCCTGGCCGCCGCTGGAGCGATGGGTTGCATCAAGCGGTGGAAGCCAAAGAACATGTTTTGGTCAAGCGGGAAAACGTTACGCTCGCTACGATTACCTTCCAAAACTACTTTCGGATGTATGAAAAACTGGCAGGTATGACTGGTACAGCCTATACAGACCGCGAAGAATTCGGCAAAATCTACAATTTAGATGTGGTCATTATCCCTACGCATCGTGAAATGATCCGTCAAGACCTCCCTGATCAGATTTATCGTACCGAAAAAGCGAAATTTGAGGCCGTCGTCAACGAAGTTAAGGAATTGTATGAGCAGGGTCGGCCTGTTCTGATTGGTACAACTTCGGTTGAGACTTCAGAATATCTCAGCAAAGTTTTGCTCCATGTGGGGATAAAGCACGATGTCTTGAATGCCAAGTTTCACGAAAAGGAAGCTTCGATTGTTGCTCAGGCTGGGCGACGTTTCAGAACAGAAGATGTCAAAAAAGAACTTTTGGAAGTCAATTTAATTCAAGAAGCCGAGCAAAAGATCGCCCATTGTGCTGATTCGGTGCGGGCGGAACTGGAGCAAGCCGAAGCCGCTCGCATCGAAGCCGAACTGGTCAAAGTGGGGCGGGCGAGCGTGGTCACGGTGGCCACCAATATGGCAGGTCGCGGCACTGATATTCTAATTGGGGGCAATCCTGACGGATTTGGCAACCTCGCCGACATCAACAAGTCCGCCGATTTGATCTCAACCGCAGGGCTGGTCGACGAAATTTTGGCTGCCCAGAACATTCCTTTCGCGGAGGCCACCCAGGAGCAGCTTCATGCCGCGCTGGAAGATGCTCGCCGCATCACTAAATGGGAACGTTTGATGATTGTGGCAAAAGGTGGTTTGCATATTAT
>DCSM01000186.1:0-17655 GCA_002325605.1 Chloroflexaceae bacterium UBA1466
CGCAATTATGATGGAATTGATATTGATTACGAGAGCCTTAGCACCTCAATGCGCGAGTCTTTCTCGATTTTCACTACCGACTTAGGCCAAGCTTTGCACGCGCAAGGTAAAATCCTCACGGTGGCCGTCCATGCCAAAGATCGGGATTATGGCGGCTTAGGGGGCTACCAGGATTGGAAGGTGATCGGGCAACACGCAGACCGCGTGCGGATTATGACCTACGATTATCACTGGCGCGGCGGTGGGCCCGGCCCAATTGCGCCGCTCTATTGGGTGCAAGCCGTGGCTGAATATGCTCGTTCGGTGATGGATTCTTCCAAAATCGTGATTGGCATTCCTTTTTACGGCTATGATTGGCCGCCGCAAGGGAATGCTAGAGGGGTTCCCTGGGGTGATATTGAGGATTTGATTAACGAAGAAAACTTAACCGTTAATTTAATGCAGCGGAATAATAAGGGAAGAGTGGATGAAAGTTGGTTACGCTATAGTTCCAATGAAGGGAACCGCGAAGTTTGGTTTATGACCGCTGCGGGGCTGGAATCAAAATTAGATTTAGTTCAAACGATGGACTTAGCTGGCATTGCAATTTGGCGCATTGGCTACGAAAAACCTGAATATTGGGATATAGTGCGCCAGAAGTTAGTGCAAGACCCCGTTTTAATCCAGCGGTCTATCAATCCTTTGTTACCGGAGCATTAAGCTATTATGACAACATCACGTCTTTCACGGTGGGGGCAAGCCCCTGGGCTGCCTGCATTGGGGGAAATATCCCTGGCTGAAACCAAAGTCGCGGAGGCTTCGTTGCAGGCCAATGCCGCTGAAGCCTATCGTCTTTTTCAACGGGGTGTGGCGGCAGCGCGAGGTGGGCAACGGCGGATTGCCGTCGGCCTGCTCACGCGCTCGGTGCAACTTGATCACCGCAATGAAGGTGCTTGGCTTTGGCTGAGTGGGGTGCTTGACGAGGCTGACCAGATCGCCTTTTGCCTCCAGGCGGTCTTGAAGATCAACCCGTACAACGAGCGGGCCCGCAAAGGGTTGCAATGGCTCGAAGAGCAACAACTTTTAGGCAGCAAACCAGGTGGGATGGCTCCTTTCTTGCAGCAATTGCGTGCTGACGTGCAAGATAAAGATTCGCAGCGCCTCGCAAAACAGCCTGGGGAGCGGTGGTGGGGCAATTGGCGCGAATGGGAAAGGGATAAGAGTCGGTTGCGAATGCTCATCTGGAGCGTTCCCATCCTCATGCTTTTGCTTTCGCTGACCCTAAATCGCGTCTTCACGCTGGCCATTGATCAAAGCCTGGCCCAACCGACTTCGGCCCCTGTCGCCCTGGCGCAAACCTTGCCAATGGCTCCCACCGCCGAGCCACCGCGAGTGGTTTTTGTCCCCGTCTTGGAAGATCAACCGCGCTTGGTGCAAGAAGGCTTGGCGCTCGGCTACCTCAGCAATTTGGGCCCCGTGCGCCAGCAATTGCGGACTGCGGTGGACAACTATCGCAACGCGGCCACCGGCCAGCCTGGAGACTCTTTGTCCTATCTTACCACCGCGAAGACCTTTCGGAGCGCGGTGGCAAGCGCTTTAGCGCAGGTCAAAGAGTTTAATCCGCCAAACGGGTTGGAACAAGCTCATGAAACTTACAACCAAGGGCTAGAGTTAGAGGTTGCCGCGATTGACGATATGCTGAACTTCTACGGGAGCTATAAGGTAGAACTAGCTAATCGGGCCGCGTTGCGCTTCCAGACCGCCAATGAGAAGTTTGAGCAGGCCCGTGTCCAGTTTGACCACTACGCCAAACAGCTTGGGCCCTTGACCAGCGTTGCGCCCCAGACTATGCACTAGTCTACGTTTGACTCCCGCTCCAGACCGCGTGCAGCAGATTAGCACGCGGTTTTTAGCTCCCTGCCCGTTCCCAAACGATTTGCCCCTCCACGATGGTCATATCAGTTTCGATGGCCGGGAGTTCGGCAGGTCGGACTTGGAAGGGGTCTGCGGCCAAGACCACCAGATCTGCCAACATCCCTGGCTTCAATTTACCTTTGAGGTTCTCTTCCGAACTGGCCAGCGCGGGGCCAACGCAATAACCTTTGAGCGTGCTAATCAAGCTCAAGCGTTGTTCGGGATACCAACCCCCTTCGGGAGTTCCATTTGGGCGTTGGCGCGTCACGGCGGCATGGATGCCCAACCACGGATTTATAGTTTCGCTGGGCGCAGCGGAGCCAAAAGCCAGCGGAACCCCTGCCTCCTGAAGATCGTGCCAGGCAAAGGCTTGAGCGCAACGGCTCCCCAAAAACCGCTCGGCCAGCGCGAGGCTACTCGCAACTTGGGCCGGCTGCATCGAAGCTATAAGCCCTAAAGCCCCAAAGCGCGGCAAGTCTTGCGGGTCAAGCAGCATGGCATGTTCAATCCGATTGGGCAGCGCTAAGGGGGCCGGCACAGCCGCGATTGGGCCGCGGGGCTTGAGGGCCCGTTCAATGGCATCCAGCGCTTTGCGATTCGCCGCGTCCCCAATCGCATGAATCGCTACACTAAGCCCCGCGTGAATGGCTCGATGCGTCGTTTCGCTCAACTCTTCCCCACTGATAATTGACAACCCTTTGTGCTGCCGATTTTCGTAGGGCTGCAAAAGTTCTGCCGTTTCTGACCCCAAAGAGCCATCCGCAAAAAGCTTCAAGTTCCCCAGCCGCAGCCAACGGTCTCCAAACCCACTGCGAAGCCCCAAAGCTAAAGCCGCTGCCAAATCAGGTAATGCCAGATGGAGCAAACAGCGCTGGTGCAAATCCCCACGCCCCCGCAAAATTTGCAAGTCCGCCAAGGTATCGTGGCTGTCCCGCAAGTAGACCCCTGGCGCAATGTGCAAACTTGTCAAACCATAACTGAGCGCGGTGGTCAAGGCCGCCTGAATGATCTGTAAGCGCTCCAGGGGACTTGGTGGCTCCAGAATGCGCCAAATCAATTCTTGGGCCCCCTCGACCAGAATCCCATTTGGCTTACCTTTTTGGTCGCGCCCAATCCGCCCATTGGATGGGTCAGGGGTTTGGTCATCAATCCCTGCCAGAGCTAAAGCAGGCCGATTGACCCAAGCCGAATGCCCATCTTTCCGCACCAGAAAGGCCGGGTGATTCGGGCAGACGCGGTCTAAATCGTTAGCAGTAGGCCAGGCCCGGCCCCAAAGATCTTGATCCCAACCCCCCCCCAAAAGCCATGCATTGGGGGGCAAGGTCGCTGCTCTGTCGGCGATCATTTTCAGCGCAGCCTCAAAGTTAGGGGTCGCCCCAAGCTGCACCTGCCGCGCCGCCAGCCCAAACCACAGGAGATGAAGATGGGCATCCGTAAGCCCTGGAATCACCGCTCGCCCCCGCAGGTTAAGCCCCTCCGTTTTCCCTTTGCCGCTAATTGCTGCCGCTTGAACCTTACCCTCACTCCCCACCGCCAAAATCCGCCCTTCCCGGATGGCCAGCGCTTGGGCCCGGGGCTGGTCGGGGTCGAGCGTATAGATCGGCCCATTAAAAAGGATGGTTGTCGTCGTCATAGACTTTGTGCTACTTTCTAGCGAAAGGGACAGGCAGGATGCCTATCCTACGGTGTTCCTGGCGTAGCGCAAGCTCTCCAGCCTGCGAAAGGGACGCGTAGCGCAAGCTCTCCAGCCTGCGAAAGGGACAGGCAGGATGCCTATCCTACGGTGTTCCTGGCGTAGCAGCGGCAAAACTTAGGGCCTGGCCTCGGTTGGGCAAAAAGAGGCCTAGTTTAAAACTTAGGCCTCGCAGATCTTTGGAGTCGCCTGGCTTCTTCAAACCCAAATCTTCTGGCAACAGGCGACGTGGCGCAAGCTCTCCAGCCTGCTTGCTCGTAAGCCCCATTATAATCGAAGCTGCGCCAAGAAACGACTGCCGTTCGGCGGGTGCTTGAAGGCAGGCCACCCTTTTTTGCCAAACGTACTATTTCAAGCTATAATAGACTTGGCTTTAGGAATGCCGCTAATCTCCCCTCTTTTGGGGGAGTGCTTCGTGAGCGCAAGGCCGACCTGGAGCGTATTGATTTGGGGGCTAACCCGCTGTGAGGCGCAAAACCCCCATGGAGCAGTTGGGATTCGGGCAAGGAGGGTGGCGGCATTTCCTCTCCTCCGCATAGGAAGTATCCGCATTGCACTATGACAACCACACTCTACCTAATCCGCCATGGCGAGACTGATTGGAATTTAGATGGGCGCTGGCAGGGCCATACGGATATTCCCCTGAACAGCATTGGGCGCAAGCAAGCCAAAATCTTAGCCCAGCGGTTGCACGACGAAGGGACGCGCTTTGACGTAATCTATAGTAGCGACCTCACTCGCGCCTACCAGACGGCTTGGGAAATTGGGGCGGCGATTAAGGTAGCCGTCCAGCTTTTGCCCCCCTTACGCGAAATTGATATGGGTTGCTGGAGCGGCCTGACCCGCGACGAGATCAAAAGTCGTTACCCGATGGAATATCGCTTATTGGAATTAGACCACGATATTCCGCGTGGAGGCGGCGAAAACCTGGCCGCCTTACGCAAGCGAGTGGTCGATACCACGCAGGCCATTCTCGCCCACCACCCTGATAAGACCATTGTCTTTGTCACCCATGGGGGACCGATTCGGGCCCTGCTGGCCCACGCCTACGGGAAGACGGGGCTGGTCAAAGTGCCTCATATTGGCAACACTTCCATTAGTATTTTGCGGCACGGGATTGGGGGTTGGAACGTCGTGCGGTGCAACGATATGAGTCATTTGGAAGGCCAACCGCAAGCGCACGATTTGCTTTCTACGCCGCCGGACGATGCTGAGGGGCTTCAAAGCGAGGCGCAGACTCCCGTTTCGCGGCGCAAATGAAGCTGGGAAAGCTCCTGGCTTGGCAACATTTACTGTAAATCAGGGACATAAAGCCATTGAGGACCAGCGTTCGCAGTGTTATCCTTCTGACCAAGATAAGAGTTTTAACCAGCGTGAAGTCGACTCAACAACACCGTTAGAAAGGAAAAGAATAATGAAGAAAGTCGGCATCATCCGGTGTCAACAAACTGAGGACATGTGCCCCGGCAATACCGATTTTAAGGTTGCCAAAGACGGGAAGCTTGCGTTTGCCGCTACTGGCCCCGTTGAAGTCATGGGATTTGTTTCATGCGGAGGTTGTCCAGGAAAACGCGCAATCGCTCGTGCAAAGCTCATGGTTGAACGTGGTGCAGAAGCAATTGTTTTCGCATCCTGTATTTCCAAGGGCAACCCAATAGATTTTCCATGTCCGCATTATGCCAAGATGAAAGATGCCATCATCAAGAAACTTGGCCCCGAAATCCAAATTATTGAATACACACACTGAGAGACTTTCTAACAACATCCTGAACTGTATCCCAAAACGGACTCTTTGTTCTGGTTTTGAAAATGGTTAGGATTACGTTGGCCGCGAAGAAAGAGGAAACTGAGACCATGAAATGACCACCCGCTTAGGCGGGTGGTTTGCTTATCGTTTGGCAAAGATCAGCTACATTTCCCCATTCCGCGATCTGCTTTAGCCCTGGCAAGCGCCGAAACCAACTTCCCTGGCGGCGTGCAAAAGCGTGTGTATCAAACTTGAGCCGTTGAATCGCCTCTGCCAATGTCGCTGTCCCCGCGAAGTAAGGCTGAAATTGAATATATCCCAAACTTGACATCGCAGGTAAGTCCCAAGTATAACCCAACTGCCGCAATTTATCTACCTCTTCCACCAAACCTGTTTCTATCATCCGCTCGACTCGCGCATCTATGCGAGCGTACAATTCCTCGCGTGGCAAAGTGAGCCACAAGGTCGTGATCTGATAGGGCGGAGCGTGCCGGGTTTGCAAAGCCGAAATTGGCTGCCCCGTTACCAAATAGACTTCCAGCGCTCGAATCACGCGCCGCACATTAGCGGGTGCAATCGCCGCCGCAGCCTGGGGATCAATTTCCGCCAACCGCTGATGCAAAGTTGTCGCACCTTGCTCTGCCGCTTCCCGCTGCAAATTTGCTCGCAACGCAAGCTGTGGTGGGACACGAGGAACATTCCAGCCCTCCAAAACTGCCGCCACATATTGCCCCGTCCCGCCCACCAGCAGCGGCAAAACTCCTCGCGCTCTGCAATCTGCAATTGCGGTTTGAGCCTCTTCCTGATAAGTCGCCAGCGAAAATTGCTCATCGGGGTTGACAAGGTCAATAAGATGATGACGCACCGTATTGCGCTCGGCAACAGTTGGTTTTGCGGTTCCAATATCCATAAAGCGATAAACCTGCCGCGAGTCGGCGGAGATAATTTCGCCCCCAAGTCGTTGGGCAAGCTCAAGGCCTAACGCAGTTTTGCCCACCGCAGTCGCGCCCACGATGGCGAGCAGCGGAGCGTTTGAAACTTCACTTGTCATAATTTAAGAGTAACTTCCTTAAAAGGCCGCGCCAAGCGGTCTTCGATCTGTTTTTCCAGGTTGCTTGGCAAAATATGCGGAATATAATCATAATCTAAAATCACGGCGGGGCTATCGGTACACGCCGCCATGCAGGGCAATTCCACAATCTCTAAATCATTTGGATGTTTAGCACGGAGTTGTTGAATAATTTGGGTAAATTCGGGGAAGCGTCGCCCACACTTGCGGCAATATGTTAAGTGAAGAGCCATGGGTTTGATCTCCTTTATTATAGAAAACAAACTACTATCTTTCATAAGTAGTATGATTCCTTTTTGCCCAGTTGTCAAGCGCACCCTCTAATTCCAACTCAGTTCTAACAGAAACAAAAAGACAAGGAAAATGGTTCCTTGTCTCTAAGCAGCATTAAGCTAAATTAGACCTTTTCTAAGCCATTTCGGCATCAGGTTCATTATCTGAAACCTCTAAAAGGGCAGGTTGCTCAAGAGCCTCAACATCCACTGTTCCATCCTGAACATCAAGGCTGTTGTAATCCTCATCTATCTGGCTTCTGGCTGCTTTAGCTTCGTCGCTGTCTAATTCTTCGTAAGCCAAACCAGCGACGCGGTCATTCTTGACCAAGTTGAGAATGATCACACCTTGAGTTGAACGGCCATATTGCGAAATGCCATCGGCCATTGTCCGCATCAAAGTACCATTTTCAGTGATGAAAGTCAAGAGAGAGTTCTCATTAACAACCAAAGCAGCGGCGACCTCATCGTTTTTGCCTTCCCGCAACCGAATCGAGATCACGCCCTGCGTGGCACGGCCTTTGACAGGATATTCGCTCAAAGCTGTCCGTTTTCCCTGTCCTTTGACCGTTATCACAAGCAGATGACTACCTTCAGTTGCCAAACCCATTCCTACGACGCGATCCCCTTTGCCGAGCTTGATGCCTCGCACGCCGCTGGCGGTGCGGCCCATTGGGCGCATTTCGGCTTGCTTGAAACGTACCGTTTGGCCGTGGGCCGTCGTTAAGAGAATATCCTCGTCGCCCTGGCTAATTGCTACCCAGCCCAAGACATCGCCCTTTTTCGCTTCCTCGCCCTCTTCGCCCTCTTCGCCCTCGTTCAAACTAAGCGCAATTAGCCCATTAGAGCGGACTTGGCTATATTCCCGCAACAAAGTTCGCTTAACTTTCCCGCGCACTGTAGCCATGACCAGATATTTGCCCTGCTCAAAACTGGGGACAGATAGCACCGAAGTAACATGTTCATTCGGGTCTAGAGCCACCAAATTAACCAATGGCAAGCCTTTGGCCATGCGGCTGGCATCGGGCACTTCGTGGGCGCGTAATTGGTAGACTTTCCCGCGATCTGTGAAAAAGAGGAGGCTATCAAGCGTGCTACAATTGAGAACATGGCGCACAATATCCTTTTCACGAGTGCCCATGCTCCGAATCCCACGACCTCCCCGCCGTTGAGTGCGATAAACATCCGCAAGTTGCCGCTTAATATAGCCCCGATCAGTAAGCGTAATCAAGACACTCTGTTCTGGGATAAGGTCTTCGTCGCTTACTTCGCCATCCACATCAGGAACAATTCTGGTTCGGCGCTCATCACCATATTGTTCTTTAACCCTAAGCAAGTCTTGTTTAATCAAAGCTAAGATCTTTTGCGAATCAGCTAAAACACCTTCTAAATAGGCGATGTTTTGACCAATTTCTTTATATTCAGCATCTATTTTTTGGCGTTCCAAGGCCGCCAACCGCCTAAGTTGTAAATCTAAAATCGCTTGCGCTTGAATCTCACTTAATTGCAAGATACTCATCAAATCGTTGCGCGCAAATTCAGCACTTTCGGCCTTCTGAATCATTTGGATGACGCTGCTGATATGATCCAGGGCTTTGCACAAACCTTCCAGAATATGACCTCTGGCCCGTAGTTTTTGCAGATCAAAAGCCGAACGGCGACGAATAACCTCTTTGCGATGCTCAATATAAGCAATCAACATGCGCTTGAGCGTCAAGACTCTAGGTTGCGAACCTCTTTCGATCAGCCCGACCATATTGGCCCCAAAAGTGGTCTGCATTTGCGAATGTTTGTAAAGCGCGTTTAAGACCTTTTTGGGTTGAGCATCCTGTTTTAAGAAGATTACCAGCCGCATTCCTTTGCGATCTGATTGATCTTGAATATCTCGAATTCCCTCGATCTTGCGATCTCGCGCCATTTCGGCCAGCCGCTCATGCAACCGCGCTTTGTTGACCTGATAGGGCAATTCAGTTACTACAATATTAAAAGACCCGCGATTACCCTCTTCAATATGCGTCTTGGCCCGCATAATGATGCGCCCCCGCCCCGTGCTGTAGGCGTTCACAATCCCTTCCGTGCCCAAAATATTCGCGCCCGTCGGGAAATCGGGGCCTGGAATAATCTTGAGCAGATCGTCAACGGTGGCTTCGGAATTGTCAATTAGATAGGCAAGCCCGTCGCAAAGTTCGCGCAAGTTGTGGGGCGGAATGTTGGTCGCCATCCCAACCGCAATGCCCGTAGCTCCATTGAGCAACAAATTGGGTAGCAAAGCAGGCAAAACAGTAGGTTCTTGATGCTCACCGTCAAAATTGGGGCGAAAATCAACGGTCTCGCGGTCAATGTCATTGAGCAATTCTTCGGCCAAAGCGGTCAATTTGGCTTCAGTATAGCGATAAGCCGCTGCCGAGTCGCCGTCAATCGAACCAAAGTTCCCTTGGCCATCTACTAAAGGATAGCGCATATTCCAGGGCTGGGCCAGGCGGACAAGCGCATCGTAAACCGCACTATCGCCGTGAGGGTGATATTTTTTGAGAACTTCGCCAACAATGCCCGCGCATTTGGAGAAGCGTTGGTCGTGGCGCAGGCCCTCCCGCATCATTGCATAGAGGATGCGCCGCTGAACAGGCTTGAGACCATCACGGGTATCGGGCAAAGCCCGCGAGACAATCACACTCATTGCGTAATCCAGATAGGAACTACGCATTTCAGTTGTAATGTTGACTTGGCGAATCTTGCCAAAAACCATCAAAATCCTCTTGGATCTATTTGTAAAGAATGTTTTATTTGGATTTTCCCGCTAAGAAGAGAAAGAAATTAAACGATTAAGGGATTATATGCGCTAAAGGTACTTATCATTTGCCCATAGCACCTCTTCGTTCCCTGCTTGGGAAGCAAATCTAACCTATATTATAACCGCAAGTGGCTCTTTTGTCCAAAGAAAAAAGATACATTTGTTTGCTTAGTCTAGGGCCAACCCCCGTACCGCGACAGGCCCAAAGCCGAGATAATCGCAAGCGGTCAGTTGGTAGAAAACGCCAGCCACTGTGCCTTGCACCGCGCTGGCCCAGTCTTCGGGGCGGTGAAGATGACCATAAATGCAGGCCGCTGCGCCCGCTGCGGCGATCTTCTGGGCAAATTCAGTTGGCTGTTGGTTGACAAAAGGTGGGTAGTGAATCATTACAATAATAGGCCGCTGGCCTTGCGCGAGAGCTTTAGCCGCCGCCAGAGCGCGATCTAAGCGAGCCAGTTCGCGCTGATAGACGCGCAAATCGGCAGCCGCGTCAAAGCCCAGCGTGTCAGGCGTAAGCCAGCCGCGAGTGCCACAAACAATCGCATTCCCAACCTCAGTCGCACTCGCCTCCAGCGCCGTGAGACTTGGGGGCAAAAAAGGCCGCATTGGCCCGACCCGATCCCACCAATAATCGTGGTTGCCCTTAATCAACACTTTCCGCCCTGGCAACGCCGCCAGCCAAGCCAGATCAGGCAGCGCGTCGGGCAATTTCATTGCCCACGAAATATCGCCGCCGATCAAAACCCAGTCTTCAGCCTGGACGCGCTCCCGCCACGTTGCGGCAATCCGTTGCGCGTGATCCTTCCACTGCGGCCCGAAAATGTCCATTGGTTTTGGCCGTGCCGCCGAAAGATGGAGATCAGAGATGGCCCAAATCATACAATTCACATTTTCTATTCACTCTAAAGGTAAGCCAGAATCTAGTTTAATTTACCATAGTTACCCCATTATGCCAAATGCTGGGCCTTTTGTTTGTCTACTTATGTTATAATAAGCCTAGCAAGCATCCCAAAATCAGCCTTTACTTGCGGAGTTGCTCTGAGATGATTAACTTAAAGAAATGGGAGCTATTAAGTCGCAGAGACAGATTTACCTTATCCCTTCGTTTGGGCTGCCTGATTCTCACAGGCCTTCTCTTTGTTTCAAACCCCTTTTCTACCGTTGATTCGTGTAGAAAAACCTTCTATCATTGGGCATTTGTCTTTCATGAGAGTTTACCAATCCCATTATTCTTCCTTAGCGGTGCTGTCTTCTGTGAGATTTTCTTGGCCCCTAAAAAAAGCAAAGCACTTCAACGACTGAATTTTAGTTTAGCTTTCTTTGCGCTATCTTTAGCTATTTGGAGTTATTTTCCCTCGGTTTTTGTTACTTTTCGAAGTATCATGGCCCCTAAAATCAAGAATTCTGTCTATCGTCTATATTTAAAAACGGCCATGGATGGTGATAGCTTTTATTTCATCGCTAAATGTGATCCGTGGGGTTTTCAATGTGAAAATTATGGTTCTAGCCCAACGCCTATCGCATGGCCTGATGAAAAGTTACTTGGATTGGAACACGATTCTAAGACAGATGAACTTTTCATTAAGACAGAAAAAGAGGCTGTCTTAGTGAAAAAATGTAATAGTTTTGAAGATTAGAGCGATATAGTACGGCAAACCCATTTATTTAGCTTAAACTTACTCCAGGAGTAAATATGGCAAAAAATGAACTTTTCACGCCGCTGACGGATGATCCCTTTTGGTATAAAGATGCCATTATCTATGAACTGCACGTCCGCGCCTTTTACGACCAAAATGGCGATGGAATCGGTGATTTTCGCGGTCTCACCGAAAAGCTACCGTATCTCCAAGACTTAGGCGTAACGGTGCTTTGGCTGCTCCCTTTTTATCCTTCGCCGCTCAAAGATGATGGCTATGACATTGCCAATTATAATGAGGTCAATCCAATCTATGGTAACTTGCAAGATGTAAAGCATTTTGTGCGCGAAGCTCATCGGCGGGGCTTACGAATTATCACAGAATTAGTTTGCAATCACACTTCTAGTGAACATCCCTGGTTTCAAAAGTCGCGGAACGCCAAGCCTGGCTCTGCTTGGCGCAATTTTTATGTCTGGAGCGATTCGCCAGACCGCTACAAAGAGGCCCGCATCATCTTCAAAGACTTTGAAACCTCAAATTGGGCTTGGGATCCAGTCGCGCAAGCCTATTATTGGCATCGGTTCTATGCCCATCAGCCTGATCTCAACTTTGCTAATCCGCAAGTTCACAAAGCGATTTTCAAAGCCATGGATTTCTGGTTGCAAATGGGCATTGATGGTTTACGCTTGGATGCGATTCCCTATTTGTATGAAAGAGAAGGTACAAACTGCGAAAATCTGCCAGAAACGCACGCTTTTTTACAAAAACTGCGGCGACACGTCGATGAAAAATATCCAAATCGCATTCTTCTCGCCGAAGCCAATCAATGGACTGAAGACGCGGTAGCTTATTTTGGGAAAGGCGACGAATGCCACATGTCTTTTCACTTTCCTTTGATGCCGCGCATGTTTATGGCCATTTACATGGAAGATCGCTTCCCTGTTCTTGATATTTTGGAACAGACTCCTGCGATTCCTGAAACCGCGCAATGGGCCCTTTTCTTGCGAAATCACGATGAATTGACGCTTGAAATGGTAACAGATGAAGAGCGCGACTATATGTATCGGGTTTATGCGAAGGATACTCGTGCTAGAATCAATTTAGGAATCCGAAGAAGGCTTGCCCCTTTGCTGGGAAACAATCGGCGACGCATAGAATTGATGAATGGCTTACTTTTCTCGCTGCCTGGTACGCCTGTTATCTATTACGGCGATGAGATCGGCATGGGTGATAATATCTATTTAGGGGATCGCAATGGGGTTCGCACGCCGATGCAATGGAGTCCTGACCGCAATGCAGGTTTTTCAACGGGCAATTCCCAACGACTTTTCTTGCCCGTTATCGTTGATCCTGAATATCATTACGAAGCCATCAATGTTGAAGCCCAACAAAGCAATCCTCATGCGCTTCTCTGGTGGATGAAACGCCTTATAGCTTTGCGTAAACAGCATAAAGCCTTTGGGCAAGGCAGCCTGGAGATGTTGCATCCTGAAAATCGCAAAATTTTAGCCTTTATTCGCCGTTACGAGACTGAAAGTATCCTCGTTGTCGCTAATCTATCGCGGTTTGTGCAATTTACTGACCTTAATCTTCCCTCCTTACGCGGCTTTGTCCCTGTTGAAATGTTTGGAAGCATCGAGTTTCCCCAAGTAATTGAAACTCAACCCTACTTGATCACACTAGGTCCGCATTCATTCTATTGGTTTCACCTTCAAACGCCAGTAGCACCCGTTTTGCACCCGCAAGAAATGGCAGTTCCGCAATTGGAAGCGCGTGGCCCGTGGCAAACCGTTTGTAATGCTTCAGATTTCGCAACTATTTTGCCCAAATACCTCGTTACCCAACGTTGGTTTGGGGGTAAATCGCGCAAAATCAAAGCGACTAAAGTGATTGATACAATATCTGCGTTGAATGATTCGACAAAAACGGCTTTAATTCTACTGCTCAAAGTAGATTATACCGAAGGTAGCCCTGAAACCTACGTTCTGCCCATCGCTTTTGCCCCCCTTGAACAGCTTGATCAGTTGCAGCGCACAAATCCCAAAGCCATCATTGCCCGTTTACATCTTACGGACACAAATAGCATGGGGGTTCTGTACGATGCGTTGGTTGAGCCAGCTTTCTGCCAAGCCTTGTTGAGCAGCATTGCGGGGCGCAGGAAATTAAAGGGTAGACAAGGCCGCGAAATTTTGGCGACAACGATGGGCAGCGCAAAGTTTTTACCCTCTTTCGCTGAGGCAAGACCAGAAACACGACTTATCAAGGGGGAGCAAAGTAATTCTTCGGTGGTTTTTGGCGATCAATTCATTCTGAAAATCTTTCGCCGCGTGGACACAGGCTTAAATCCTGATTTGGAAATTGGTCGCTTTCTAACAGAACGTGATTTTGGTGCTGTGCCTCAAGTTGTAGGAGCTTTGGAATATCCCATAGGAGACGAAGCCCCGATGACTTTAGGGATTTTGCAGCAATTTATTCGCAATGAAGGTGATGCCTGGAGCTATACGCTTGACACCTTAAATCATTTCACTGAGCAGGCTTTAGCCCTTCCTGCCGGCCCGCCCACCCTTGACTCGCGGGTTTTTGAGCCTTTGCTGGCGACCAAAACGTTCTTAACGCTCATGAAGCAAGAGCTTTCCCTCCCTGAACACGAGTTAATCAGGCCCTATTTAGGTTCGGCCTCTCTGCTTGGTCAGCGGACTGCAGAATTACATCTTGCCCTTGCCGCTGATTCGCAAAATGCAGCCTTTGCGCCAGAGCCATTTACCACGCTTTATCAGCGTTCAATCTATCAATCTATGCGAAGCACGACGACTCAAGTTTTGCAAACCCTTCGTAAGGCTCTGCCTAATTTGCCAGAAACGGTGCAGCTTGAAGCTCAAAAGGTTTTAGAGCTTGAGGGAAGCATTTTTAAGCACTTTCTTGCCATCAAAGAGCAGCCAATTAAAGCGGCCCGCATTCGTTGTCATGGCGATTATCACTTAGGTCAAGTACTTTTCACAGGCCGCGATTTCGTCATTACTGATTTTGAAGGTGAGCCTGCCCGGCCTTTGAGCGAAAGACGCATTAAACGCTCGCCAATGCACGATGTAGCGGGCATGTTACGCTCTTTTCACTATGCCTCATACGCAACGCTCTCTTTGCAAACTGCTGGAGGCAACATTCGCCCCGTAGATCTTCCTGCTTTAGAGCCATGGCTGCGGTGGTGGTATCTTTGGGTTAGTACGAATTTCCTCAAGGCTTATCTTACAACGGCTCATGAAGCAACCTTTTTACCTGCTAATCAGAATGAGTTAGCGATTTTGCTCGATCTCTATCTGCTGGAAAGAGCGCTTTGTGAGTTGGGCTATGAGCTTGATAATCGACCAGAATGGGTGAAAATCCCCTTACAAGCTATTTTGTATATGTTGACGGAAGGAATTAAGCCCAAAGGGGCTTAAAAACCTTTTTGTTTAAGGAGGTCTCGATGGACAATGGAACAGAACTGCAGGATGTTGAGCTTACTTCAGCTGGAGAGTCTCCGATTCTACCGCTAGGTAAAGAAACCTACATCCCGCGAGCAACTTATCGCCTCCAATTCAATGCTAAATTTAATTTCCACGATGCTCAGGCTCTCGTTCCCTATCTTTCTGAATTAGGAATTAGCGATTGTTACGCTTCACCCATTTTCAAAGCCTCTTCAGGCAGCACTCACGGCTATGATGTTTGTGATCATAGCCAATTAAATCCTGAACTTGGTGGTACAGAAGGCTTTAACGCATTTTCTATCGCGCTGCGGAGCCACGAAATGGGCTTAATCGTTGATCTTGTGCCTAACCACATGGGTATTGGCGATGATAGTAATGCTTGGTGGATGGATGTGCTGGAGAATGGGCCTAGTTCAATCTATAACCATTACTTTGATATTGAATGGCAACCCGTTAAACCTGAATTGGCCAATAAGGTTTTGTTGCCAATCCTCGAAGATCAATATGGCAAAGTGCTGGAAAGTGGCAAGTTACGGCTATCTTATGAGGATGAAGCGTTTTTTCTGCATCATTATGAGCTTCGTTTGCCCATTGCTCCACGAACCTATGGCCCATTATTAGCTCATCAAATTGCAAAACTAACGGAAGCATTAGGGGAAGATCACGAGCATGTTTGGGAATTGCAAAGTATTCTCACGACAATTAGCTACTTACCTCCATTTACAGAGCAAGACCCTGAGAAATTAGTTGAAAGTAACCGCGAAAAAGAGGTAATTAAGCGGCGAATCGCAACTCTCGTGCATTCTAGCCCCGACGCAGAGCGAGCTATTAACGAAACCTTACAGGAATTCAATGGGACGGAGGGCGATCCGCGCAGCTTTGATTTGTTAGACGACTTAATTAACGCGCAGGCTTATCGCCTGGCCTATTGGCGGGTTGCGGGCGAGGAAGTCAATTATCGGCGTTTCTTTGACATAAACAGCCTAGCCGCCATTCGCGTTGAAGCCCCCGACGTTTTTGCGGCTACGCATCAGCTAATTTTTCGCTTGCTTGCTGAAGGGCGAGCGAATGGCGTGCGAATTGACCATATTGATGGGCTTTACGACCCCGCCGATTATCTGCGCCAGTTTCGCCAGGGCTATCTGCGGGAACTGGCAAATTGCACGCAGCCGACGCACCTCGCGGATTTAGCGATTTCTTCGCCCAAAGATTGCTTACCCTACGTCATTGTGGAGAAAATTCTCTCTGAAGAGGAGGTTTTACCCGATGATTGGTTGACAAATGGCACAACAGGCTATGATTTTCTGGCGCTTGTCAATGGGCTTTTTGTCCAAAGAGCAAATGAGGCCATGTTTGATACGATTTATCATGATTTTGCCAGGCCTAATGTAGCTTTTCCCCAATTGGTCAATTCTAACAAAAAGATGATCATGCTGGTTTCAATGGCCAGCGAAATTCACGCGATCAGCCATCGGCTGGAACGCATCGCCGAGAAAAACCGTTCCTACCGCGATTTTACCCTTAGCAGCCTCACTTTCGCTATCCGCGAAATTATCGCCGCGCTTTCGATTTATCGCACCTATACCACCGATTCGTTGCAAGTTGCGGAGCGCGACCAGCAATATGTCGAGCTTGCCGTCGCTGAAGCCAAAAGCCGCAATCCGCGCACGGCTGAAGCGATTTTTGATTTTATTCGGGATACTTTGCTGCTAAGAAACACGAAGGATTTACACGCGGAAGATGGCCCCACCTTGCTCAACTGGGTTATGCGGTTTCAACAGGTTACAGGCCCAATTATGGCGAAAGGAGTTGAGGATACCACTTTCTACGTCTATAATCGGTTGGTTTCGCTGAATGAAGTTGGTGGGCATCCAGAGTATTTTGGGCTTTCGCTAGAGGATTTCCATCAAAAGAATGGGGAAAGGCAACAAAAATGGCCGTATTCCTTGCTAACCACCTCAACGCATGATACAAAACGCAGCGAAGACGTGCGGGCCCGCATCAATGTGCTGGCTGAAATGCCCCATGAATGGCAAACGGCTTTGGAACGCTGGCGCGAATTCAACGCGGTCCATAAGTGTCTGGCGGATGGCAAGCCTGCGCCCAGCGCGAATGATGAATATTTGCTCTATCAAGCGTTGCTTGGCGCGTGGCCCTTTGCGCCCCAAAATCCAGAAGGGGCTTTTCTGCTCGCCCCCACGGCCAAAGAGTTTGCTGATTTTCGGGAAAGGCTCACGGCCTATATGCAAAAGGCAACTAAAGAGGCTAAAGTGTATACTAGCTGGGTACAGCCCAATCAGAAATATGATAAAGCAGTGAGCGACTTCGTTGCTTCCATTTTGCCTGCTGAAATTACGCCTTTTCTGCAAGATATTTCAGCTTTTGCAGCGCAAATTGCTTTTTATGGGCAATTCAACGCCCTGGCCCAATTGCTTTTGAAGCTTACTGCGCCAGGCGTGCCCGACCTCTATCAGGGCAATGAACTTTGGGATTTGAGCCTGGTCGACCCTGATAATCGGCGGCCTGTCAATTATCAACTGCGGCGAACCTTGCTGAATGAGATCAAAAACCAAATTGTCTTAGGCGGTGATTTGCTCATTCTGGTGCAAGATTTCCTGACGCAGAGCCAAGATGGGCGCATCAAACTCTATTTGACTTATCGCACGCTCACTTTTCGCCGCATTTATCAGCAACTTTTCGCTCACGGTGATTACCAAGCGGTGCAAGCTCTGGGCGAATATCAAGAAAATGTCGTTGCTTTTCAGCGCAAATGGGAAAAGCAAACGATTTTGGTGGTGGTTCCGCGCTTTTGTGCCCAATTAACGAAGAAGATCGCGCAGCCTCCGCTTGGAGAAGCAGTTTGGCAAGATGGACTCCTCGCTTTGCCCCAAGATCAGCCAGGCCAAACCTATCGCAATATCTTTACAGGGCAAACCATCCAGGTTGAAAACTACAGTGAATCACCTGTCTTACGTTTGGCAACCGTTTTTGCCCATTTCCCTGTGGCCCTTTTGGAAAAGGTCTAGCTTTAGGAGAGAGCAGCATTTACTAAATCGTTGTTGTGGCCCTCGATAAACTCAGGCAACAAA
>DCSM01000186.1:17717-35316 GCA_002325605.1 Chloroflexaceae bacterium UBA1466
TTCCAATTAGAAAGGAGGTGAAAACGCGTATGAAAACGAAGACAAACGTTAAGGCTGGTAGAAGAGCAGACGGTCTAAGGGGACAAAGCCACGGCCAAAAGGCTTAAACAGAGGTTAAGGTGGGGGTTGAATAGGCCCTTGTGGGTTTCTAAGCCCGCAGGGGTCTCGTAGTTTAGCCCCTTTATTTGGCCCTTGACAGCGATGCTTTGAACCCTCTATAATTACACTATACTTTAAACCCTTTCTAATCACACCAAAGTATCCCAAGCGAAATTCGCTGATAAACTAAAGCACTGAGGTAAAGCCTAGAAGAAGACTTTAAGAGAGCTAATCTTTTGAATAACCCTTGAAATCTAAGAAGCGATGCACTGAAGAGTGGCTTTGCTTAGGCTTTTGTTTGTCTTTTTCATAAAGCCTGCATTAAATATTATATTATAAACCAAATATCCCCTTGACAAACAAAAAGATTTCTACTAAGATATGTTCAATGAACTTTCAGTTCAAATCTCAACCCAGAAAGGAGGTGAAAACTCGCATGAAAGCTAAGACTAAGGTTAAGGCTGGAGGGCGGTCTCGTTAGTTCAGCTACGTCATGTCTCACTCCGGAGGTTCGAGGACTAAAATAAAAATCCTAACAAAAGAACTTCGTTTGATTTTGGTCTCTCAGAGATCTGGAAAACCGTGCCCTAGGCGCTCTTCTTGCGGCTAGGGCATTTTGCTCTCGTAGGAAAACCTTATTTGGCGCTAAAGGTGAAACTATGTTTAGGCTGCTCAAAGTCGACCAAAATAGTAGCGCCTTCGTGGAAAGTCCCTTGCAACAGATGGAGCGCTAAGGCATTCTGAAGCCTTTGCTGAATCACGCGCTTGAGCGGACGTGCGCCGTAAGTTGGGTCAAAGCCTTCGGCGGCAAGCTGGGCCAACGCAGCAGGCGTTAATTCCAGAAGCAGCCTGCGGTCTAGTAAAAGTTTGCGTAAGTGTTCCAACTGAATCGCTACAATCGTGCTGATATGCTCGCGGCTCAAAGGGCCAAAAACGATGGTTTCGTCGATGCGATTGAGGAATTCGGGGCGAAAATGCTGGCGCAATTGGTCAAGCACTTCTTGCTGAATCGTAGCTTGCGTTTTATTGGCCTGATTAAGCTCTTGAATCAGCGTACTGGCGATATTACTGGTCATAATAATTACCGTATTTTTGAAATTGACCAGTCTTCCTTTGCCATCGGTCAAGCGGCCATCCTCCAGAATCTGCAAGAGGATATTGAAAACGTCAGGATGCGCCTTCTCGATTTCATCAAAAAGCAGAACACTATAGGGTTTACGCCGAATAGCCTCAGTGAGTTGGCCACCTTGTTCATAGCCAATGTAGCCTGGAGGCGCACCAATTAGCCGTGCAACCGCATGCTTTTCCATATATTCAGACATATCCAAGCGAATCATTGCAGTTTCGTCGTCAAAGAGGAATTCAGCTAACGCCCGCGCCAATTCAGTTTTGCCCACGCCCGTCGGCCCCAAAAAGAGAAAGGACCCCAAAGGTCGCTGCGGGTCTTGCAAGCCTGCCCGCGCCCGCCGCACCGCATTGGCCACCGCCCGCACCGCCTCATCCTGCCCCACGACCCGCAGGTGTAACCGCGCTTCCATCGCCACCAACTTGGCAACTTCCCCTTCCAAAAGTTTGCTCACAGGCACATTTGCCCATTTTGAGACCACTTCTGCAATGTCTTGCTCACTAACCTCTTGCTTGAGAAGCGTTTTGCCGCCCGCCTTGAGTTGCGCTTCAGTTTCGCTCAATTCCTTCTCTAATACGGGCAAAGTACCATATTGAAGCTGTGCCGCCTTGTTATAATCATATTTACGCTGCGCTTGTTCAATTTCTAAGCGCGTTTGGTCGATTTGTTCTTTAACTTGTTGCACTCGCTGGAGTTTATCGCGCTCTTGCTGCAATTGGGCTTCTAAAGCATTGCGTTGTTCACGGAGATCGGCTAAATCCTTTTCAAGCCGCTCTAAACGCTCTTTGCTGGCTTGATCTTTTTCCCTCTTGAGCGCCTCCCGTTCAATCTCCAATTGCATCATCCGCCGCTTGAGATCATCTAACTCTTGCGGTTCACTTGTAATTTCCATTCGCAACCGCGCTGCTGCTTCGTCGATCAGATCAATCGCTTTATCAGGGAGAAAACGATCTGAAATATAACGATCTGAGAGAATCGCCGCCGAAACAATTGCGCTGTCGGTGATTCTTACACCGTGATGCGTTTCATAGCGCTCTTTCAAACCTCGCAAAATGCTAATCGTATCTTCGACGGTTGGTTGGTCGACCAAAACTGGCTGGAAACGCCGCTCTAAAGCGGCATCTTTCTCAATATGTTTGCGATATTCATCCAGCGTCGTCGCCCCGACCAAGTGCAATTCGCCTCGCGCCAACATCGGTTTGAGCATATTGCTGGCATCCATTGCGCCTTCAGCGGCTCCAGCACCAACGACAGTATGCAATTCATCAACGAAAAGCACAATATCTTCGCGCTCTTCGATCTCTTTTAAGACTGCTTTCAAGCGTTCTTCGAATTCACCACGATATTTTGCCCCCGCAACGAGAGCGCCCAGATCTAAAGCCACAATTCGTTTCTCTTTAAGCGATTCTGGAACATCGCCGCGCATGATTCGTTGGGCTAAACCTTCAACAATTGCAGTTTTGCCGACTCCAGGCTCACCGATTAAGACAGGATTATTCTTTGTGCGCCGTGAAAGAATCTGAATCACGCGCCGAATCTCTTCGTCGCGCCCAATTACGGGGTCAAGTTTCCCACGCCGCGCTAATTCTGTGAGATTGCGGCCATATTGATCCAGCGCCGCGTAAGTTCCTTCTGGATTAGGGCTAGTCACGCGCTGCGTGCCCCGCACCTCGCGCAACGCCTGGAGCAGCTTGTTGCGGTCAAGCCCCGCCTGTTGCAAAACGCGCTGGGTTGCGCCACCACCATGGTCGAGAAGCGCCAAGAGTAAATGTTCCGTACTGACATATTCGTCGCCAAATTGCCCTAATTCGTCATAAGCCCGCAGCAAAACAGTGCGTAAACGTTGTGAAAGATTGACTTGCACATTACTACCACTGATTCGAGCCAATTTCTTGACTTCAACCGTGATTTGTTGAACCAAAGCACCGACAGGCACATTGAGTTTAGCCAGAACTTGAGGAACAACACCATCGCTTTGCTCTAAAAGAGCTAATAAAAGATGTTCAGGCTCAATCTGGCTGTTGCCATTGCGTTCACCAATCTCTTGAGCCGCGAGGATTGCTTCTTGCGATTTTTGCGTAAACCGATTGATATTGAAAGACATTGAGAAACCCCTCTTTTCACAGCTAAGTTTAACTTTACTGAAAGCTAGGATAGCAGTTTAGCATTAGAAAGCCATTAACTTTTTGTTTGAAACCTGACAGGACTGAAAAGGCCTGCCAGGTTTTGGGGGTAAACCAAGCTTTTTAGCTGTGGGCCTGTTCGATTTCTTCGCTTTCAGTCTCGCCCAAAACTTTTTGGCGTTGCGACTCACGTTTAATTTGTTCAATGAGTTTTGTGGTGCAACTCATTGCAAAAACCGCAATCGTCTGACTTTCAGCATCATAGATTTGTACTCCTTCGATGATTACAACATCTTCGGGGTTTTTAATGGCCTCTTTGATCCTTTTCCACTGCCGATTTCCAATATAAACAGTATAGGTTGTGGGAGGAAGCTTTTCGGGCAGGGGCAAACCTTTCGGCATGTTGATGAGGGGCTGATCATGCTTCATGATCGTCATAACAAAGCCTTGTCGCTCCACCACTTTCCCCAATTTGCCAATCAGCGTGATTTTCACAACGTCTGCCTTTCCATTAGCATCGGCGATTTCCTGCATTAGTTTGCGGCGTTCGGCCCAAGAAGCGGCGGCCTGGCTGGCGGCTTTAGCCAGATTGTGCTTTTTTGGTTTGGTGCTGTAGGGAAAAATTTGGCGCAGTTCCTTCCGCCGCCCCGAACGAATCAAAAATTGGCGCACCAGATGAAAAAAGATGCCGCCTGGCGTGCGGCGACGACTGCCCTCCGTCGTTCGCATTCCGCCCGCCGCCTCGACTCGCTGGGCCGCATTGAGAAATTGGGAAGCATAATCGGTCCCCAAACATTCTACCGCCCGGCGAATTTGGTTTATCGGATTCTGTTCTTTTTCGCCCAAAGCCTGGGCAATATCTCGCGTAACGGCCCACGTTGGTTGGGCAACGGGCGCAGCAGGTTGGGGTTTAGCCTCAACCGCAGAGCTTGGTTTCGCAACCTCGCTGGGCGTTTCAGTTTCGGGAGGGCTTGCCTTCTCCAGAACGTGATTTTGCGGTTTGTGGCTCTTGGGCTTGCTACGCTCTTCTTCGCGCTGGCGTTGACGCTGGCGCTTACTCATAATCTGTGCTCCTTTTATCACCATAGTTGCTTCCATTCTACCATTTTTCCCCTCTAGCCTTGACAAAAAAAAAGTCCTCGCGCATGATAACACGCTAGAGAAAAATTAGTTTTGACTCTTTGGAATTAAAGGACTGTTATGGAAATTGCTGAATTATTGACTCGTGGGGTGGCGGAAGTGCTTGTGGAGGCTGAATTGCGGGCCCGCTTGCAGCGCGGGGATAAGTTGCGGCTTAAACAGGGTTTTGACCCTAGCCGCCCCCAAATGCACCTCGGCAATGCGGTAGGCCTCCGCAAACTGCGAGCTTTTCAAGAGTTAGGCCATCAGGTCGTATTGATTGTTGGGGATTGGACCGCCCAAATCGGTGACCCTAGTGGCCGTGATGAGACTCGCCCCCGCTTGACGGCTGAAATGGTGCAAGCCAATGCCCGTACTTATATGGAACAATTTTTTCAGGTCGTAGATCGAGCGCAGACCGAAGTGCGCTGGCAAAGTGAATGGTATGGCTCATTTAATTTTGAATTTGCGCTGAATTTGGCAGGTCGTTTCACCTTGGCCCAGATGTTGGCCCACGAAACTTTCCGTAAACGCTATGATTCGGGAGCCGCAATTACGATTCTGGAGCTTATGTACCCGATGCTCCAGGGTTATGATAGTGTGGCCGTTCAAGCAGATGTTGAATTCGGGGGCACAGACCAGAAATTCAACAATTTGGCAGGCCGCGAATTGCAGGCCCAAATGGGAATGCAACCTCAACATGTTTTGCTTGTCCCGCTGATTCCAGGGACTGATGGGCGCAAAATGGGCAAGTCTTTTGACAATACCATAGATATTACAATGCCTCCCACCGAAATGTATGGGAAGCTAATGTCTATGAGCGATGATGTCTTGCCAATCTATTTTGAAGTTCTTTCAACAGTAACGACCAGCGAATTGCTAATTATCAAAGAGCAATTGACTGAAAAGAGGGTCAATCCGCGAGATTTGAAAATGCGCTTGGCCCGCGATCTAGTTACGCAATTTCATAGCCCTGCTGATGCAACCGCTGCCGAAGAAGCTTTTGTCCAGCAATTTGTGCGCCGTGAATTGCCAACTGACATTCCTCTCTATCCAATCGAGCAGCCAACAAACATTGTAGATTTGTTAGTTGCTTCTGGCTTGACTCAGAGCAAAGGTGAAGCGCGGAGATTGATAACTGGCGGTGGAGTGCGGGTAAATGAAGCAAAAGTTGAAGATGCAGGCTTAATCTTGCAGCCAGGCAGCGAGACAGTAGTTCAGGTTGGGAAGCGGAAGTTTGTGAAGATTCAATAGCTATTCAGCTTCAGGAAGAACGAAACTAAACGTACTTCCTTTGCCTTCAATGCTCTCGACCCAAATGCGCCCGCCAAGTAGCTCAAGCAGTGGTTTGGCCAGCGATAAGCCCAAACCTGTGCCGCCAGCTTCAACTTTGAGCGGGCTTTCGGCTCGATAAAAGCGTTCAAAGATCTGTTCTTGGTCTTCAGCTTTGATCCCTATCCCATTATCTTTCACATCAATGCGAAGATAATGACGTTCAGTAAGCAGATTATTGCGAATGTTCTCAGGTATTGTTTCAAAAGCAACTTTATAGGCCGCAATTTCTAGTTTTCCGTGCCGATTGGTATATTTTGCGGCGTTGGAAAGAAGATTACACAAGACTTTGTGTAACCGATTTGAGTCAGTACGCACTTGAGGTAAGTTTTCAGGCAGCGTAAGTTGCAGCGAATGCTGGCGGGCCTCAAACAGCGCCTGCATTTCGGCCACAGCTCCCCGAAAAACCTCAGCCAGATTCACGGGGCGCAGGTCTAAATCAATACTTCCCGTCTCAATTTTGGTGATTTCCAAAACATCATTGATAATTGAGATCATGCGATCTGCATTACTTTGGATGGTCGTTACAAACTCACGCTGCATATCCGTTAGATTGCCCAAACTCCCCAAGGCTAATAGTTGGGCAAAGCCTTTGATAGCCGTCATTGGGGTGCGTAATTCGTGCGACATCGTGCGAATAAACTCAGTTTTCAGCCGATCTGATTCGACTTCGAGCGTAATATCACGCAACATCAAAATTGCGCCCAACAAATCTTCATTATCTTTCAAAACGGGCCCCAACGTGAGGCGTACTTCGTGGTTGGCAATTTGGGTGTGGCTATTAAAAATGCGGGGCTGGTGGCGGCTGTTGAGCGGGCGGGCCAGCAAATCCGCTAAGGGTACTTTCTCAACCTGCTCCCCCAAGAGCTGCTGCAACAAAGCGTGTAAATTAGAGCGCAGAATCAGGTCTTCGGTATTCTGTTGCAAAATGCGTTCAGTCGCGGGGTTGGCGGACAAAATTTCGCCGTAAGTATCGCAAACTAACACGCCATCGGCGAGGCTTTGGAGAATCGCCGACATTTGGCTGGTCTCCAGTTGTTGGCGGCGGAGGAGTTCACTGCGATATTCCATTTCATCGACAATTGTGGTATACATATTAGCATTGTGAATGCCAATAGCGATAGCTCCCGCACTGGCTGTCAGCAAAACAAGATGTTCATGACTGAAATAGTTTTCTTGGGGATGAGAAAGGGTAAGTACGCCTAAAACCTCGCTATGCGCGATGAGAGGCATCACAATCAATGAACCCTTTTCCTTTTTGTCCGCCGTGCCCGTGGGCAAATTCACCCAGCGCTGGTCGGTGTTTATATCATCAACCAAAGCGGGCTTTTTATTTTGGGCGACCCAGCCCGCGATTCCGGTGCCAATCGGGATGCGCGTGAAATTACCTTCATCATCTTGGCCCAGAAAAGCTCGACTAACGAGATGATCCGTTTCTTGTTCCACCAACATCACAGAGCCATATTCGGCCTGGGTGATGCGGGCCAGCGCGGTCAGCGAGGTTTGAAGCAGCGTATCAAGGTCAAGTGTACTACTTACCTCCAGTGCAATCTCATTCAGCGTACTAAGACGATCTTTTTCAGCCTTGACTTCGCGGGTGCGCTGGGCGACCAGTTTTTCAAGCCGGGTGTTAAATTTCCGAATTTGAGAATAGAGCCGCGCATTTTCAAGCGCAATCGCCGATTGGTTGGCAATGGCCAGCGCCAAGCTTTGCTGCGAATAGGGCAAATGGGCTTCGGGGTCGGGGTCTTGAATTGAGATGACTCCAATGGCTTGCTCATTGACCAGCAAAGGCAAGACCGCCACCGCCGCTCCAGCCTGATACCAACCACCCTGTTTTCCGGAGTCAAGCGAAGTATGAAAACTGTGCTTAGAAGTAAGATAGGCTTGCAAAATGACATCATCCGTGGGAACAGCCCACTGGCTTTCCAGGGTGAGGGCTGAGATTTTTTCAACTTCGTGGCCCCAGGCTTCGGCTACGTAAAGGATAACCGCAATCGAGGTCGCAGGGACATTCTGGCTTGGCGGCGGCAAATGGTCTGGCTCTCCAGGCAGCCAGATCGCAACTTGGGCCACCCCTAAAAGCTCAATTAGCGCTGTGCCCAAATAGTCAATTAGTTGAGCGCTTTCAAGGCTGGAAGCCAAGCGTTGCGAAATTTTGTTGAGCGAGGAAAATTGAAGCGTAGCGAGGTCTGCTTCCTCAATGGCCGCCGCCATACTTTCGGCAATAAATTCGGCCTGCCGAATCCGCTCTCGAATAACGGCTTCGGCATGCGAAACCCAAGAACTGGTGAGCGTTTCAACCGCATACTCAAGCAAAGTGTTTAGCTCATCCGCCAGTTGGCTGAAACGAGCCAGTTCCGTTGGGGGGCTATCTTCACTCTCCGCCGCTTGCCAAGCAGTGAGTTTGGGCTGCGGCTCTTTTAACTCAGCCCAAGCAAGGCGACGAAACTGAAAGAAAACATGGAGCAGATCGGGCAGCGCAATGCTTTGTTGGCCGTTGCCGTGAATAATCAATCTAAGCTGATGGTCAAGTTGAGCTTTTTGGCCTTGAACCGCAAGAATGAAACTCTCATACATTTGGTTGAGAGTCTGCCAGGCTCCTGCTGAATCAAGCGTGGTATAGGGCGGTTCAAGCGAAGCCCCCTCCTGCACAACCGCGGCGGCCAAGAAACCATGGCCATTGCCCGAAGGGGGTTCTAAATCTTCCAAAGCGGTGGCCCAGCGTGCGACCAATCCCTGGCGATGGTCTGTGAGCCAATGAGCTAATTCACTACTCATGAGAGGTCCCACTCAATCGTCTCGAACCACGACGACGGTTGCATCATCTATCGTTTTGCCATAGTTAGCTAAAATGGATTCAGCAACGGCTTGCGGAGCCAAAGAAGGATCAATTTTTCCATCGAGCGCAAAACGACTGGAGATTCCATCGCTATAGAGAACGAAGGTGTCCCCTGAATTGTAAGGATAGTGAAGTTGTAACAACGCCGGCGGTAAGCGGTAGCCCAAAATCCCATTTTTAGAGATGGGCTTGATTGGTTGGGCACTTTGCACGTAAATGCCAATATTGCCTACGCCAATATAACTAGCCTTATGTTCCTTGAGATTCAAGCGCAAAAGGGCAATTACTGCGCCTCGCGTATTGTGCAAAGCACTATGGGCCCGCCGAATAATGTCTTCCAAAGGATAATCAGGATGATTCTGCACGATTTCGGCGGCTCCCAAGGCGGCGCGGGCGGCTTCTTCGCCCCCCCCTAGCCCATCAATTACTGCGACCATCAAGCCGTCTGGTGCAAACTCCTTAACCACATAAGTGTCCCCACTGATCTCCTGGGTTTGTTTTGGCCGATTGACTGCGCCCCAAAGAATTGTCATCGGGGAACCTCACGGCGTTTGCTCACCCACTTGACAGCCCGAACCTGCGTCCCCACGCCGACTTCTGACGTGATTTCAAACTCATCCATCATACGTTTTGTTCCTGGAAGCCCAGCCCCTAACGTGCGAGCGGTACTATAACCATCTTGTAAAGCCAGGGCAATATCGGGAATCCCAGGGCCCTGATCACGGGTCTCAATTGCTAAACCAGCTAGGCCCTTTGAATCGGTCACGCGCTCTATAATCATTTCACCTCCACCAGCATGGACTAAGAGATTCCGCGTTAGTTCGAGAATCGCAATCTCGATGCGGGTATGATCAATGGTATTAAACCCTAAAGCGGTTGCTAACTCTCTCCCGCGTCCTACCGCCACGTAAATATCTACTTCGCGCTGAATAAGGCAGACAATTGGTTGCATAATTTCCTAAGATTTCCTTGTTCACCACGCAGAAAATAAAAGAATGTAGATAAAGAGAGGGAAGTAAAATTCAGCTTTGATGATCTAGGCTGAATCGTAACTTCTCTCTTGGGCAAAAACGCTATTTGATCTTTGGCTCAGACTAGAATTAGGCTCGCCGTGGTTGTTGAAAAAGCTCACTATCCAAGAAAATTGTAACTGGGCCTTCGTTGACCAACGAAACTTGCATCATGGCCCCAAATTTACCCGTGGCAACGGAGATGCCAAAAGCCCGCAAAGCTGCGGTATAGGCTTCGACGAGGGGTGCAGCGCTTTCAGGGGGTGCGGCAGGAAAGCTAGGTCGTCGCCCGCGGCGCAGATCAGCATAGAGGGTAAATTGGGAAACCACTAAGCCTTCGCCCCCGATCTCAAGCAATGATTGATTGAAACGGCCTTCGGCATCGGCAAAAATCCGCAGGTGAGCAGTCTTTTGGGCCAAAAGTTGGGCTTCGGCTTCGCCATCACCAGGGCCAACTCCAAGCAAAATCAGCAGCCCCACGCCAATTTGCCCTACGACTTGGCCCTCAACCGTTACTTTTGCACTTGAAACTCGTTGTAAAATCGCTCGCATTTGTGTGGCTCAGAAAGTAGGTTTTTCTCATCTGAAACCCTAGCTATTTTCCCTCGGAGTCAACAGCTTTAGCTGGTGGGCCCCGGCTAAAGCCGGGGATTCCTTTAGTTGGGCCACGGCTAAAGCCGGGGATTCCTTTATTTAATGTGGCTCTGAGCAGGTTTCTTTGCTTAATTCTGCTAACAAACCAGAGGCTTATGCTATCTTAGGGGTTCTTCACACATTTGGGCAAAGACCAATCGCCCGGTCTGGGTCTGGTGGAGCCGCGTTACCACCGCCTCAACTTGCTCCCCAATCTTATGTCGTGCATCCTCAACAATGACAGGGGTTCCATCCTCCAGGTAGCCCACCCCTTGTTGGCGCGCATTGCCTTCGTTCCGAATTAAGACAAACAGGTGTTGATCCTGAAGCACTGGCGGGCGCACGGCTTCGCTCAATTGATTCAGATTCAGGATTTTTACCCCTTGCAAAACAGCTACGCGATTGAGGTTAAAGTCGTTAGTAATAATTGGCTGCTGATTCCGTTTGGCCAATAAAACTAGTTTATCATCAACTCGTGCGGCGGAAGCAACATCAGCACTTATGATTTTCACAGGCAAAACGCCGTTTTCCTGCATTTGGTTGAGCAAATCCAACCCCCGTCGCCCTTTGTTGCGGCGCAGATCATCGCTTGAATCGGCCAGACTTTGTAATTCTGCCAAGACAAAATTAGGTACAAGCAAAGTTCCCGTTAAAAAACCCGTTTTGATCACTTCAGCAATGCGCCCATCAATAATTGCACTGGTATCCAACAAAAATTGAGGTGCTTCTTCCAGCTTCGTTTCAGGGTTTTCAAGCGAAGGCTTGCCCACAGGCAAAAGATGATTGTTGCTGGCATTAGCTTGCCACAACAGGGCTAATTTATCCATGTCGCGTTTGTGGAGGTGAAAGATCATGATGCCAGCATAAAAACTCATGATCGAAGCAATGATTGGGATATATTGGTTGAGCGGTTGGGGCAGCAATGCGAGCGGAATGGTAAGCAAAACCCCAAAAATTAGCCCCAGCAAGCCCCCACTACCCACAAAGAGCAGTTCATTGAGGGGAATAGAACGGGTGTGGTTTAAGAGATTTTGCACTGGCTCAATCGTCAGGCGCGGCGTGACCAAAAGTCCCAGCCCTGCTCCCGAAAGCATCAAGAGTTGCGTCGCCAGGAGTTGATTTTCGTCAGGTGTTTTGCTGGAAAGCCCGATTCCAAGGCTGGAACCCAGAAAAGCTAAGATCAGCATCCCACTAATACGGACAATAAAATTGAGGCTAATTCGCATGATTTTGAAAAGCTATCCTAATCCTAAGAGATTCAGAGGGTCCATTTTAGGCTTTGGGCGCTTCCTTTCGCTCTGCTGGGGCCTGCAAAACTTGGCCCACAACCTCAGCCAACGAACGGACCGCTTTGACTTCTAGCGGCCACGCACTCTGTTTGCGGGCGGGCGACGTAAAGGCTTGGCCAAAACCCAAGCGAGCCGCTTCGGCCAACCGCCGTTCAAGCTGGCCGACGCTCCGTAATTCCCCTGAAAGCCCAATTTCGCCCAGCCAAACCAGATCGGGGGCCAGTTTTTGGTTGCGAAAAGCTGAAGCAATCGCTAAAGCCACTGCCAGATCAGCCGCTGGCTCCGTGATGTGCAAGCCGCCGACTACATTCACATAAATATCTTGATTAAAAAGCGGTAAGCCAACGCGTTTAGAAAGAACAGCGACCAGCATCAATAGCCGATTGAGGTCAAAACCGTTGACTGTTCGCCGAGGTTGAGCATTGCCCGTATGGGAAGTCAGCGCTTGGATTTCCACGAGCAGGGGGCGGCTACCTTCCAAAATTACAGTCACCGTCGAGCCAGGTGTTCCTGCATGGCGTTCAGCAATAAAGGCTTGCGAAGGATTAGCTACTTCTTGCATTCCTTGCTGGGTCATTTCAAAGATTCCGACCTCGTTGGTGCTGCCAAACCGATTTTTGACCCCGCGTAAAAGCCGATATTGATGAAAGCGATCTCCTTCCAAATATAAGACCGCATCTACAATATGTTCTAACACTCGTGGCCCAGCGATGGAACCTTCTTTTGTTACATGGCCGACTAAAAACATGGGGATGCCAAGTTCTTTGGCCAGGCGCAAAAGCCGTAAAGCGCCTTCGCGCACTTGGCTCACGCTCCCCGCTGCCGAAGTTAGCTCTTCAAGGAAGACCGTCTGAATCGAATCTATAACCACTAAACAAGGGCGCAAAGTTGCGATTTGCGCGAGAATTGCATTCAGGGATGTTTCAGAATAGACGTAAAACTGCTCTAAATTCAGATTAAGGCGTTCAGCCCGCATTTTAATCTGTTGGGCTGACTCTTCAGCACTCACATATAAGGCTGGGCCCACTTCGTGGGCAAATTGGCTGGCGACTTGCGTCAATAAGGTCGTTTTGCCAATTCCTGGATCGCCGCCAATCAAGACCACTGAGCCAGGGACAAGCCCACCACCCAAAACTTGCGAAAACTCATTCCCCAAAATCGGCAGGCGCGCAAAGTCGGCGGTGCTGACCTGGGTGAGCAAAAGGGGTTTCGCATTCCCGCCCAGAACGTGCGGCGAATTTGGGGCCTTCTGCGGCACGATCTCTTCAACAAAACTATTCCAGGCTTCACATTCGGGGCAGCGGCCTTGTGGGCGGGTCTGCTTTGCTCCGCAATTTTGACAAATGAAGATGGTTCGTGGCTTGGCCATAGTTCAGTCTCAGAGACCTGTTCTGTTGAAAAAGGGGAAAAAGCCCTAAGAGACGCACCCCAAAGGCGGTGAGTTTCTAGCATAGCTTCTATAATAACCTACGGGCGCATTTCACGCAAGGCAATTTCTAGCTCCCGCACGCTTCAAGCCAGCGCAAAACCCGCCACACTCCCAGGTTTAGCCTGACGAGAATGAGGGCGGGTTGCGCTTAAAGGGCAAAGAAGCCCTGCTGAACCTCGACTGAAATTAGATCAAATCCTGCAAACCTCGCTTGTAGCAATCAATTTCTTTCTGCAATTCCTCACTGCTTTGGCGTAGTTTGGTCAGATGTTGCTCTAAATGACCAATCATTTGGAAAAGCTCACCCTCAAGTTTACGGCGTTCTTTGAGCGCATCAACTAAATGTAAGTTATGTTGATGGATCCGTAAGAGTGATTCGATCCGAATGCGGAGTTCAAGCTTTTCAACGGGGGTTAGCAGGAGTTCATCAACTAACTGCCGCATATCGGGCGTGATTTTGGCGACATCTTTGCGTGCGACAACCAGGAGAAAAGGCAAGAAAGAGGCCAGTTGATCATTCCGCCGAGCCGCAACTTGCTCTTTGAGGCGCATCAGCGCGACTCCACTAATGATGCAGAGGTCAAAGTGTTCTTGGGGAATATCTTGCACCTCTTCCGCGGGCCCAGTCGGTAAGACTTCGTGCCACTCGTTTAACCATTCGGCCAACAAACGGCGATTTTCCTTGTGATCTACGAGAAGTAAGATACGGCTCATGATCTTTCCGATCTATAATCATCCTTAAAAGTAATGACTCTATAGAAAAATGACTTTAGAGCCAAACAAATTTTGAAGTTAAAAGCTTTTGGAATCAAACAACTAAAGTCATTTGATTCCAAATCGCAAGCATTGCTATTTCTGTTGTTTGGCTCTTTGACCTTTAGGAAAAACAGCGCGAAGCACTAATCGAGCAAAGACTGGATAATGCTGATCAGTTTCTTCATTACCAAGGACTTGACCAAAACGGCCCGCGCTCCACGAGAAACGCTCTCTTGTTCCATAGAGGCGCTTTGTTTTGGGGCAAAAATCAGAAAGGGAATCTTACGAACCCGCAATTTATCGCAATATTTCCAAATTCCCTCATCGCCCCCTGCAATGTCAATTAGCACTAGCCCCAAATCGGGTTGGCTTGCTAAGGCTTGATCTATTGCTTCCAAGTCCATTACTTGTAAGGTTCGATAACCCTCTTTGTTGAGAAATTGAGCAAGAAGCTCTACATTGCGCTGATGCCAACCTACAACCAATAATAGCTGCTGCTTTACCATAACTTCCTAGCTCTCACTCTTCTTGGGGCCATCGGTCCACTCTGGGACCCCCCGCAAGATGCCCCGCAGGTGAGTGAGCGGCGCTCCGACCCTGATTCCATAACGGGTGATTTTGTATTCCCGTAAGGTCTTCTCAAAGTCGCTCAAGCGTTTCTTCAAAACTCCAATGGCGCGGCGCAATTCACCTTGCATCTCCAGATAGCGCAGAAAGACAATATTATCAGCCAGATAGCTAATACCCATTTCTGTGGCCCGAAAATCCCCAACAATGGATTCAACTTCATTGATCAAAATGGTTGTAATGTCCATGCTATTGAGATAACGTAAAAGCGCATGGAGTTGAATCGTTATTTCAGCACTGTTCCGCAGGACAAGCCGATAGCCCGCAACGCTATCAATCATGATGATTCGTGTGCCCTTCTTCTCGACTTCCAGCCGAACCTGGTGACTAAACTCGTCGGGCGTGATCGTCAGGGGTTCTACGGCGACCAGCGAAAAGGTCCCGCGTTGGGCCATCGTGCGGAGCGGAATCCCAATCGATTCGGCCCGATGGAAGATCGTGCGCCCTCGCTCTCTTCAAAGGAATAGACTACAGAGCGTTCCCCACGGCCAGCGGCCTCTTTCATAAACTGAAGGCCCAGCGTCGTTTTGCCGACCCCGCTTGGCCCACTAATAATGGTCACCGTGCCGCGCTCCAGGCCCCCGTGCAAGAGTTCATCAAGATCTGGAATGCCCGAAGTAATGGACTCAGACACAAATTGCTTACTGCGGGTGGCCGGGAGGATGCGGGGGAAAACCTCCATTCCATGCGCGGTCAATTGGGCTGAGTGATGCCCATCACGAAAGCTTGAACCGCGAAATTTAGTGACGCTAACAAGCCGTTCCATCGTATTGTAGTCAAGGTGAATCACGCCGTCGCTCATAAACTGGAGGTCGTCATCGGCGGTGGCATCCATGCTTTCGGAAGTGAAAAGGACAGTGGCCCCCTTCTCGACCAGAAAACTGAGGAAAGAGGCGGTCTGTTTGCGAAATTGCACGTTATCAGTCGTAAGATACCGAAATTGGGTCATTGAATCCAGGAAAACGCGCTTAGGCTTGACCCGTTCAACGGTCTCAACGATTTTCTGAGTCGTGGGGCCTTGCTCGACTTCAGCAGAAGCAAAAATATCATAGCTCTGCATCTGGGAAAAGAACTCCGAGTCGGGGCAGAGGTCCAGAAATTCGATCCCTGTGATATCGGTTCCCTTGAGTTTCGCATTTTCGCGGTGGCGAGCTTCGCTCTCAACCAACGTAATAAATAAGACAGGCTCGTTCTTCGCTACCCCATCAAGAAGGTAGTGCATGCCCATCGTAGTTTTGCCTGTCCCTGGCCCACCGCGCACAAGATAAGCGCGGCCTGAAATAAACCCCCCATTCAAAACCTCGTCTAGGCCAGGAATTCCAGATGACAAGCGGACATTTTGATCAACTTCCATATAAAACCTTCTTCAACTAAGAGAAAAACTATTTGCTAGAAAAAGATCACTCTCAGTTTAGTTCTTGAGTGCTGACTCCCCAACACTCCCGCTGGGCTTTCTACTAGCTACCATTATAGATCAATTCCCAGAAAACACAACTGCTTTTAGGGACTAATAACCCTTTAATTGCCCAAAACTGGGCCTTCTTTAATCGGGTAGCCCAACCTTCAAAGCCAACGCCGCTTTCGCCGCCTTCTGCTGGCGACTATCAAGCCAGAGCGCAATGGCCGCCAAGATGGTTGACCCCAAAATAACAAAGGCCGCCACCCGAAATGTGCCATTGACTCCTTGCGTTAGGGCAAAGCCTGAAGCCTTTGTTATATCACTTTTGTTCTCTGTCGCCGTCATGGAGTATTGAGTCACGCCTGTGAATAAGGCTCCCATCAAGGGCAAGCCTGAAGTCTGGCCCAGCGTTCGCATCAATTGCAACAGCCCCGATGCTACCCCTAAGCTTTCTCGGGGCGCGGCGCTCATAATCGCGCTATTGTTCGAGGCTTGGAAAAGCCCAAACCCCACGCCCATGGGGATCACCCGCAACACAAAGTCCAGCCCTGCCATTTTAGGGTCGAGGAAGCCCAGCCCTAAACAGCCACAAACCAAACAACTGAGGCCAAGTAAAGAGATTGCCCGCGGGCCATAGTGGTCGGAGAGCGTTCCTGCCCAGGGTGAAATTAGCCCCATGCTTAGAGGCATCGCCATAAGCAAAAAGCCAACTTCCTGAATCGTATAGCCCTTAACGAATTGGAGGAAGAAGGGAATGATGAAGGTTCCTGAAAGCACAGAAAAGACTAAAAAGCCCATTAGCAAGTTGAGGCTGAAGAGAAGATTGTGGAAGAGCCTGAGGTCAACCATCGGCTGGGCCAGTTGCGCTTCAAGCAGGAAAAAGGCTCCCAATCCCCCTGCCGCCGCCAGCAGGAGCGCCACGACCTGCCCCACCCCAAAGCCGACGTTTTGCCCCAGCGTCATCCCCAACCCATAGCAAGTCAAGGTGAACAGGAGCAGCAACGCCCCAGGGAGATCAAACTTTTGCCCAGGTCGCGCTGCCGTAAGCGGTACATTTTGCACGACCACAAACCAGGTAAGAATTCCGACAGGGACATTGACTAGAAAAACCGCGTGCCAGCTAACCATCCCAATTAGCAGGCCGCCCAGCGGAGGGCCCATGGCAATGCCTACCGACACGATACTGCCGACAATCCCCATTGCCCGCCCTCGTTCTAAGGGTGGAAAAGCCTCTGTCACTATCGCTATGCCGAGGGCTTGCATCAAAGAGCCGCCCAGCCCTTGCAAGGCCCGGGCGCTAATCAGCCACCCGACACTGGGCGCTAGGCCACAGAGCAACGAACTCACCGTAAAGATCGCTAATCCGAGCAGATAGAGCTTTTTCTTGCCATACATGTCGCCTAATCTAGCTGCGCCTAACATAGTTGAAGTCAAAACTAAGATATAACTCAAGACCACCCATTGGACTGTTGCAAGATCTGTATGTAATTGGTCAATCAGCGTGGGGAGCGCGATATTCACAATGCTTGAATCAAGCGTAGCCATCAGAATCCCCCCCCCAACCCCACACATCACCCACCATTTATGCACGGGTACTTCGCCAGAAACCTTCATTTGATGATTTGTCTGCATAATTTCCTGTTTTCAATCTTTTCAGCAGGCAACCCAAAGCTAAATTTTGTGCTGTTGCAATAGCAGCCTAATTATTCTACCTTACTTAGCGCAATCCTACCAGAAAGCCCAATCTGTGCCCTGAACTTACGTAGGCTAGGCATCTTGCCTGGCTTAACGTAGGCTAGGCATCTTGCCTGGCTT
>DCSM01000186.1:35456-43525 GCA_002325605.1 Chloroflexaceae bacterium UBA1466
CTAGGCCTTGCCTGGCTTAACGTAGGCTAGGCATCTTGCCTGGCTTCCAACGAACGGAGGATGGGCCTGCCTAAACCCTCGTAAAGCCTCTTGTCTTCTGAATGATTTTAAGCTACAATAAGCTGGCGCTGCGGTGGCGGTTGCGCTTGCCGAAAGCTTGCGCTGAAAGCTTGCGCTTGCCGAAAGCTTGCGCTTCTCATTCCGCAGAGCGTGGGCCCACTAGGGTAGCTAAAGGTTTACCAGCATGGAGTATAAAATCGAAGTAGCCGCAACGTGGGAAGGCCTTAAACCGCTGTTGCATTTTGCGGATCAGCTTGATCTTGCTTTAAATCTTACCCCAGACCAAAGCTACGTCCTGCGGTTGGTCATCGAAGAGTCGGCGACCAACATCGTTAAGTATGGCTACGAAGGCTTACCTGGGGTGATTCAAGTCTGTTGTACTTGCGACGCGAAGCGGTTGGAGATGGTGATTCGAGATCAGGGCAAGCCCTTTGACCCCGCAACGCACCCTATGCCCGACCTGAGCGCCAACCTCTATAACCGCGATGTTGGGGGGCTGGGCATCTTTCTGGTCCGGGAGCTGGCCGACCAAGTGGAATATCGGCACGACGCAAACAGTGGTTGGAACGAGTTGGTGGTTGTGAAGCAGGCCCCAAAAGAGGGATAAGTAAAAGATGATCATGAAGCGCGGCGACCTTTCGGCCATTAACCTTGCTAAGATTGCCCCCGCCATGCCGCGCAAGCCGCTGGCCGCAGGCGAAATCCTCTTTCACAAAGGGGATTATGGGCGGGATTGTTACATCGTCGTTGAGGGCCTCTTAGAAGTTTTGAACTACCTCGATGGCGAGGAAATCCAGCTTGAAATCTGTGATCCTGGCGAAATGATTGGCGAGATGGCCCTGATTGACACAGCTCCTCGTTCGGCCACGGTGCGGGCTTTGACCGATAGTTGGGTCGCTATTCTCAATGAAGAAGATTTCTTTAGCCTTCTGCGGAACGATGCTACCTTAGCCGTTGAGATGCTGCGCCGGGGGACCGAGCGCTTGCGGGTTACGGCGCAAATCTTGATTGGCCGCCTGGAAGCCCAGAATGCCGAGCTATCCCAGGCCAACAAAGAACTCAAGCAAGCCCAGGACGAGTTGATCTACCTGAACCGCATCCAGGAGGAGATGAAAGTCGCCCGGCGCATCCAAAAGTTCTTTCTGCCGCGTAAGTTGCCCCAGCCGGAAGGCTGGGAAGTCGCCGCGTTCAATCGCGGAGCGCAAGCGATTGGCGGGGATTTCTTTGATTGTATTGAACTCCTTTCGGGGCAACTAGGGCTAGTCATCGCCGATGCGTGTGGGAAAGGTGTCCCTGCCGCTTTGTTTGTTGCGCTAACCCGGAGCCTAATTCATGCTTCATCGCAAGCCCCTTGGGTCTTCAGAGAAAAACAAACCCTTGATCTGCTTGATTCTGACGATGTTCTCATCAGTTCAATGTGGTTTACCAATGACTACATTGCACGGGAACATAGTGAAAGCAATATGTTTATCACGACTTTCTACGGGGTTTTGGATGTCCAGACAGGCCGCTTAACCTACATCAATGCAGGGCACAACCCCCCCATGATTGTCAATGCAGCGGGCCCTGAACTGCGCGAGTTAGATGGCACTTGCCTGCCCCTTGGCATCATTGAAAATATGACTTTCGAGACCGTTAGCACAAAGCTGGAGCCTGGGGAGACTTTCGTGAGTTTCAGCGATGGCATTACCGAAGCCATGAATGGCGATGGCGATCTCTATGGCGAAGATCGCTTGCGGGCGGTTATCCGGGCGCAAGCAGGGCAGTCGGCCCAGGCCCAGCAAATGGTAGATGCCATTGTCCAGGATGTTGATGCCTACGTGGCCACCGCGCCCCAATCTGATGATATGACGATTCTAGTTGTACGGCGCACAAGCCCCAACGCAATCATGCTATAATAGCCCCGTGCATGCAGCGACCTCCGGGGAAGACCCGAAGCCCTCGGCGCTTTCCCAAGCTTAACGCTGCTTCATCTTCTGTTTTATGCCTTTTGAAAGGGGTTTTGCGCGTGAAGATCGAACAGGTCAACGATGTCTTAGTTATAACGTTGCCGGCCCGCCTCGATGCCAATGAAGTGTCCTCGATTGAAAGTAAGCTGGCTGAAGCTACCACTACCCACCGAGGCAAAGTTTTGGTAGATATGAAAGATGTGAATTTCGTCGCCAGTCTTGCGCTTCGGATGTTGCTCACCAACCTCAAAGCGGTTCAACCGCTTGGGGGCGACTTGCGGCTGAGTGGTTTACAGACCCAAGTCGCTGAAATCTTCCACAAAAGCCGCTTTGATACGCTCTTCAAAATCTACCCTGACCGTGAGGCAGGGCTAAAAAGCTATGCCGCTTAATAAGAAGTCTGGGTGATTACGAAGGGAGCCTTGAGGACAAAAAGGGCCTTGCACAGAAAGTTTGTGCAAGGCCTTTTTGGGGCTTCTTAAAGCAAATTACCGAGGGGGCCCAGATCGAGGTTTAGCTCTTCCCCTTCCAACCCAAAAGTCTGCTTTAACTCTTCCATCCGCTCTTGGAGCTTCAAGAAGGTCTCACCCAACCGCTCAATTTCAGCATCATTCAGGGTTCCAGCCTCTAAGCGATGGAGCGCTTGGCGTTCCATCAGTTGGCGCAAAAGCTCAATCAAGGTCAAAACTAATTTAGCCAACCCGCGTTCAACCTCTTCGGGGTCCGCATTGATTCGTTGCGGTAAAGTTGGGCGAGACCGCTCCATTTCAGTTGCAAATTCAGCTAAATCGCCTGAAAGATGAAGTAATTTCTCATTCATTGAGTTTCACCCTAATAAAATTATAGGCTGGCCAGGGGCCAGTAGAGAGAATTTGCAAAGCGGGCCGAAGCTCTTGGCTTTCAAGGACTTTCTGCTGAAATAAACTTACTTGATCTTGGGGCAAAAGATAGGCTGCCGTTAGAAGGAGGCGCGGAGTAAGCAAGATTTGGGATGTATGCTCCAGCGCAAGTTGGGCCAAAGGAGTATGAATCCGCTGGGCTAAAGCTTCCGCTTCCTGGTGCTGGGCCTGCGCTTGCTGCGAAAGAGCCAATCGCGCCCGCAGATAAGTTTTGGCCGTTTCGCCACTGACCTTTGGGGGCGAAAGCGGTACTTCGGCTTGCGCGGGCCATAAGACACGCAGCCCCAACTCAACTTTGTGCCGCAAGCGTTGCAGATCAGCAATGAGGCTGGAATAATGAGTTTCTAAGATGCTTTTGATCGCTGTTTCACTAGAAAAAACTGTCCCAAAGCGCACGGGGAGAACGGTCTGCTGGGCCATAAAGGCTTCAATGACCGCTTCGTGCTGCCAAGCGTTAGCTTCAGTAGGCTGGGGCAGGGGAGCCGCAACTTCGCTCACGATGGCGGCGAGGTCGCCATAGCCAAGGCTAAAAAGCCGCGTCCCCGCCAAGCCAGCGGTGATGGGCAAGCGGGGAAGTGACTGATCAATGATTGCGTAAAGATAGAGCATCAAAAAGGAGTTTTTGGGGCCAAGCTGGGCCTCGATGGCTCAAGCGGATAGGCTGCCGAGCGCATCTTTTGGGCTGTATCTACCGAGGTTAAAAGGAGTCGCAAACCAACATAAACGAGGTCGACATCGGCTACGGCCAGGGTAAGATCGCCTTGAATAATAACACCCTTCTGTAAAATGCGGTCTAAGAGATCAAGCAAAGTCACTTGTTGCGCCAGATCAGGCGAATTATTCCTCATCTTCGATATACCTTCCTAGCCCAACGGTTACAAAATTGTAAGGTGGCCAAGGCCCAACCAGTTCAAACCGATATCCATGCTCTGAGAATTTAGCTACCAGGCTTTTTAGCTCCGCTTGAAACCCTGCTAAACGTTCTTCAGCCACTAAATAGGCTCCATTAAAGACCATATCTTCCTGGGCCGAATTTGTGCCTTTGCGTTGTAAGGGGCAAGAAGTAACTTCGGCGGCATGTTGCGAAAGGCGATCATGGCTGGCGTGGACACAAAGTTCTTTGTCAAGATCCATTTCCTCAGAAATCACCTGATCCATCCGCTTTTTCAGAAAATAAGCAGCCCCTACTGACTTTTGAAGAATCCCCGCCCGAATCTCGCGCACCCGGGTGTTTGAACCCTCTACTCTTTCGGATAAAATATCCGTGCGGCAAAAAATCTTGACACTCCACTCATGCTTGCCTTCCAACCGCAGCAGGTTTTCCAAAAACTCGTTGTAGTGCTGGTCTAACATTTCCCGCACCCGATCTTCGGTGCGATAGATCGTACAAAAGCGCATTGGAACAACGGTAGCGTTGGTTGAAACAGATTCTAAGATAATTTGATGGACTCTGACGCGGGACTCAAGCCAAAGCACATTTTGCATATTCGCTTTGAGTTCAGCTTGCCCAAAATCAAGCAACGAAACTTTACTTAAAACTGCTTGAATGTTCCGATGAGGTAAGATAGCGACGGGATAATCGGGATCAATGCCATCTTCGGGCAAATCTTGCAGGATTTGCTTGGAAACATCCGGGACGATGCCATAGATATAATAGGCTTCCGTGGCTGCTCTAGCATGCTCATTGGTTGAGGTTTGCTGCTTGGGATGTCCTTTGGCTCCTTGCTGCCCATTTTGGGATTCATTAAACCGAAATGCGTCTGGGTCTTCGATCACCGCCGTGACAGGGGCCCGTGGGGGGGGTTCCTGGGGTTCAAAGGCCAGCGCCTCTTCCTCTTCCATGGTCATCACTTTTGTCACAGGAGCGCGGGGCTGGCTGCGCGAAGCAGAAGGCGAAGTGGTCGTTTTGCGGGCCGGGGGCGGTTGAGGCGGGGTTGCTAACTCCGGCGGGGGCATGGCGATCTGGTTGAGGAGATGCTCATTTTCGGCAATTCGTTTTCGGACCACCTCAATTTCCCGCCGCAGCCGTTCTTCGGTCTGCGATTCGGTAGCTAAATTCCTACTTCCGAGGGCTTGATTCACGGCCAGATCATCCAAAGCAAGGGACAGAATCGCCTTTAACATCGCTTCTTTGATGATGTCCTTAGCTTCAGACATAGCTTCAGCGCGGGCTTCCACCACGATCTGCCGAATCATTTCACCGTACACGTCGGGCAGACCTTCTTTGAAAGGCTTGGTCAAGCCGCTTTTTCGCTCGTCATCCATGGTCGTTCTCGAAAAGATTCTCAGTCAAGCGCGTGAGCGCTGCCAGGCCACGAATTTCGTGGGGAAAACGGAGAACAGGCACTGGGCTGAGGGCCCTTTGGGCAAAAGTCTTCCATTGTTGTTGTTGCGCTCCCTGAATGGTTCTACAAAAAGCACAATTGGAAGGAGGTAGCAGCATATTGATGATCATCCACCGACAAGCAACACCTAGCGTGGCAAGTTGTTGGTGAAGTCGTTGCGTTTCCAACAGAGCCAAGCTCTCAGGGAGCGTCACGAGAATAAATTGACAAAGGTCAGAATTGGTCAAAAGTTGGGAAATTTGGCGCAACTGTTTCGCTTTAACCCGCAACATTTCAGCACTGGGCGGCAATTCGACTACGCCCTGATATTTCAGAAGGAGCTTAAAGAAGGTGGTAAACCACTGGCGCACAAGTTTAGGGGTTTCTAAAAAGCGTAAAGCGTGGCCTGTAGGGGCTAAATCCAGTAAATAAGTCTCAAAACGTGCTTCAGCCATAAAATCCGTGATTTTCAGGAGAGCTAAAACCTCATCAAGCCCTGGAGGTGTGAGGTAAATAAGCTCTTCCATCACTTGTCGATCAAATGGCACATCAAAATTCTGCTGCGTTAAAGCCGAAAACAGGTCTTGCATATCGGTTGCGTAGGTTTGCTGGAGTTCCTTAAAGAGTTCTGAAGCATTCATTTCCAACGCAAAGAGACCTGGGACAGCGTCAATTGCAGTTATTTGATTCCCAATCGGCTGGGCAAAACTATCGGCCAAAGAATGGGCTGGGTCGGTGGAAAAGAGCAAAATTTTCGCGGCGGGATTTTGGCGAGCAAGTTGGATCCCTGTGGCTGCCGCCATCGTGGTTTTACCAACTCCGCCTTTTCCGCCAAAAAGAATCAGCTTTAACTTAGAGAGATCTGAGATTTTGTTGGTTTCTAATTTGTCTTGCGAAGTTTTCTGGGCAAATTTTTCTACTTTAGGCTCAGGGGCTTGAGCTTCAGTTTCCAATATAGCTTGTAAATAAGTTTTTAGCGCGGCTTGACCTTGAATTTCGCTCGAAAAAAGAGGAATTGTTCGGATTTCATAAGCTGAAAAACGAGCTTTGATTTCCAGAAGATGCTTTTTCTGCTCCTGAGACCGTTCTTCACAATAGGGACATGCACTTTCTGCAAGCATCCGATTGACAAAAATCGTTTGAACAGCGATCTGCCAAGTGCCAAGTTGTTGCACTAAGCGCTCCGTCTCAGCGATGCTCATCGCTTCAGGCAGCATTACGGGCACAAACTCCGTAGCCTCTTTATCAGTAAGGAGCTTGTGCAGTAATTGCAAATTAGTTGTCCATTGAGTCAGAAAAGCATCGGTTTCGTCAGGGCGATAAGGTCTAAAGACCGAAATCATATAGCGATGCTTGGCTAACATGAGGTCAAGCACTCTTAGCCAATCGGCCAGCAAAGCAGGTAAAGCTAAAAGACGTAAAGTGTGGCCCGTTGGGGCCGTATCAATAATCACTAAACGATAGCGTTGCTCCTGGACGAGCAAGGCGATCTCAATGATAGCGATCAATTCATCTAAGCCAGGGAGCGAAAGATCAAAGAATTTGTCAATATCTTCCTGATCAAAATAAGTTCCCCGATCCGCAATCGTTCTTAAAAGCGCCCCTTCTTTTAGTTTGAAGGTTTCTAAACGGGCCGCAGCATCAATTTCGCGGGCAAAGAGGTTTTCAGTGCCGTCAATTAAAGTAATTAGATCGCCAATGGGTTGGGCAAAACTATCGCCCAGGGAATGGGCGGGGTCGGTAGAAACGATGAGAATAGGCAGGGGAGCGGCTTTGGCAGCCCAACCTAGCGCGGTAGCGGCGGCGGTGGTGGTTTTGCCCACCCCGCCTTTGCCCCCAAAAAGGAGCAGTTTTTGCGCTGCGTTATTGAAAAATCGTGGTGCGCCCGCCGCCATTTTTAGCCTTTTATTTCTTGTCTTCGTACTACAATAAGGAATGTTTGCGCTACCGTAGCCTCACTAAAATCATAAACGGGTTGGGCTTCGTTTTTCGCTAAACTCTGGCTTTCGACAAAGAGATTCAGCAACTCAGCGGCCTGGATAACTTCTTGAAGCTGGGCTTGGGCATCAGGCATTTCGGGGTTTTGGTCGGGGTGCAGCGCGGTCACCAAATGCCGATAAGCCTGTTTAATCTCAAGCGCAGTAGCTTTTTCGCTCAAACCAAGTCGCAATCTGGCGTTATTAAGCGTTTCAAAAGTAGGAATTTGAATCTCTACGGTAGCAAAACTATAAGGAGGCAAAGGGCCAATACAGCGAAAAATAAACTGATTCTCAAATTCTCTATCTAAAGCTACAAGGCGTTCTTCCAATTTCTCCCGACACTCCTGATTGACCAGCAAAGCAACGTTTGCAACCATTGAATCATCCATCAATGGATTGCTGATGAGATCTAAAACAACTTCGCGCAAAGAAGAAATCAAGCTGTTTTGCAATTCAGAGCGCCGCCATTCCAAAGCCGCTTTAACCATTTTGCCTAACGCGATTCGTTCAGCGACGGTTTCCTCTGGAGGTTGCAAAGCTAATTGAGTTTTAAGCTGAACAATTTGCTCTTGATTACCAATTTCTTGCAGAACTTTAGCGACATCCCAAAGGACAACGATTTCCATTTGCACAGAATCGGTGAATTTCGCAAATTGTTCTTGAAAAAGCGCTTTTCCTTGAGTCAGCAAACGTTCAATATGAGCGATTGTAGGCAAAACTGTGCCAAATTTGACGGACAAAAGGACAAATTCGCGTAAAACCACTTCAGTAACACGTTGGTGAATGGCTAGGGCTTGAATCGCTTCCTGCCGCTCTAAACGCCGATAATCAGTGCGGCTGGCGGGGCTGATTATGGCC
>DCSM01000186.1:43659-51650 GCA_002325605.1 Chloroflexaceae bacterium UBA1466
TACAATTCCATAGAGATAATACCCATTTTGATTTGACTCAGGCATCATTTCCCCTTTAAGTTTGTAAGTTGCCGTTCTAAAGCCGTAATGCGTTCTGAAAGTTGCTGATTTTCAGTCAAAAGTTGCTGAATGCGTTGCGTCTGTTGCTGGTCAGTCAGTTGATAGGCCCGCAGAGCCTGATTTTCAGCTTCAAGCTGCCGCGCCCGCACCGACAAAGTCGGGTCAGCTTCCCACCAATTGATGCCCATTTCCAGGGCTTTATCCACCGAAGCAATCAGCAGCCGAATCTTGATATTCAGCAACTCAACGCCCACTAACGAAATGGTGATGTCCCCAGCGACAACCACGCCTTTGTCCAGCACGCGCTCTAAAATATCCGCAAGATTGGTCGCTTGCGTGGAATGTTGCAGGCGATGTTCGGGCATAATGCTATTTAACTCTCATTATTTGACTTGTCCTCGATGGTAACGTTGGGTACGTTGGTAGCTGAGGAGGTCGCCCGCTTCGTCAAGCAACGTTTCATAAGTTGCTAACACATCGTTTGTATCAGGAATGCTTTTTAATTCAATCATTTCAACATCAATCTGCCAGACCTCTTGGTCTTTGAGCAGTTTTGAAACCGTGTCAGACTTCAGTCCCGTCAAAGTCTCTAATTGTTCTTTAGCCCGCAGCGCAATTTCGATTCCCGTCAGTTTGCGGCGCGGCGTTGGCGAATGACTTTCAACCATGCTAACAATTCCTCTTCAGCTTTCAGATATTCTGCTTCTGTAATTTCATTCAAATCATAACGCAATTCTAATTCAAGCAACTTTGCGCGGACATTACCTTCGCTATAAAGCTCTTGATCGACTCGTTCGTTGATCTTTTCGGCCACCCAAAAGACGCTTTTGATCGGGCCAAGGATGGGAAAAGTTAGAATATCGGTCAGAAGACCCATGATAAAACCTTAATTTGGCTGCTCTTCCCAGTGAATAACTAAATTGACAAAATTGTAAGGCGGAGCAGAATTGACATATTTGAAAATCAGGCGTTGTTTCATTTCAGCATCGAGGAGTTGAACTTCTTGGTTAAAAGCAGCTTCTTGTTGGCGATCTACTAAAAACGCAGCATTCAAAACCATCTTATCGGTAATAATGTTGTTGACGCGGGTTTTATGGGCTAAAGGGCGAAGGCGCAGCATAATTTTGCGCGAATCTAGTTCCCGCTTTTTATCCATCATTTTTTCAATCATTTCGCCCAACCGAATGCGCTCATAATAGGTTTCGGCAGCTGAACGGCCCGCTAAACTATCGCGCAACTGCCTAATCTCTGGGGTTTCAGTGATAATCTCTTGAAAAATTGCTTCTTCATACCAAAAGGCTTTAAGCCCAACTTCGATTCGGGATTCCATTTCATCCAACAGGCGATTAAGTTCGCCAACGCGCCGTACCAAAACTTGCTCCTGAAGAGTCTTCTCGTTGGGGGCAATGATGCCAAAACGCACAGGTAAAATCGCAAATCGCTGCATTACCTCTTCCAAAACAAGCGTATGAGCCATCATATTGCGACGAGAACTATCATATTCAATGATCGGCGAAGTACTAACTACTGCTGCAAGCTGATTGGCATGGACCGTATAGACTTTCTCACCACGTTCACCGATTCCTTTGCTATGAAATTGTTGTGGTTCATCGCAGCGAATGATGCAATAAACATACTTACTCTCTGGGATTTCAGCTTCATTCATAATATCCCTCGCTTAATAATCTAGCGAAACTTCTTTCCATGCGGTTTGTTTGGTCTCGTTTGGCTCAGATTGCGCTTTTGCGGGCGAAAGAGTTTCTTTTTCCTCTTCAGGATCAGCGTGAATAAGGGTTTGGCGCAAAAGCCCAATCCGCTCTTTGACTTGGTCAACCTGGCGTTTCGTCCGCATTTGATGCCCCACCCACATCTCTAATTCACGTTCTAAGCGAACTTTGGTATGTTCCAAACGCGCTAATTCCATCATGGCTTTCTTGCGATCTGTGGGGGCCGAACGCTGCTTTAACCCTTGGAAGGTCGAAATATCACGCATTCCTTTGATTTTCATCTAAAGATCCTTCTCGTTTTAACAGGCAAAATTACGGTAGTGCTAAAGTCAGGAGTGGTGAAGGTTATGATCCAGAAGGCCAAAGGCTTTAGCCTTTGGGGGCCAATGGCTAAAGCCATCGGATTCCGTTTACCAAAAAGCCATCCAAAAGTCCAATACCTTTACAGGACTACCAAGATGCCTATTCTACAGGTTTTTGACAGGCAGGATGCCTATTCTACGAGTTTTAACAGGCAAAGATGCCTATTCTACGGGTTTTTGACAGGCAGGATGCCTGTTTTACGCTTTTTTCTTGCCCACGTGATGTTCAATTAAACTCAAAAGCATCTTGCGTTGCTGCCCCCGTTGCTCACGAGCTTGTTTGGAAAATAATTTCTTAGATTCTAAAATGTCGAGGCAAAGCGCAATAAAATGAGGGTCGCTGGCCGCGACCTGAAACTTCTGCTGGGCCACCACCCGTGCGATCATAATGCACGCTCGCAAGGTTGGGGCTTGATCATACTCTCCTGATGTCCGAAAATCACGCACGATGTCCACAATCGGCGCGACTACCGCTGGAGCTACGCCCGAACGCGCCGCCGTAATCGTAATCTCCGTTTCGCGGTCATAGTAATCTAAATCCAGTGTTACCAAACGGTCACTAATGGCATCTTGCGCTTCATGAACCCCCGCATACTCTTGCGGATTGCTGGTCAAAATAGCGCGAAACTCTGGATGAACTTTCAAATAAGATTCTTCGCGCAGGCTACTTGGTACAATCAGGAGGCGCTCTTCCAAAATCGTCAATAAAACATTATTGGCTTCGGGGCGCGAGCGCGTAAACTCATCATAAATGAGGGTAAAACCCTCACGACAAGCAGTGGTCAAGCGATTATCAACCCAATGCTGCGTCGAATCCTCTTCATACTTTAGCACTGAATGAATATAACGGTCTACCACGCGACGATAACGATGGCCCTGCTGCCCACCAATGAGGTCAGCCGTACTTAATTGCTCATCACCGACGATTAAAACCACGGGCCGCCCAATTTTGGCGGCAATATGCAGGGCCAACGTCGTTTTGCCTGTCCCCGCCAGCCCGCGCAAGTGGACAGGAAACCCAGCCTCAAGGTAAGTCAAAGTGCGGCGCGTAACTTCTTGCACCGCAGGAGTTTCGATAAAGTCGGGGCGCGGACGCAACGAAATTATCGTCGTTGGATTAGGATTTTTGGGTGAAACGGGCATAAACTCTTCTTTTTAGCGGATTCGTTCAGCAGTCAGGCGTTGCCAAGGTGCAGCTACTATCGCTTGGTGAGCCGCTTCCAGCTTTTCCAAGGTGGTCTTTAAGTTGCTCCGTAAGTCATTACTAAATTCTGTTAGATTCTGCTGCTGCTCACTGTCCTTTGCTTCAGAGATAACATCTATCTCACTGAATAAAGACGCTGTGTTACCAATCAAACCATTGATGTAATCGCTCAAATGCAAGCGTTGTTCATTATCTGCATTCTGATAAGTAAGATCCAACTCTCGCAGAAAAGAAACAACACTCTCGCGCAACGAATCAAATTGACGGACAAGCTGTTGGCGCTGTTTGGCGGTTGGATTTGAGGGAGCCGTCCGTAATTCCTTCAAAAGCTTTGCGACTCGCGGCAATTGGGCGTAAACGCTAATGCCCGCCTGGTTGATGCTAAGTTGTTGCTTGGCATCAACCACCTGAGCCGCCACCAGCCCAGAACTTTGTTTGCTTTGCGGTTCTGGAGTAGGTGGCGGGGTTTCTGGGGGCGGGGGAGTTGGAAGTTTCAGCGGCGGGGGAGCCTGAGGCTCAATTGGTGGGGGCAGCGGGCTTGGAAGTTCCAACGGCGGCGGGGGAGTTGGAAGTTTCAGCGGCGGCGGAGCCTGAAGTTCCAACGGCGGGGGGGAGATTACCGACGGCGGAGGTGGGGGAAGGGTTGCCTCCGGCGGCGGCGGGGGAGTTTGGACTTTTGGGAGTGTTGGCAGGGGCAGGGGAGGCTTGGACGCGGTTGAACTTTGCCGTTTGGCTTCGCCCAAACTGCGCCAAGCCCGCCGAGCTTCACGATGGTCAGCCTGAAGCGCAGCCCGTTTAGCAGCAACTTCAGCCGCTAATTGTGAACGCTCACTGGTCAAACGTTGACTCTGTTCAGCAGCCATCGCCTGATGAGCAGCATTCGTCTCTTTCAAGAAAGATGTCGTATCCTGCTGGAGCGTTTGAGCATAATCCGTGAGCGCTTCGCGTTGCTGCTGGGCCATCGCCCAATGAGCAACATCCGAATCTTTCAGAAAAGATGTCGTATCTTCCTGAATGGTTTGTCTATAATCTGCGAGCGCTTCACGCTGACTTTGGGCCATCGCTTGATGAGTAGTATCCGCCTCTTTCAGAAAGGATGTCGTATCCTGCTGAAGAGTTTGTCTATAATCCGCCAGCGCTTCGCGCTGCTGCTGGGACATCGCTTGATGAGCAGTATCCGCCTCTTTCAGAAAGTATGTCGTATCCTGCTGGAGCGTTTGTCTATAATCCGCAAGCGATTCACGCTGACTTTGGGCCATTGCTTGATGTGCGGCATCCGCCTCTTTCAGAAAGGATGTCGTATCTTCCTGGAGCGTTTGCGTATAATCCGCCAGCGACTCGCGCTGACTTTGGGCCATCGCCTGATGCGCTGTGGTTTGTTCACTAAGAAAATTAGTTGTATTGCGGTTCAGGGTCTGGCGATAGGTTTCGAGATAATTCCGTTGTTGGGCGGACATTGCTTGGTGCGCGGCCTCAAAGGCCGCTAATTCTGTGGCGATCATTGCTCGCCTAGTTGCGGCATCTGTCTGGCGTTCATGGTGGGCCGCCAGCAGATGATCACGCAAAGAGTGGAGATCATCAGCTAATGCCATTGCTTTCCTCTATCGTTGCTAACAAACCTTAAATTAAGATTGAATAATGAATGCTGAAAGACAATCAAACCCTCAACAAACTCAAGTAGCTCTGACTTTATCATCCTCAGCACTCATTACTCATGGTTTTGGGGACAATAGGAGATAAAAGCGAGTTTACGCTGGTGCGGCAACGGTAAGGCCCACGGCTTCAGCATATTTCAGGTAGGTATCTACCCCAGCAACGACCACACGGGCTTCGATTGCGAGAATCTCAATCCCGACCAGGGAGATCCGAACCCACGCATCAATGACCACACCTTTGTCCAAAATGCGGTCAACGACCTCGGCTAAACTGCTCGAAGCATTAACGTGTTCAACAGCCATTAAAATTCACCTCCTCACGCGGCATTCAGAAAAAAGGCTACCTTGCCCAAGCTCAAAGCGCTTGGCTAATCTGTCACCTGCTCATTGTAGCTTAAAACCATTCAGAAGACAAGATTTTCGGTTGGCTTTGGCAAACTTACCCCGCAGGTTCTAAGACGGGCGGTAGTAACCAGAGCAGCAGCAAAGTCATTAAACTTGCGGAACTGAGACACCAGAGGCAAACCGCTTGAAGCACGAAAATTTCTACAGAAGTAAGGTAAAGCGAAAAGAGTGTGCCAAAGAGCGCTAGGCCAAAGGCAAGCTGGCGAGCAAGCGCAGCGAAAGGTAGGCTCTTGCTGCGGCCTAACTGCCACGTGCCTAAAATTGCAAGGTAGCCGAAAACGCCGACCCAACCTAAAGGCAAAACCCCAAAAAGTTTGGCGAATTCGCTGTTTTGGACGGCGTTGCAATCCCCAATCGGCCCACAAATTGCAGTTGTAGAACTCCATTCAACGTAAGCGAGATAGCCCGCAACGCCTAGCCCAAGCAAGCCTAAAAGCGGGACGGCCCAACCTTCCCACGCGGCGGGGAAAACCCATGCGGCTCTTTTTTTGGCCCAAAGCAACAACACATTCACCAAGGCTAGAACAATCCCGCCAAGGATCAAAATTGCAAGCGTAAGGCTCTTAGCTTTGCCCGCTTCAGCCTGAAGATCAACCTTTTTGCTCTGCGCCCCAGCTTCGGGCGTTCCTTCTAAAGAAGGTAGTACCGTTGCATTTGGGTGCGGAGCTTGGGCATTTAAGGCTTTCTCAAGCCCTGGGATGCGCGGGTAAGCCAAGCCTCCCGCCGCCAAACCCCGTTCGATCTCGCCAGGCAATTTTTCAGGGATTTCGCTTGAGCCAACTAAGACAAGGTCGCCAATCACCAAAGTTGGTACACCCCGTCGCCCTTCGGAAATCTGGAAGGTTGTTACAGCGGCCTGATAAAGTTCGCTGGCGAATGGCTCACTCGCTTCCAGCAGGAGCAGTTGAAGTTGCTTCCCATACTTTGCTTGAAGCGGCGGTAAGACCTTTTCTAGCACCAGATGACAATGGCCACAACCTTTTGACCAAAAGAGAACTGCATGGACAACGGGAGCATCCTGGGCGGCAGCACTGGGGGGCGAGACCGCGAGGAAGAGCGCAAAAAAGAGGGCAAGAAACCAACGATTGAGAATCTTGTCATCGTATTTTGCTGTGAAGCATCGTTTCATTATAAAAACCTGTGAAGAGAGCTAAGGAACTGGCTTCCATTCTACCATCAGTGGCATGAAAAATCAAAAGAGAATCAGCTTTCGCTGCCTCTTTCTTGGAAGGTTAGGCACAACTTTGCTTTACCATTGCAAGGTAGTAGGGAATAAGGGCGGCGAGGTCGCGTTCGCCCCACTCGGCAGCAGTGGCGGCGGCGAAAGAGGCTAACGTGGCCGTGCCCGTGGGGGTTGGTACGCCCAAAGCTAAGGCTGTGGCCGTCATTGCCACTAAATCTTTGCGAACACCAGCCAAGTTGAAATTTACGGCAGTCTCTTGCCCCAAAATGACGGGGATTTTGGCGGGCAAAGCGGCTAAACTTGCAGGGCTGTCGGCGATTAGGTCGAGCATTGTGGGAAGCTCAAGCCCCGCTTGCACGCCCATGGCTAAAGCTTCAGCCAGAGCTTGCCAATAAATTGCCATTGGCATATTCAAAACGAGCTTCATCGTCGTACCGCTTCCCAAAGGGCCAAGGTGGGCAATCCGGCGGCAAAGGACTTCCAGCACAGGCTGCGCCCGCGCCAGATCAGCCGCTTCCCCGCCCACCAGCGCCAGTAATTGGCCGGCCCGCGCTGGGCCAACCGTTCCCGACATCGGTGCGTCTAGTAAGGCAGCACCTTTCGCTCTGATTACTTGCCCGATCTGTTGAATTGTACTGGGGCAAATTGTACTCATTTCAAGAAAAAGCTTCCCAGCAACAGCTCCAGCCAATAAACCTGTTGTTTCAGCATAGATTTCCCTGACAGCTTTATCATTTGTGACCATTGTCAGGATCAGTTCACTCTTTTGAGCGACTTCTGATAAGGATTCAGCACGAATTGCTCCCGCTTCAATGAGCGCTTGAGCTTTTGCAGCGGTCCGATTCCAGACCGTTACGGTAAAGCCTGCTGCTAACAAGCGCGGAACCATCGCTTGCCCCATCTTCCCCAAACCGACAAAGCCAACTTGCATTCAATCCTCCTTAAATCAAAAAATCTTAGGGCAATAATACCACAAAAAGTAAGTCTGGTGAAAAGAGTTGTTGCTAATTTATCTCACGCATTTTCTTTCTTCTTTGAGTCGTGATAACCAAGTAAGATGTAGATGATGATTAGATAACATGCGTTTCAGTAGCAGAAAAAGCCAAAAAGCCTTGCGTTTGGATGAATAACTAAGAGAAATGGCTCTTAGTGAAATGTCTGCTTTCGGAGAAAGAAAGTCATGAAAAGGTTAAAGATTATTTCTATGGGTGGATTTCGGCAGAGTTGGAAAAATTTGGTCACGCTTTTCGCACTCTTCGGTCTTGGCCTTCTGCTCAATGGGCTGCAACCCATCGCGCTTCAGCCGCAACGAGTGCTGGCTGCGGGGGATGTCACAGAGACCCCTCCGCTTAGTCCTTCGCAGACCCCAAGCCCTTCGTTGACCCCAAGCCCTTC
>DCSM01000147.1:0-1185 GCA_002325605.1 Chloroflexaceae bacterium UBA1466
GGTTGGCAAACCCCGACCAGCGACATTCGGCGCTTCCAGGATTTGCCCGACGAAGCGCAAGTCTACGTAGCCCGTCTGTGTCAATTGGTCGGCGCTCGGCTGGGAGCCGTTTCGGTGGGGCCGGAACGCGAGCAAATGATTAAGGTCGCTGAGATTTTCTAACTTGAGCTTTATCCGCGCAAGTTTTGGCCGCTTTAATTGACCAGGTTCTGGGCCTGTGTTATAATTTATTCACTTTTTGGAAGCAAAAACCCTCTATTTGGGATAAGGAAAAGGTGCGCTATGGCGCAAACGCGATTAGTAATTGCCGATGATGAGTCGCTGATTCGGATGAATTTGAAAGAAACCCTCGTCGGGTTGGGCTATTTGGTCGTCGGGGAAGCTGGTGATGGGGTAAGTGTAATCAATTTGGCGCGAGAATTGCGCCCCGACTTGGTGTTAGTCGATATTAAAATGCCCCGCTTGGATGGGATTCAGGCCGCTAAAATTTTGACCCAGGAGAAGATCGCCCCTGTTTTGCTTCTGACGGCCTATTCAGACCGCGAGTTGGTCGAGCGGGCTAAAGAAGCCGGCGTGGTCAATTACATTGTCAAACCCTTCCGCGATGCTGAATTGCTCCCCGCGATTGAGATCGCGCTGGCCCGCTATCAAGAGTTTCTGGCAGTAGATCACCAAATCAATGATCTCAAAGAGACCTTAGAAACGCGCAAATTAGTCGAGCGAGCCAAAGGAGTCTTGATGGAAAAGCATAATCTTACCGAAGCAGAGGCTTTTCGGCGCATTCAACAGAGTTCCATGAATACCCGCAAGCCGATGAAAGAGATCGCGCAATCCATTTTACTCGTCAATGAAATTTAGGCTTATCGCAGTCTATTTATGTTGCAGCCAGGTTCCGAATCAGCTTGGCTGGCCCGCCTCAAGGCTGGGCTACCTTTTCTCCTGACGGCGGTGGCCTCCGTGCTGGTGAGCTTAGGGTTGCAAACGCAATTCGGCGCTCACCAATCACAAGAGCCACCCTTTTTGCCCACGCCCTCGTTCACTTTTTTGGCTCCCACGCTGGTTATTCTCCCCGCTCCCACCTTGAATACCCCGGAAGAGGCGCTGGGCAGGCCCACAAGCCTCCCCGACCTTTACCCGACCTCATTTAGCACGGTTCCCCCGCTGCCGCTGCCGGAGCCTGCCGAG
>DCSM01000147.1:1279-4710 GCA_002325605.1 Chloroflexaceae bacterium UBA1466
TGCCGGAGCCTGCCGAGCCGTTGCCGGAGCTTGCCGAAGGCAATCCCATCGGCAAACTCCAGGCCGAACAGCGACGACTTTGGAGTGCCTATTACCTCGTGCGGGCCGCCAGCCAGCTTGCTGATGCGGAAGCCGCTTTGCACAGCAATGATGTTGCGGAGGTCGAGCAGGTTTTAGTTATGGTAGGCATTTCCCTTGACCGCGCCTACGGGCAGAGTGCCGAACAGAACAAAGGCCCAATTAGTGAGTTTCGGATGCTGGTCGGGGAATTGCATGAGGATTTGCGGATTCGGCCCGAAGGCATGGATCAGCGCTTGCATTGGATGCGCCAAAGTGTGCTGAGTTTGGTAGACCGCAACTAACCAAACTTAGGCGGCCAAAAAACCTAACATTAAGCCGTGGAAGGCTCGAAAAGCCTCAACCTGCGGAAAATGGCCACAACGCGGAAAAAAGACTAAGCGGGAAGCGGGAAGCTCACGCTGGGCCACATTACCACTCTTTGGCTCAAGAATCCGATCTTGCTCGCCCCAGGCGAGCAAGGTTGGGCAACGAAGTTCTGGCAAACGGGCCCGCAGCCCAGTTTCTTGAAGGTCAAGCTGCTCATAGCGTTGACTCAACAAAGCCATCAGCCGCCGATTTTCGGGCAGGCCAAGCGCTTCGTTGGCTTGCGCCAGAACCGCTGGCGTGAGATAGAGCGCCGGAGCATAAAATGCCGCTTCCAATTGCAGGCGCACGAGTTTTGGGCGGGCCAAAAGCCAAGTAAGCGCTGCGCCCACCAATGGCGACGCTCCTCCCTTTTTCATCAATAGGGGGATTTCCATAAAGCCGTCAGGACTCACCAAAAAGAGCTTTTTGACGCACTGGGGATAAAGGACCGTTGTGGCCAAAGCCAATTTCCCGCCCATCGAATGGCCCACCAAAATGACTTCTTTTAGCCCTAGCTGGGCCAACACTTCCTTACAAAGTTCCGCATAAAAGGCCAGCGAGTAAGGGGCCTCCAAAGGTTTAGCCGATTTCCCAAAGCCCAGGATGTCTATGGCTATGCCGTGGTAGCCATTTTGCGCCAAGACTTCGAGAGTCGGGAGCCATTCATTGGAAGAACCAGCAAAGCCATGCAATAAAAGCACTGGTGGGCCACTGCCTGCTTCCTGGAGATAGATTTGGTAACCCTGGATTGTCAAAATTCGGTTGCTGATCATACACACCTCATAAATACAGGCCTTTTGGTCTGTTTTAAGACAATTAAGCCCCAGGCTGGAAGCCTGTTCGACTTGCCTGTTTAACATTGGTTGCATTATAGCATGGCTGCAACTGCCGCTTACGGTCTGTGCTACAATAGGCCTTGAATTTCGGAAGCTCTGGGCGCTGCCCGCTATACAAGAAGCAGAAGTTAGATGCTGATGGCTGAACGCTCACTCGTGGAAATGTTGCGGGCCCTCGCGGGCCAGCGCGGGCGCGATAAGCAAAACCCGCTCTTGCTCCTTCATTCGCTGGAATCGAGTTCTGGGGAAGAGATCGATCATTTAGCCCTCAACCCCACCTTGGCCCAAGCCTGGACCTCAATGACCACCGAGCCATTTCGCCCCCATCAGGCTTTGGCCTTGGCGGCGCTGCGCCAGCGCGAATCTTTTTGCTTATTAGGAAATGGGTCGCTTGGCCGCCAAACGCTTCAGTTGCTCTTAAACGAGGATTTGAAGAGTCACCCAGGTGGAAAGGCGCTCTTTGTAGTCCCCACTGAGACTTTGGCTGAAATTCATTGGGCCGCAATGCATGAATTCAACCAGCATTTGCCCGTGCCCCTTGAACCAGCTTATGTTGAAAGCGAAACTTCGCCCCGCATTGCCAGTCGGGCGGCGATTCTGCTGACCACACCTGAAGTTTTACACGAACGGTTGTTGCGCTACCATGATCGAGCCTGGCTGCCTTTTTGGGCCAAGCTGCGCCTGATTCTGGTCGCCGATGCCGAACATTATAGCGGAGTGGCGGCAGCGCATTTGGCTTGGCTGCTTTGGCGCAGTTCACGGCTAAACCCGGCGCAAGAACCGCCCATGCGCTTGGCGACGCTGGGCGAAGTCACCAAGGCGGCCACAAATTTGTTTACCCTTACGGGCCAGCCCTGGCGCATTATCCCCGTCAATGACGATGAGCTTCCCGCGACGGTCTTAGCGGTTTGGCAATCGGGCGAGGAGCGACTGGCGGAAGCCGTGGCGCTGGCGCGAGCTTTTAACTTCGAGGGCTTTCGGGTGCATATTACTTGCGAAGAAGCTGAATTGCCCTTAATCGCCCTTTTAGCTGGGACATCCAGCCGCATTAGCGTGGGGACTAAGCCGAATGCGGCTCCCGTGCAAATCTTTGCGGGCTATCCTAGCTCTCATTTGCCCCTGCACAAAGCGTTGGCCGGTGGCGCACAACTCGTGCTGGTGGTCTTGGGCAATTCGCTTACGGAGCGGGCCCTGGCCCAAAGGCCAAGCGATTTGCTGGAAGCGCGGCAGCCACCTGCTTGGTTTGCACCTGCTGAAAATACTTTTATCACGGCCCAACACCTTCTCTGCGCGGCAATGGAACAACCTCTTACGGCTCCCGAAGTTCTTGCTTGGCAAGCGACAGATTTGGTCGAGCGGTTGGTCGAGCGCAATTGGTTAAGTCAGTTGCCCGACAATCAAAACATCGCTTGGCAACCTTTGTCTGCGGCAGGTGACCCTTATGAAGGTTTGGGGCTTAAAGCAGCGGGTGAGGCGGTTTCCTTCCTTTACAATGAGGGAGGTGGGTTGATTGGGTTGTTTGACCCAGCGGCCTTTAATCGCTGGGGTTTTCAGGAAGCGACCCTTCCTCCAGGCCGGAGCGGGAGTGGTGTTGCCTATCGGGATGCTGAAACCAATGCTTTGACCTTGCGCGTTGATGATCCCAAACGGCGGACCTTTCCCCTGCGGCGTTGCAAGGTTGAGGTGCGCGAGGAAGTCCTTTGCCACGGCTGCAATGAGCAAGCGATTCATTGGGGGCGCGTGGTTATTGAAGAAGAAATTTATGGCTACCGTGAAGCGCGGATGGAAAGTATCTTCAGCGACCAGCAGCTTGAAACTCCTCTCACGACGCGCTGGGCGGCTCCGGCTTTCTGGCTCGACCTCGCTGCCACCTTGCCGGAGCTTGGGCAACTGACAGGTTGGGCTTTGGTAGCAGCTTTACCTTTGCGGGCCTTAGCTACGTTCACCGATCTTGTGCCCGCTTACGATCCTACTTTGCGCCGCTTGTACTTCGTTGAGGCTCAGTCTGGCGGGAATGGTCTGACTGCTTGGGCCTCCGAAAACCTGGCTGAAATCCTCCCTTTTGCCCACCAGATTACGCTTTCTTGTGCAAATGATGCCTTGTTGGAATCCGTTGTGCAAAACGATCAAGCGTGGCTGGCGACCCTTTTGCCCCAGGAAAGCGAAGTT
>DCSM01000083.1 GCA_002325605.1 Chloroflexaceae bacterium UBA1466
AACCCTTCAACCCTTCAACCCTTTCCCTCTTCAATCCCTTCCCCTCACAGCCGAACAATCAATTCTAGCAGTTCCCGCCGATAAGTTTCGCTCATCAGATGTTCCCACGTCTGGGGAAGGTCAGGCAGCGCTTGAGCGCAAGTTGTCTCGCAACTGGCAAGATAAGTCTCAAAGAGTTGAAAAGTTTCTCCAGCGGGAGCAAAAGTAGCAATGAAGGTACGAGTTTCAGCCAAATCTTGCAATTCCCCTAATTGCTCCTGAAGGGTCTGCAAAGGTTTGAGAACCTGCGTCGTTTGGGGCCCAAAAGCTTCCGCAAAGATCTCCAGTACATAGCGCAACCGCTTGCCCGTAATCCGTAAATCATGCAAAGCTTCTTGCTGCGGCAGGTTTTCAAGCAGCGCTTTGAGCTTGGCAACGTCCCCTTGGCAATTTGCAAAGGTCTGAAGGGTAGCCCCTGAAGCAAGGGTTTCGTGCAAACGTAACGCTTCGTAGCTTTGCCAAGTAATGCTTCCCGCCACATCCCGGATCTGGAGCTTTAGCTTCCAACCTTCAGCTTTAGCCGTGATGAAGTTAGCAAAGGTCTGCTTGAAGGTCGCGTGTTGGGGGGATTCAAGATACTTCACAAGGGCCGCCCAAGCTATAGACCGATCATGGTGAAGGGCCGTCTGGAGCGCTTCAAGTTCGCGGCGCTGCTCCTGAGCCAAACTTTTAGTAAACTGGGTTAGCTGGGCGAGAAAGACATCATAGCTGCGAACCTTGCCTAACCTTTGGGCAAATTGCTGAATCTCCCGCCGAAATTTTTGCACTTGCTTAGGCGGAGCTACCGCGCTAATAATCAGCAAGATCGCCCGTAACCGCCGCGAAGCAACGCGCATAGCATGGACAACTTCTGGGTCTTTATCCGCAAAGACCTTCTGTTCTTCGCGCAGCATCTGCTGAAAATGATGCCGCAACAAGCGTCGCCCTACTTCAGTAAGAACTTCTTTGGTTGGCGAAGGAGGGAGCAAAGGTTGAGGCAATTGAGGTTGCTCTTTGGAAAGGTTAGGGGTTAGAGCGATCTTGACCTTCACCTGTTGCTTAAAGACCTCTAACCATAGGTCAGCTTTCTTGATCGCTCGTGCTCCGTCCTCTGCTGCTTGAGGCCCCTTCAAATGAAGGATTACTTCTCCCTCCTTCACCTTACATGCCGTAAGCTGCGTCGTTTGGGTATGGGAAAAGTCAAGCCCGTCAGCCACCCGCAAGATAGCTGCCAATTGTAAGACCAAAGTCTGGGCCTTTGGCCGCAGAGCTAAGTAAGTTACTTCAGCTTCAGGATGCACCTTCTTGCGATGGAAAGCAGCTAAACATGCAACAAGCGGAACCTCCTCTTCAGCTAATTCAGCAATTTGGGACTCAAGAATAAGATCCCGCCCCGTAAGGTGATGCAAACGAGGGTTACTTGCCAAGCCTAAGTCGTGAAGGAGGGCCCCAACCTCCAGCAGGTGACGGGCCCGTGGGGGAAGGTCATGGAGGTCTTGCATCTTAGCGAATAGTTGCAAGGCTAAAGTAGCTACAGAGCGTCCATGAGCCAAGTCAACTTGATGCTGGGCCTGAAGTAGTTCGATCTTCACTTTTATTATCTCTCCTGCTTTGGTCTAAAAGGGCTAGACCATGCTCTAGCTTAGAACGGTTCTCAAGCATAAGGGGCATGTTTTGGGCTTGCAAAGCCGCCATCAACACATCAAGGTCACTGCGATTTCCCACTAAGATTAGTTCAATCTCTACTTCGTAAAAGCTCTCTTGCAAATGGCCTACACTAACCGTGCTACTATCCAAGCTGATTTCGGCAACCGCTTGCCCATGCCGAATAGCCAGAAGGTGCTGCCGATTAGTCGTGATGGTGCAAAAGGGTTGGAGAGGTCGTTCCCCGATGAGATTCATGACCTTATCCTTAACTTCACTAGCAGGCCACGTCTTTGGGTCGTAATCTTGCGCTTCGACTTCCCACTCCCCCCGTTGATGAATTCCTCCCTCGACCCAGCCTGGCCCCTTTAGCGTAACAACTGAATTCCCTTCAACCTCCCTCAGCCGCAGCCCATAGTAAGCAGATCGTAATCTCCCGTCGGCTGTATCATAGTAAGTATTGAGCTGATCTTCAGCCTGGGGGACGACTTGCAAGGTGTAGGGGCCAAGGTGGGAAAGAGCCACCAGTGACTTGAAAACACTGGGATCCATAACGTGAAACTTCGCTTCAGTCTCCATAGTTTTCCTACCTTTGTTAAAGAGAAAAAGACGCGCTAGAGTCAGTATAACACACTTTGCAAGGCTTCCCAAGTGAAGACCCAAAGGGCGACAAACCCCTTGGGCTTTTGGCAAGCTTCTCTTTTAGCTGGCTTTGCGATGAGCTACTTGCGGGAGAGGGATTGCAACTCTACTCGGTGCATAGCCTAACTGCTGCATAATAGCGGCTTTGCTTTGCGGGGCCTGGCTCCGCAAGATAAGTTGCCCCTTTACTTCCCGCGCCTCCACTCTTCTAGGCTCTGGATTAAGGCAATGGTGCGCTCCCCCACGCCCTGCTATCATCTGCTGATAGGCCCCCGCCCCACAGACCGCTACCGTCAAGCCCTTCCCCGTCGCAGGGAGCAGTAACGGTTCTTGGTGGGGGCGAGGGTAGAGATCATCTGAATCACATGTCCGCCGCCCCGCAAGCCTCACAGGAGTTACAGGCGCATCCCAATCGTCTAGGGGAAGAACTACAAACTCCTGGTCTTCGACTAAAAGCATATCGGGGAAGCTGACCATCAAGCTCCCATTCAGAAGATACCAAGCAGGTGCATCTTGCTGGCCCGCTTTGACGTGCCCTACTTCAAAGAGGAAGAGGCTATGGTTGGCCACCGTATACCGCCCAAACTCCCCAATTAGGTCGGGCATGGGAACGTTATAGTCTTGGCAGACCAAGCGCATTTGAGCCATCAGACGGTGCATGAAAGCAGCATAGTCAAACTTGAAATCTAGCTTATACCCAGAGGTCGGCATCCCGCCCCCAAAGTCAAAGTAGCGCAGGGAGGGAACCTTCCGCCGGAGCTGGCAATAGGCAATCATTGAGTCGTGGAGGAGGGCTAAGAAATGGTCACTATCTTCGATCTGTGTGCCGACCATGGCATGGTACAAAATAAGGCGATGTGGGCTACCTTCCAGCTGCTTCACAACATCTTCTATTTCCGCCCCAGTCAACCCGAAACGGTTGTTGCCTAGATGATTCCCGGCCCGGTTGCCAGCAGCCCTTTCCCTTACCCCAAAGGCTAACGGTAATGGGCAGTTTCGCAGTTCCTCTAGCTCCTCAAGGTCATCGAGAATCGAGAGGACATTGGGATGCCCCGCCAGCCGTAAGTTAAGAATCGCCGCTAAGTAATGGGGTTCCTTTGACCCGTTGCAAAGGATCAGTCGCGCTTGGGGTAAGAGACCCTCTTCCCACAGGTAATGGGCAATCTCAACATCATTTGCTGCTGAGGTCTCATAGTGGGCCCCCGCAGCTAAGGCCGTCTGGACTACCTCGGCGGCAAAGTTAGCTTTGGTAGCATAGGTGTAGAGGAACTTCCCCCGATAACCCGTTGCCTCACGGGCCTCCTGGGCCCAAGCTTGCATCTGGCGAATCTGCTTAGTAATCTGGGGATAATAGACTACTTCCAACGGTGCGCCATAGCGGGCCACAAGTTCATTCAGATTTAGCGCATCCCCAAGGTAAAGGTTGCCTCCCCGCCGACTGAGGAAGTCAGTCAAGGGGCCTTCACTCGCTTGGTGATAGCGTGCTTGGACATAGCTGGCAAAGGTTGTTTCATTCAATTGTACCATACCCTCCAAAGGCATTCAGATCGAAGATCAAATCAAGCCGCACAAAGGTAGCCCTATAGGCTCATGGCCGATAGGGAACGCAGCTGCCGAGACAAGTTTTAAGAGGCCGTTGCGAATTGGAAAGGGGCGATCAGGTGAAGTTACCGAAGGCAGGCCTCCCTAGCAGGAGGCGCAGGAAGGCCCCCGCACCATGGGTTTGCGGAGGCCTTTATGCAGAGGGCTATAAGGGGAAGCGTCTTAGTAGAGGAAGACAGCCCTTTATACCAGACAGAGGCTCCTGCCAGGGTACGGTTGGTGAGTCGGGAAGAACCTATCGCCGTAAACTAAATTGTCATTACCGTCCATACCGTCTCCTATTAGCTTATCTGGAAGATTAGCAACGCCGCTCAAAAATACAATTCGCTAACGTTAGGCTAACCCACTCACCAGTCACGGTTGAGAAAGAGGCTCAACCGTTAGTGCCAGATAAGAACGAACCCCAAGCTGTTTTTCAAGCTGCGGCTCGCAGTATACAACTAAAACCTTTGGATGTCAAACGCCTTGCTCAGAGCGCCTGGGGAGTTTCGCTAGAAAACTACACGCTTGGCTGCCTCAAGCACTAAGGAAGTGGTCATCATGTTCCTCTAAATCTCGCAGGGTAGCTTCCCAGAGAGCCTCCAGATCAAGTGGTTCCCCTTGGCGGCGGCTAAGAATCTGCTTTGCCAAGGCTTTACTCTCCTGTCGCCAGATCTCCCATCCTTCCTTAGATAGCCCCTGCTGTTGACTCTGCTGCCATTGAGTCAACCCCTTTAGAAAGATGCCGCGCAGAATGTCGGGCGATATCTGTTGCGTAGCGATCTCCGCTACAACCACGTCGGGCAGGTCAAGTGTTAGAATAGGCATGACTTTAGCTCCTTTTACAATTTGAGATGGATTCTAACATAGGAATTTGCCCAGTGCAAACGACTCAATGCCCCATCCTTTCCCCCTCCCCAGCCCCATCCTTTCCCAGTACCTAGCCCTGCCCTAAGATATTGCTCTGCCCTAACACTTTCCAATTCGTTCACTTAGTGGTAAACTGTTCTTAGATCCGTATCAGTCTAGCTGCCTGACTTACTTGAGAATACCACTCTGATACGCTTCAAGCTATCAGTCTGATACGTTTGCGACTACCATCTTGACCTAATTGAGACAGGTATCTAGGCTTAATAGTTTGGAAGAGCTAGACTTGATAGTTTGGAAGAGCTAGACTTAATCGTCCAGAAAGGAAAGCACTGCGATGTTACGAGGCGATGTTGGAACGGTTGAATACACGCTGATTCGTACCGGCCTAGCGCGGGAGGGCGAGCCGATCTACTCCTTTCGCTTGGTGAGTTGCCCCACGGTGGGGCTGGATTCCTTAGCCCAAGCGCTCGCCGAGCGCACAGCCTTAAATGCTACAGATGTGAAAGCGGTGATGGAGGCCTTGCCCACGGAAATCATCACCTTGCTGGCCAGCGGGAAGGCGGTAGACCTGGGCCACTTAGGCCGCCTCTTGCCGACCTTGAAGGGCAGTACCACCGACCTCCAACACACCTTGAAGAGCAGCGAGGTCGCCCAATTCAAGGTTGTCTTTCGCATGAAGCAAGCCTGCCAGACCAAGTTGCGGCAACTCGTGAGCTTTAGCCGCGTGACCCATCAAGTTACCCCCGTCATTTCCTCCCTCTTTGATGTCAATACTGAGCAGTACGATGTAGGGGCCGTAGGGCATCTCCTGCGGTTACGGGGTGAACGGCTCAACCTTGACAAAACCAAGCCCGAAGAAGGGGTCTTTCTTGGGGGGTTACGGGGGGAGATCTATCCCCGTATTGGCAAGACTTGGCTTGAGGTTCTAATCCCCGAAGGAGTCACCTTCCCTGCCTCCGTCGAGGTACGGGCGACCTATGGGAGTACCACCTTACGGGTGGGGGTCGCCAGTACGGAGCTTAGGGCGGCTGAGTTGACTTAGGCCCCTTAGTTCCCTTAGGCAAGCTCAGTCCCGCTGGTTGAGCGTGCCGAAACCAGCGTTCCCTTCGGCAAGCTCAGGGAACGGGTGGTTCCCTTCGGCAACTTCGGCAAGCTCAGTTACCACTCAGGGAACGGGTGGTTCCCTTCGGCAACTTCGGCAAGCTCAGTTACCACTCCGGGAACGGCCTCGCTGGTTGAGCTTGCCGAAACCAGCGTTCCCTTCGGCAACTTCGGCAAGCTCAGTTACCACTCAGGGAACAGGTGGTTCCCTTCGGCAAGCTCAGGGAACGGGCAAGCTCAGGGAACGGGTGGTTCCCTTCGGCAACTTCGACAAGCTCAGTTACCACTCAGGGAACGGCAATCTGTGCTATAATCTATCATGACCACCACGGTGGTAAACTAGAGTCAAACTCAACCGTAGCTAGAGGCTGGGGCGGGCGACCAGCCGTAGGTAGCCCTGCCCCTCCCGCCCTGCTCCACCTCTAGCTTCCCTAAGAAAGGATTAAGGATTTCAAATGTCCAAACACCAAGCCTCTAAACAAGCCATCCCTGGCAAACTTCGTAGCCTATTTGATAGGGCGGAGAAAGCCGGCACCCGCTACGAAGCTACCCACAACCTTGCCGACCTTGACCAAGCGCTTGCGCTCTATAATCAGATCATCCAGCACCCCACCTTTGCCCAAACCCCCAAGGAATTCCAGGCGAAAGTACAGTGGAATACGGCTTTTGCACTCGACGACCACTTTGAACGCATGGGTGATAGCTCTAACCTGGAACAAGCCATCCTTTATTACAAGCAAGCCCTGGAGGTCTTCACGCGCCAGGCTAACCCTGGGAACTGGGCAATGACAATGGGGAACCTGGGGAATGCCTACCGTAATCACATCCGTGGGGACACAGCAGAGAACCTGGAGCAAGCNNCAATGACAATGATTAACCTGGGGGTTGCCTACGTTAAGCGCATCCGTGGGGACGCAGCAGAGAACCTGGAGCAAGCGATTAAGTGTTATACGGAAGCCCTGGAGGTCTTCACGCGCCAGGCTGACCCTGGGAACTGGGCAATGACAATGGTGAACCTGGGGCTTGCCTACGATAATCGCATCCGTGGGGACAAAGCCGAGAACCTGGAGCAAGCGGTTAAGTGTTATACGGAAGCCCTGGAGGTCTTCACGCGCCAGGCTGACCCTGGGAACTGGGCAATGACAATGATTAACCTGGGGAATGCCTACCAAGAGCGCATCCGTGGGGATACAGCAGAGAACCTGGAACAAGCGATTAAGTGTTATGAGCAAGCCCTGGAGGTCTTCACGCGCCAGGCTAATCCTGGGAACTGGGCAACCACGATGATAAACCTGGGGCTTGCCTACAGTAATCGCATCCGTGGGGACACAGCAGAGAACCTGGAGCAAGCGATTAAGTGTCTTGAGCAAGCCCTGGAGGTCTTCACGCGCCAGGCTAACCCTGGGGAATGGGCAATGACAATGATGAACCTGGGGATTGCCTACGTTAAGCGCATCCGTAGGGACACAGCAGAGAACCTGGAGCAAGCGATTAAGTGTCTTGAGCAAGCCCTGGAGGTCTTCACGCGCCAGGCTATATGGGCATTGACAATGATGAACCTGGGGAATGCCTACCAAGATCGCATCCGTGGGGACACAGCAGAGAACCTGGAGCAAGCGATTAAGTGTTATGAGCAAGCACAGGAGGTCTTCACCCGCCAGGCTAACCCTGGGCAATGGGCAAAGACAATGATAAACCTGGGGAGTGCCTACGTTAAGCGCATCCTTGGGGACGCAGCAGAGAACCTGGAGCAAGCGATTAAGTGTTATGAGCAAGCCCTGGAGATATTGACTCCCACAAGCCACCCCCAAAAATGCCTTGATACGGCCTCTTATCTTGGCTATCGCCTATATCGCATGGGACGTTTCAGTGAGGCCCGCAAGTACCTTGAGATAGCGCACCAAGCCATCCAACAGTTACGGGAGGAGATCAAAAGGTATGAGAGAAGGAAGGAGCTTTCAGAAGGGACTGTAGCAGTCTATGCCCAATTGGTCTTCTGTTGCCTCCACGGGGGCGACGAGGTGGCAGCCCTAAACTATACGATGGCGGGGAAGGGACGGGCCTTTGTGGACTTGCTTGCCCATACGCCTGAAGACTTCCAGACCCTCCTTAGTCGGGACCCTAAGCTAGAGCAAGCGGCCCAGCCCTACCTCGCGCTGCGGCAAGAGGTGGATACTTTGCTCCTCGAACTGACGCGGGCCGGCAATGCGGAACCCCAACCCCTGGAGGTTCCTTTGAGCGCGGCAGCGGAGGAGGAAAGGGCGACGCAGCAAGCCGCCAAGTGGAACCAGTTAGCCCAGCTTCAAAGCGCGTTAAGCTCCCAGTGGGAAGCGCTGAGTCAGGCTTATCCCCTCCTGACTTCCACGGCCAGTGCGCCTGCCCTTGACCTGCCCAAAGCCCAGACCTTAGCAGGGACGGTGGGGGCTACCTTGGTCGAGTATTATCAGCATGCTGAAGGGTGGGGAGCCTTCGTGATCACCCCAACGACCTTCCACTATATCCCGCTGGCAAAGCTCACGGAGGAGCAGTTAGCAGAGATGTTGAAATGGCTCGAAGACCTTAAAGACCCTAACGCCCGCAGCCCTTATAGTATGGAAGGGGCTCTCTACCCTTGGTACGAAGCGATCTTTGCGCCCTTAGCGCCGTATATTCCTGTTACTGCGCCCGTCATTCTCGCGCCCCATGGCAGCTTGCACCTCTTACCGTTAGCGGTAGCGCGGCACGAGCTAGACGAATACGACCCCCCAAAGAACCCTTACTTGCTAGAGGAGTATACCTTAGCCTTTGCGCCCAGCCTAAGTGCCTTGTGGGTGGTGCAGCAGCAAGCCCAAAAAGCCCAGCAGAAAGTGGTGCAGCCCGTTGCCCAAATCCTAACGGTAGCCTACCCTGGGGCCGACCCGCAGGATCGATTCTACCTTGAAGGGGTTGTCCCGGAAGCGGAAGCGGTAGGGTTGCTTTTTCCCGCTGCGAAGGTAGAGCAGCTCCATGAGGCGAAAGCTCAGACTAAAGCAGTTATAAAGGCGGCCAAAGGGCGTAATCTAGTGCATATCGGTTGTCATGGGGACTTTGATGCTTCGCAGCCCGATGCGTCGGGGTTAGCTTTGGCGGATGGGCACTTGACGGTACGGGATATTGTCAGGGAGTTGCGGTTAGAAGAAGCGCAACTTGTAACCTTAGCGGCCTGCCAGAGTGGGCAACTTTCGCCCAGCCTAGCGAATGAGGGCACGGGGCTAATTCAAGCCATGTTGACCGCAGGGACTCCCGTCGTGATTGCCAGCCTGTGGTCGGTGGATGATGCGGCGACAAAGGTCTTGTTTGGGGCGTTCTATCAAGGGCTAAGTGAGGGGCAAGCGGTGGCGGTAGCCTTGCGGGAAGCGGCCAAGGAGGTACGGGTGCAGAAAGGGGCGCATCCCTTTTATTGGGGGGCCTTTCAAGCGAATGGGTTAGCCTTGGTGGCCCAGCAGGAAGGTTTGCGGTTCCCTGTTGTGAAGCCTCTTGTAGAGGCAGGTGGAGCTAATATTGCCAGAAAGGGATTCAAAGGTCAAACTATGGACAATCTAGTCGAGCGAGCCGAGCGGTTGTTAGAGCAGTTAGGGCGGGACAAGCCCGTAGTGAAGCTGCTGCGGGAAAAGGGCGAAGGGGCGATCTTTCTAGGGCGGTTAGACCAACTGATCGAGCAAGTAAGTAGCGTAAATGAGTATGCGGAACTGTTGGCGGTAGCGAGCGAGATTCAGCGGATGTTCGAAGAAGTAACGGCCTTGCGGGAGCGGTTTATTCCCATAGGGCTGGATGTGGCGGAGGTACGGGCGGTCCGAGAAAACAGTCTCAAGGTCATCTTAGCGACAAAGGCAGCGGCTCCGAGTGCGGAGTATGTAGCGGAACGGAAGCCAGAGATTGAGAATAGTCTCAAGGGGCGGCGGGCGCGATTTAAGGCGTT
>DCSM01000152.1:0-6549 GCA_002325605.1 Chloroflexaceae bacterium UBA1466
AGGAGATGTTGCACGAGCATCTCTTCGACGACTTCGCGGCTGGTAGCTTTGTGCAAAGCCTGTTGGCAAAGGGTATGAAACTTATTGAACGCTTTGCCGAAAGCAACGTTTTGCTTGAATTCCTCGTCAATACGGTGGATTAAACCTTGCGCTAAAAGGGGAATCCGCGCTTGAAACTCGCGCACGGCGGCTTCAAACTTCTGAATATCCTCGCCTGTGTACGTAAAAAAGCGCGAAAGCAAGGTCGCTAATTGCTCTTTGTGGCGCAAATCGGCTTCCAAGACGCGCTGCCCATCTTGGTAGAGAATGCCATATTCACTATTCTCAAAGATCATATTGAACGTAGGGTATTTCTTATCTATTTTCTTAATTATCTCAGTTTCAAGGTTATCTTTGGTATCTTTGGCTTCCCAATAACCACGCGGAATCCGCAGATTATCAAACAAAGTTCCATCGGGGCGAGCGCGACTATCATCAAGCTTATGCTCTAAAATCAAAGTCCAAGCGACTTTTGTGGATACAGCTTTCAATAAAGCAGCGAAGGCTGGGCGGATACTCAGTTCATTGGTGACTTGCTGATGGCGATAGGTTTGCAAATCATCATAATAGGCTTTAATCGCGGGGTCAGCAGGCGAAAGCGTGAAGGCGGCCATGAAAGACTCCTTTAAGGCCTAAACGGTTGGCTCCTGCGGAGTATGATACCACAAGCGGAGTCTGGGCCAGGCTCGAAGCCTATCCTATTTTTCTCTACCTTCGTAACATCCAAAGTTAAGTTGCACTCTGTCCCTAGCCATGCTATAATCGCGCATCATGTTTATCGTGAAGCGCACTATTTGCTTGAAATAGCCTCTCGCCAGACGGGGCGGGTAGGCTCTTTTTGTAATGAAATTCCAGAAACTCAATCAATGAAGACAAATGAACTACGAACTGTCTGGTGGGATGATGGGGCGGTCTGTTTGGTCGACCAGCTATTGTTGCCCCACCAGCAAGTCACGGTGCGTTGCCAGAGGCTGGTTGCGGTTGGCGATGCGATTAAAACGATGCAAGTGCGTGGTGCGCCCGCGATTGGATGTACCGCCGCGTATGGGATGGCGTTGGTGGCGCAAAGAAGCACCGCTTCCAGTGCCAATGAAATGCTTACAGAGTTAGAGGCCGCAAAAGTTTTCCTGGATTCCCAACGCCCGACGGCGGTCAATCTTAGCTGGGCAACAACGCGGCTGTTGAAATATGCTCAATCTCTGGCTAGTGAGCTTGCCGAAACTAGTGAAAAGCTAGAGACTCTGCGTTCAAAGCTGCTTGAAGAAGCTCATGCGGTGCTGAATGAAGATTTAGAAATGTGCCACACGATTGGGCATTATGGCGCACCGCTGATTCCCGCCCGTGGCCACGTTCTGACGCATTGCAATGCAGGCGGTTTGGCGACAGCGGGCTACGGGACGGCGTTAGCCCCCATCCGCACGGCTCATAGCCATGGGCGCGAAATACACGTTTATGTTGACGAAACGCGGCCTTTCCTCCAGGGAGCCAGGCTCACGGCTTGGGAATTGCAGCAAGCGGGCATCCCGCTAACCCTCATCACCGATAATATGGCCGGCTTTATGATGCAACGCGGAGTCATAGATTGCATCATTGTGGGGGCAGATCGCATCGTTGCCAATGGGGATGTCGCTAATAAAATTGGTACTTATAGCTTGGCCGTCTTAGCCAAGTATCATAAGATCCCCTTTTACGTCGCTGCGCCCTTCTCAACGGTTGATTTAACCCTGCAAAGTGGGGAACAAATCCCGATTGAGGAGCGTTCAGTTGAAGAAGTAACGCATATTCAAGGGCATTTAATCGCGCCCAAAGGCGTAGTTGCGGCTCATCCAGCCTTTGACGTTACACCAAACGCGCTAATCACGGCGATCATTACTGAAAAAGGCGTACTTTATCCGCCCTTTACCGAAGCTTTGCAGCGTAATAGTTAGTTTTATTACTTCATGCCGTGGTCTTTTCAACCTGCTTGCCTTCCCATTGCGCCCAGTGGTTTGCCCTACCGCGACCCAAGTCAGGCTCTAAAGTTTCTGCTTCAGAACTCGGCGACGGTTTTGCCCTGGCCGCAGCTTCCCCAGCGCAGCGTGCGGGAACAATCTTTTCTGCAAAGTAGTGCAGGTTTTCCAGGCTTGGTGCTGGACAAGCTGACGGGCCAAGCCCACCTTGAGCGCCCTTGTGCTGAAGCGGAACTTGACCAACTTGCTTTAGCCTATCTCCAAGGCGATCTGGTTTTTGGGGCAATGCGCGGCGAAGATGCTGCAGGTCTCACTGAGCTATTACGAATGCCAGGGCCTTGGCTTGAGGTTCGAGCGATCAGCGGCCATTTGTTAGGGCCAATCAGTCTGGCTTTGCAATTAACCGATGACCAAAAACGGCCTTTACTCTATAATCCGATGCTTTTGGATGCGATCATTCAGCATTTAGCGCTTAAAGCGGCGTGGCAAACTAACCAATTAGCCAATCTTACGAATAAAGTCTTGTTTTGTGTAGAAGAACCTTTCTTGGATGTTTGCTATTCGCCTTTTTGTCCCATCAGTTGGCAGCAAGGGATCGAAGCTTTAGAGCGAGTTTTTGCGGCGGTCAAGGGTTTTCGGGGCTTGATTTTACGCGGGAAGAGCGATTGGACTCCCGTTTTACAAACCTCCGTGGAAGTCTTGGTTTTTGATGCCTATTATGATAGTTCGGCCATTTTAGCGCATGCCGTCTTTTTGCCTGGGTTTTTCCAACGCCCTGGCACGCTGGTTTGGGGCCTTATTCCCGCCGACGAAGCTGCCCTCCAGACCGAAACTTCTGCAACGCTCATCGCCCACTTTGAAACGCTTTTGACTGAAATTGAAGTCGTTGGGCTGCCGCGCGAAAAAATCCTCCAGCGGGCCCTGATTAGCACAAGCGGTAGTTTAGCCCATTTATCAATCGAAATTGCTGAAAAAGCACTTAAACTCTGTGTGGAAGTATCTAATCGCTTACGCGAAACTTATTCTTTAGCCTAATCTTCTATTCTAAGGAGATTTTACGTGCGGATTGTTGCAACAGGCTCTCTAGCCTACGATTACATAATGACTTTCCCTGGTCTCTTTGGCGACCACATTCTCCCCGAAAAGGTGCAAGTCCTGTCCGTTAGTTTTCTGGCCGATTCGCTCTGTAAATTGCGAGGCGGAATTGCAGGAAACGTCGCTTATAATCTGGCTTTGCTGGGCGAAAGACCAATTTTAGCCAGTACGGTTGGGCAAGATTTTGGCGAATATCGCGCTGCGCTGGAGCAATTAAATGTTGATACCAGAGGCATCGTCGAGATCAAAAACGATTTTACCTCTTCTTGCTTTATCACCACCGACAAAGCTGATAATCAAATCGTGACCTTTTACCCTGGCGCAATGAGCTATTATGATCAGCTTTCTTTGCGGCATTTGGATCTTGACGCAAACGATTTAGTCCTCATTTCGGCTTCTGATCCGCGAGGCATGTATCGGTGTATCAAAGATTGTCAAGAGCTTGGTTTGCCTTACATTTTTGATCCAGGAAAGCAAGCCTTACGGTTAGAAGCTGATTTGATTCGGCTTGGGTTACAGGGCGCAAAAGTTTTGGTTGGCAACGAATATGAATTTGGTTTAATGGCCAAACATTTGAATCTGACCGAAGAAGCTCTGATCGCGCAGGCTCCGCTCACCGTGATGACGCTTGGCAAAGCGGGGTCAAAAATTTACGATAATGCAGCAAACCGTCAATTGACCATTCCTGTCGCGCCGCCGCAAATCGTGGCTGACCCCACAGGCGCGGGCGATGCTTACCTGGCGGGGTTAGCTTTTGGGCTGGCCCACAAATTACCTTTGGAACTCACGGGGCGAGTGGCTGCGCTGGCGGCTACCTACGCGATTGAAAAACGGGGCTGTCAAGCTCATACCTACACCCGTGCGGAGTTTTTGACCCGTTACACCGCACTTTTCGGGGCCAGCGAACTGGCAACTTTGTTGACAAATTAGAGTTCTTTCTACATTAAGGAGCCTTTTGTAAAGATGGTTAAGTACGATATTAAGGACCTTGGGCTGGCCGAATTAGGCCGCAAACGGATGGAATGGGCCGAGCAAGAAATGCCCGTTCTGCGCTTGATTCACGAGCGTTTTGTGCGCGAACAACCGTTGAAAGGCATTCGCTTGAGTGCTTGTTTGCACGTCACGACGGAAACGGGCAATTTGATGCGGACGCTCGTCGCGGGGGGAGCCGATGTCGTTTTGTGTGCTTCCAATCCCCTGAGTACGCAAGATGATTTGGCCGCTGCTTTAGTGCAATTTGATAAAGTTCCTGTCTATGCCATCAAGGGCGAAAGCAACGAAATCTACTATCAACACCTCAAAGCTGCGCTTGATCACAATCCCCATATCACCATGGATGATGGAGCCGACCTGGTAAGTGGGGTTCTCAAAGATCGGCCTGACTTGATTTCGACGATGTTGGGCAGCACTGAAGAGACAACCACCGGCGTGATTCGCTTGCGAGCCATGGAAGCGGATGGCGTTTTGACCTTTCCCGTAATTGCGGTAAACGATAGTGATACCAAGCACTTGTTTGATAATCGCTATGGCACAGGCCAAAGCACGATTGATGGGATTATTCGGGCAACCAATGTCCTTTTGGCAGGGAAAAACTTCGTTGTTGGCGGTTATGGTTACTGTTCACGCGGGATTGCCGAACGCGCTCGTGGGATGGGATCCAATGTCATCGTCACCGAAGTTGACCCAATTCGCGCTTTGGAAGCCGCAATGGACGGCTACCGCGTGATGCCGATGGTGCAAGCCGCCGCGATAGCCGATTTTATCGTTACGGCGACGGGCGATAAGCACGTTCTTGATGCCCGCGATTTCGCAACCATGAAGGATGGCTGCATTATTGCCAATAGTGGCCACTTCAATGTTGAAATCAATATTACGGCTTTAGAAGCTTTGAGTGCTGAAAAACGCCAGCCTCGTGCTTTTGTCGACCAATACATCCTCAAAGATGGGCGCAAAATCAATTTACTTGGCGAAGGCCGCTTGATTAACCTCGCCAGTGCTGAAGGACATCCGAGCGCGGTAATGGATATGAGCTTTGCGAACCAAGCGCTGGCTGCTGAATTCCTGGTTAAGCAAAAAGGCAAGCTGTCTAATGGGGTTCATGCGCTTTCTAAAGAATTAGACCGCGAGATTGCCGCTCTCAAACTTAAAGCAATGGGTGTAGGAATAGATGTTTTGACGGCGGAACAGGAACATTATCTCAAATCCTGGCAAGAGGGAACCTAAACTAGGTTTAAAATAGGAAAGATATGCCAACTACATTTATGCAGTCGCCGCAACTCTTCTTTACCAGTGAGTCGGTGACCGAAGGGCATCCTGACAAACTTTGTGATCAAGTCAGCGATGCAGTTTTGGATGCTATTTTGGCCCAAGACCCGCGGGCGCGAGTGGCTTGCGAAACAGCCACCACGACGGGCGTGGTTTTCGTAATGGGCGAAGTAACCACGACAGCCAATATCGAAGTTCAAGATGTCGTTCGGAAAGCGATCAGCGACATTGGTTATACTGACGCAGCTTTTGGCTTTGACGCTAACACTTGTAGCGTTTTAGTTGCGCTCCACGGCCAATCGCCCGATATTGCTCAAGGCGTAGACAGCGCCTTAGAAGTTCGGGATCGGGCGATGAGCGAAGAAGAAGTCGCCAAAATTGGCGCAGGCGATCAGGGCATGATGATCGGGTTTGCCTGTAATGAAACGCCTGAACTAATGCCCTTGACAATTTCGCTGGCCCAGAAATTGGCTCTGCGGATGTCTCAGCTTCGCAAAGCGGGCGAAATTCCTTATCTGCGCCCCGATGCCAAAAGCCAGGTGACGGTGGAATATGCTTTTGGCAAACCTGTGCGTGTAGATACGGTGGTTATCAGCACTCAGCACGCGCCTGATGTTACGCAGGAGCAAATCCGCGAAGACATGATTGAAAAAGTCATTCGCAAGGTGATCTCGCCTGAGTTGCTGGATGCCAAAACTAAGTACTTTATCAACCCGACGGGCCGTTTCGTTACGGGCGGGCCAATGGGCGATTCTGGCTTGACAGGGCGCAAAATCATCGTTGACACCTACGGCGGCGTAGCCCGCCACGGCGGCGGAGCCTTTAGTGGCAAAGACCCGACGAAAGTAGACCGCAGTGCCGCTTATGCCGCTCGTTATGTAGCCAAAAACGTGGTCGCGGCAGGCTTGGCAGACCGCTTTGAAGTGCAATTGAGCTATGCCATCGGCGTGGCCAAACCGCTTTCCATCAGCGTGGAGACCTTTGGAACGGGCCGCGTCAGCGATGAGGTCATCCAACGCCTGATCAATGAACACTTTGATCTGCGGCCAGGCGCAATTATCCGCGACCTCGACCTGCGCCGCCCGATCTACCGCCCCACCGCCGCTTACGGCCACTTTGGGCGCACCGATGTTGACCTTCCCTGGGAACGCACAGACCGCGCCGAAACCTTGCGGAAAGCGGCAGGCCTGTAGCCGAAAAC
>DCSM01000152.1:6693-7042 GCA_002325605.1 Chloroflexaceae bacterium UBA1466
GCGGAAAAGGAGTCCACGGCTTTAGCTGTGATCCCAAAAGGGAGGAAGAGGAGTCCACGGCTTTAGCCGTGCCCCAGCGCGGAAAAGGAGTCCACAGCTTTAGCCGTGCCCCCAAAAGCGAGGAAGAGGAAAAGAGCTTGGGCTTCATACTAGATAGATGGCTGTTTAGCCCCTTTTGTGTGGTACAATATATCTAATTTGAGTCAATTACCCAGGGCTAAAGCGCCTGGGCTTGCATCGGGGCCCGAAGGTTGGACACCAGAGGCTGCTTGACGGCAGCCCACTTAATCTTAGTTGCGGCATTCCCATCCGCATTGCAGGTAAAGCCACACTTTTTGCACTTAAAACT
>DCSM01000152.1:7165-7386 GCA_002325605.1 Chloroflexaceae bacterium UBA1466
ACCGTGGGTCGATTAAGACCAATGGAATGCCAAGCAGAAGAGCCTTATAGGTAACGAACTGGCGCAATTGATAGAAGCCCCAGTTAGAGTGCCGGTGGCGTTGTCTAGCTTATAGCTATTGGCTACCTTAGCAATACACCTAATAACTATCTGTGCGCCCAGATCGAACTCTTGGCGCATCCAGGGATAAGCTAGTTTGTGGAGGTCAAACTGCCTAAAGG
>DCSM01000174.1 GCA_002325605.1 Chloroflexaceae bacterium UBA1466
GACCCTGCTCAAGCGCTGCAACTGCTAAAGAAGTATAAGGTTGCATACGTCTATGTGGGGGCTTTAGAGCGACGCAATGCTTCCCTTGAAAGTATGGCTAAGTTTGAACAAATCGCGCTTCCCGTCTTCCAGCAGGAGGAAGTTACGATTTACAAGGTGAAGTAGGGAAGGCCTTTTAATTGCGAGGAAAAGGTGCGACCCTTTGGGCTGAAAGCCCAAAGGGTCGCACTCGTCACCAAGACCTTCCTAAGCGGGAAGATAATCAAGCAAGCATTTCTCTTCAAGCTTAGAGAGCCATTCTTGCATCTCAGATAGATCCTCTGCGCCAACCGCCAGCCCAAAAGCAATCGCCCTTCGAGCATAATCCAGGGCAGGCCCTAAATCCCCCCGTCCCGCCTGGGCAATACTTAGGCTGTAGCAGATTATCGCCTCGCTGGCCCTATCCCCTATTTCGTGAGCCAGCTTCAGCCCCTGCTCATAATGCTCAATCGCACGGCGAATATCCCCGATGGTCCGATAAGCTCCCCCAAGGTTATGCGCGAGAATACTTGCGCTGTGCTGGTCGCCAACCTCGTGAACCATTCCCAGGGCTTCTTTGTAGCAGACAGTAGCTTGCCGAGCTTCCCCCAAGCTAATGTAAACGTCGCCAAGGCTACTGAGCGTCATCCCTTCAGCCCGCCGGTCTCCAATTTCGCGGGCGACTTTGAGCGCTTGAACCAGATACTCCATCGCTTTGGGGGCCTGAGAAAGGTCGATATAAGCGCTCCCTAAGCCAAAGAGGACTGCATGTTCATATTGCGGGTTGATCTCCTGGACAAGCGGGAGCGCAAGCTCCAGAAGCTCAATGGCCCGTTGCGGCATTGCCAGGCCAAGGTGGGTTTGCCCCAAACCAATCAGCGCCGAACTTTCAATCTTGTGATTGCCGATCTCGCGGGCTAGGGGAAGCGCTTGATTCAAGTAATCAATGGCTCGCTCCGTAGCATTACCTAAGCCCAAGTAGGCCCGCCCCAAGCCATAAAGGGCCGTACTTTCATTCCACCGAAAGCCCATTGCTTGGTCAATTTGCAAGGCCCGTTCATAATACTCAATCGCCCGCCGCGCTTCCCCAAGGTGCAAGTAGGCATTCCCCAACCCATTCAAGGCCGCACTTTCAATACTTTGATTTTTCTGCTTGAGCGCAATTTGCACCGCTTGCTCATAACATTCGACGGCCCGGCGCGCATCGCCCAGATCATCATAGGCGTACCCTAACCCAATCAAGGCCCACCCTTCATGCCGAGGGTCGGCAATTTTGCGGGCCGCGTTCAGGCGGGCATCTTGCCAACGGATACATTCACGGGGATGAAAACGTAAGCGGATAATATCCGCTGCCGCATCCGCCAGCGCAATAATGATCTGAGGGTCATAAGAATAGCCTGGAATTTGCCCCAGGGAGCGCGTGAAGATGGTTACGATATTGGCCCGTTCCCGGTCAAACAACTCCAGACCTTTGAGCGCAAGCTCTCCCCCTTCCAAGTAGAGCCGGTTGGCTTCGGCGGCCAGAGCCACCGTCTGCTTGGCGTAGAGCTTATCCGCCGCAACTCGTTCCTTCCCCTTCATTTGCCGATTCGCAAAGCTCCGTACCAGGTCGTGGAAGAAGTACCGTTTCTGGGCCCGATCTACCAGAAGTAAATTTTGAGTAACTAAGTCGCTAAGGTAGGTAACATCCTTTACTTCAGTTACTTCTTGAGATAATTTCTCATCAAAGGAATGAGGAAGAACGGCCAAGCGCCGCAAAAGTTGTTGTGCTTCGGGGTTAAGGCGCTTATAGCTCAAGCGTAAAGCACCTTCTATTGCTCGCGGGGAATCATTTGAACCCGCTAAAGCCAACCGATTCTTGCTTCGCCTAAGCTCACTAATATATTCCAAAGCTTCATGGTCATCGCGGGTACTTGCCAACCGTGCCGCAGCCAAACGGACGGCCAAAGGAAGATAATCGCAGACCTTGCAGACCGTCTCGGTAATTTCAGGGGAAGTATGCGGGGAAATGGCCTGCAAAATTTCGTGAGCATCTTGCGGGAGCAGTTTTTTAAGGGCCACGCTCGGCAACATGCTCTTGCGGGTGGTGATAGCAAGCAACTTACAAGCATCGGGGGGGCCAAGGTCTTCAATTTGAGCTTCACTGGTTACCCCGTCAAGGATGAGCAACAAAGGTTTTTCGTTGAGAAGCTGCTCGTAGGTCAAGGTCAATTCTTTTTTGGAAAGGGCTTTGGTTGATAAGTCAGGCTTGAGCGTATTAAGCAACAAGTGTAAGAGATCGGTGGTGGCGGGAGGCGCAACTTGGTCTCCCCCAAGTTGCACAAAGTATTGGTTAGGGTAGCTGGCCCGCAAATCTTGAGCCACCCGCAGAGCCAACTGGGTCTTCCCCGCGCCCCCAGGCCCCACCACCGCTGCCTCCGCCTCTTTCTGCAAGAGCGCTTTAAGCGCAACTTGCGGCTCCTCTTGCCCAATAAACAGCGCTTCTGGTTCCGCAGGACGGGTCACGAAAGGAACAAAGAAGAGGTTTTCAGAGCTTCCTTGTCGTTGCTCTTCAAGCAAAAAGGTAAGGCAACCGACTCCAAAGGCTGCCCCCAAGAGCCCAAGCTGTGCCACGTTGAGGTCGCCCGAATAAAAGTGGGTCAGCCACGGGGTGATCAAAGCGCCCACAGCCTGCGGGACATAAAGCGCCAAAAGTGGCTTCGCTCCGTAGCCAGCCCCTAAAATTAGGGTCGGGAGAAAATGGCGCAGGACTCGACCAACAAATTTTCCCATCGTTCGGTTTTCCTTATCTCTAGCTATTTGGCCCCAAGTTTCTAAGCTACTTCCGCTTTGTTTGTTCCCTTAGCCCAACGCTGGGTGATGTCGCAGTTGAAAAATTGTATCCACCGAGACCCCACTGTGAATTCGTTGAATAACCTCAGCGATTAAAGAGCTTATCGTAAGAACTGTAAGGCCAGGCCAGCGTTTTTCGGCGCTTAGGGGCAATGTATCCGTTGTGACCACTTCGGCAAAAGGGCCTTTTTTGAGCTTTTGAACCGCTTGGCCCACAAAAACGGGATGCACACAAGCCGCATAAACTTCCTTTGCCCCTTGGTCAACTAGAAGTTGAGCAACTTCCAAAATCGAGCCGCCCGTGGCGATCTCGTCATCAACTAGAATGCAGCGTTTATCGGCTACATCACCAATCAAATTCATAATTTCGGGCGACGTAAGTGGGCCATCGGTGCGTTTGAGGTTCTGAATCCGCCGCTTTTCAGCAATCGCCAAAGGAACCCCAAGCTCTTCAGCGATATTGCGGGCCCGTTTGGCAAAGCCCATATCGGGCGAAACCACTATCGCATCATCCCAGCCTTTGTTTTCAAAGTAACGAACCAAGAGGGATAAACCGCTAATTTCATTCACAGGGATATTAAAAAAACCTTGAATCTGTTGGGCATGAAGGTCAAGTGTGATAACTTGTTGAGCGCCAGCGACTTGAATCATATCTGCAAACATGCGAGCCGTAATTGGCACACGCGGCTGATCCTTTTTATCCGTGCGCCCGTAGGCAAAGTAGGGAATCACCGCCGTAACCCGCCCCGCCGAGGCCCGTTTGCAGGCATCCAACATAATCAACAGTTCCATAATGTTGTCGCTCAAGGGCGAACCGAGCGCTTGGATGACGAAAACATCTTTTTCGCGCACGGTCTCGTTGAGTTTGACAAAGATATTATCGTTGATAAATTTCGTTACCGTCGCGTCGCTAAGGGGCATACCGATCTTTTCACAAATGGCAAGGGCCAAATCGCGGTTGCCGTTGCCTGAAAAGATCCGCATTTCATCAAACCGACTACCCATTACAAGATGCTCCTTTCAAGAGCGTAAGAAAAGCACTGCGTTCAATGCGTAAACCAGTGGGAAGTTGCTGCTCAGAGGGGTTTTCACCTTGGTCAGCAGCGAAAATCAGCGCATGAATAGCGGAATTCTGAAGCAGAACGGTCAAAAGATGCGCGACCTTCACGCAGGAAAGGCGAGGGACAACCTGAAACTGCTGTTGTTGGGCAAAACTCAGCGCCGCATCGGGGGAGGGAAAAGCCAAAACCCAGCGGCGGCGGATGCTCTTCGCCTCTGGCTTTTCCCCAGGTTTGGCCTCGCTCTTCAACATGCGGTAGACGTAAAAAAATCTAGCCGTTGAATAGGAATACTGCTCTAACTGCTCCTCAATTGCGGCAAAAGCCTGCTGCACAGCTTGCGAGGAGAAGCCATAAGCGTCCGCTGCTTCAATGAGGTAGAAAAGGTCGTGCATAAAATGGATGCTGGACTAAAGGTGGGATCGCAAAGTGGCTGCAAGAGCCGCTAATTCTTCAGCCGCAATTTCCTTTGGCTTCTGGAATCTCAAGACTTGGTCGCTTTCCCAACGCGGAATAAGGTGAACATGATAGTGAAAAACGACTTGGCCCGCTGCCGCACCGTTGTTTTGCAAGACCGTTAGGCCATCGGGCTTGAGCGCCGCCCGCAGAGCCTGCGCCACCCGCTGCGCGGTCTGGGCCACAGCCACCACCAAATCCGCTGGAACTTCCCACAAAGTCGGATATTCAGCCTTGCAAATCACCAGCGTATGGCCCCGCGAAGCGGGGTTAATGTCCAAAAAAGCCAAGGTCTGCTCATTTTCAAAGACCTTGTTGGCTGGGATTTCGCCGTTCACAATGCGCGAAAAGATCGAAGCCATCAAATCATCCCTTCTAAAATGCCCATTGGAAAATCAACTTATTATAGCACATTGTCATCTTCAAACCGCAGCCATTTGCCTAGTTTTGAGAACCAGCAGGCGCAAGGCGGGCCTCAATTTCGCGGGCTACGACGCGCCGAACCGCATCCAGGTCGGCAGGCAATTCAATTGGCGGATTAGCATGGTGGCTAATGATCTCTGGTAGCTGATTCTGATGATAGTCAACTTTGAATTGACTGAATTTCAAGCCATGGGCCGTCGAAATCACCACTACGAAATCGCTCTTTTTGATGATGCCGCGCTTCACAAGTTTGGCCGTCGCAGCTAAAGCTACACCTGTATGGGGACAAGAATACAAACCTGTACGGTCTGCTTTGGCCGCCGCAGTTGCCAATTCTTGCTCGCTGGCTTGCTCTACTACGCCATCAAAACGCTGTAAGACCTGCACAGCACGCTTGATACTTACTGGATCACCGATTTGGATGGCACTTGCTAAGGTTGGCAGAGCAAAAATAGGTTCATAATGCTCAAAATTGGTCAGCGAAGCTCGATAAAGCGGGTTAGCGTTTTGGGCTTGCGCGCAAGCGATGCGGGGCAATTTCGTGATCAAACCCAATTCGGCCATCATCAAAAAGCCTTTGCCCAAGGCCGCAGTATTGCCCAGATTGCCGCCAGGAATGATGATCCAATCGGGAACTTCCCAATCAAATTGCTGGACAATCTCGATTCCAACGGTTTTTTGGCCCTCGATTCTTAACGAATTTAGTGAATTGGCCAAATAAATCCCTTGATCCTTCGTAATCTCGCGGACAATTCGCATACAGCCATCAAAATCAGTATCTAACGATAAGACTAAAGCGCCATGAGCGATTGGCTGGACAAGCTGGGCGAGACTGACTTTCCCTTTGGGCAAAAAAACGATGGTCGGAATCCCTGCTGCCGCACCGTAACAGGCTAAAGCCGCCGAAGTATCCCCAGTGCTGGCGCAAGCCACCGCTTGAATCGGCTTACCTTCGGCGATCATCTGTTTGACTACGCTCACCAAAACGGTCATGCCTAAGTCTTTGAAGCTGCCCGTGTGGGAATTGCCACACAATTTAATCCACAAATTGTCCAAACCCAATTCAGCGCCGAGCCGTTCGGCCTGAAAAAGATTTGTCCCACCTTCAAAGAGACTCACGACATTCGCATCGTCAACTGTGGGGCAAACCCATTCTTTTTTGCCCCACACACCGCTTCCGTAGGGCCAACTCGTCCGCATCCACCGTTGTTCAAACTTTTGTTTCCATTCAGCGGCGGAGGTTTGGCGCAGCGCCGCCATGTCGTGTTCAACTTCCAATAAGCCCCCAGAAGCGCTATAATAGACCACTTCGGTGAGCGGATAGCGTTCGTGAGGGTTGTCTTGCGCCACAAACCAAGCATCATGTTTCATAAAAATCCTTTCTTGCGGGCCTTGCGGGAGCCAAAAGCAATTCAATTGGGCCGCTTGCGAAGCAAATTAAAGCCTATTATAACATGGCACTGTTAAGCCCGCCGCAGTTGATTTTTCGGTTATAATGGCTCAAGCGCAATAAGCTTCTCACCAGGTAAAAAGAGGTAGGCAAAAAGTAGGTTTTATGAATCGGATTGTTGTGGCGTTAGATGTGGAGACAACGGGTCTTCAATTTGGCGAAGACGAAATTATCGAAATTGGCGCAGTCAAGTTTCAGGGGGCGGAGGTGCTAGAGACCTTTACGCAGCTAATCCAGCCGCGCCAGGCGCTGCCCCTCAAAATTACGCGCTTGACGGGCATTACTCCCGCGATGCTGGCCGATAAGCCTCGGTTTAGCGCGGTAGCTCCCGACTTTGTCCGCTTTTTGGGCAAGTACCCTTTGATTGGGCATACGGTCAGCTTCGACATCAATATGTTGAAGGCCCAAGGGGTAAAGTTTGCCCAACCAGTCTATGATACCTTTGAATTGGCGACGCTTCTGCTTCCCCAAACCCCGATTTACAAGTTGAGCGCTCTGGCGGAGCAAATGGGGATTCCGCACCCTTCTGACCACCGAGCGCTTAATGATGCCGATATTTGTCGCCAAGTTTTCCTTCATTTGCTGGAGCGGATAGATCACCTTCCCCTCAATGACCTGAAGGAGATTATCTTTCTGCTGAATAAAGCAAATTGGGACTTAGAGGAACTCTTCACGGAGGTTTGGGAAACCCGTTCGCGCAACCCTTTCACGGAAGCTGCGCCTCGGAAGGGAGAATCCGCTGACCCTTCTCCCACCTTTGGGCCCCTTTGGGGTAGCAACGAGGCTAAAGCTGCTTCCCGCAAGCCTCTCTCTAAGCCGCATCCGCTCGGCCTTCAGCAAGTAGCTGCTTTCTTTAGCCCCCAGGGAGCAATGCAACAAGTCTTTCCCGCTTATGAGCAACGCCCGCAGCAAGTTCAAATGGCTGAAGCTGTTGCTAAGACCTTCAGTGAGGGAGGGGTTTTACTGGTTGAAGCGGGGACGGGGACGGGGAAAAGTATGGCTTACCTTATTCCAGCTGCGCTCTTTGCGCTGCAAAAGGGGGAAAGGGTTGTCATCTCAACCAATACCGTCAATTTGCAAGATCAACTTTTTCGCAAAGACCTTCCTGACCTTCAGCAGATTTTGCAGCAAGGGGAAGAAGCAAAAAAGCTTCCCCCTTCACCTTTGGTCGCAGCGCTGCTCAAAGGGCGCAGAAACTACCTTTGCCTCCGCCGTTACAAAGAGCTACGGGCCAGCGTCGACCTTCAACCTGAGCAAGCCCGCATGTTGGCCAAGGTTCAATTTTGGTTGCCCACGACCACCAGTGGCGATTATGCAGAATTGTTGTTTAACTATGAGGAACAAGCGGTTTGGGGCAGCATCAATGTGCCGATTGAAAGTTGTACCGCTCTTCATTGCGCGGATTATCAAGAGTGTTTCTTTTTCAAAGCGCGGCAGCAAGCCGAAGCAGCCCATCTTGTGATTGTCAATCACGCCCTTTTGGTGGCCGATATGGCCGTTCAAAGCAAGGTTCTACCAGATTATGATTGTTTAGTCATTGACGAAGCGCATAATTTAGAAGATGTTGCGACTGAACAACTAACTTTTCGGATAAGCCAAGCCGACACTTTGCGCTTTTTCAATGAGCTTGTTTATGGCGGCGGCCCCCGCAACCCGCAGAGTTTTCTGGCCAATATCCAAAGTGCCTTCCAGAAAAGTCGGGCCAAAAAGGCCGAGCTTGAGCGGGCCAACAACCTTGATGCTGAATTGCGAAAGGTTTTACCACGGGCAATTCAAAGTACTAATCTTTTCTTTGAAACTTTAGCAACCTTCAGTAATTCGGAATTAGCGCTCAATAATTCAGCCCTTAACTATGATAATCGCTTGCGGCTAGTTCAAGATATTCGTCAGAAACCTGAATGGGCAGCGATAGAGCAAGTTTGGGAAAATCTAAGTTTGCAGTTAAAGATATTGGATAGTGGGTTTGGGGATTTAGAAACGTTGCTTTTAGATGTGAAGGAAGCTGATTTGCCCAAGTATGATGAGCTTCTTTTGCAGACTCAAGCCTTAAAGCGCTATCTAACCGATCTCTGGGTGCAAACAACTCGCATTGTGCTGGGTGATGAGGAAGGGATTTTCTGGCTTAATCGGGATTTTCAAAAAGAGACCTTAACGCTTCACGCTGCACCGTTGCAAGTTGAGGCGACGCTCCAACCCCTTCTCTTTCAGCAAAAGCAAACCTGCATTCTTACTTCGGCGACCCTTACCGTTAAGCAATCTTTTAGTTATCTTCGAGAGCGGCTGGGTTTTGAAGAGGCTACCGAAGCGCAATTTGATTCACCTTTTGATTTCAAGCAACAAGCTCTGTTGTTACTTCCTGATGATATTCCTGAACCAAATCAACGGGGTTATCAACAGATGCTTGAAAACACATTGATTGAACTTTGCAAAGCAACGGGAGGGCGGACGCTTGCTCTTTTCACCGCAATAAGTGCTTTGAAACAGACTCGCACGGGGATTCAAGAAGTTTTAGAGCAGGAAAATATTGTGGTCTTGGGGCAAGGGGTTGATGGTTCGCGGCGAACTTTGCTGGAGCGGTTTCGGGAATCGCCCCGCACGGTTCTCCTGGGCACGAATAGCTTTTGGGAAGGGGTGGATATTGTGGGCGAGGCGCTTTCGATTTTGGTGATTACAAAGCTCCCTTTCAATGTGCCAACTGACCCAATCTTCGCGGCTCGCAGCGAGTTGTTTGAAGATGCGTTCAATGAGTATGCGGTTCCCCAAAGTATTCTGCGCTTTAAGCAAGGTTTTGGGCGCTTGATTCGGAGTAGGAAAGATCGGGGAATCGTAATCGTCCTTGACAAACGGTTGCTCACGAAGCGGTATGGCCAAGCCTTTCTGCAATCGCTCCCCGACCTCCCGATTCAGAAGAAGGGGGTTAAATTTTTGCCGACCTTAGCCGCCGATTTTCTTAAAGGGTAGCTCCTTCACAAACTTTCAACAAAGAGGCCTGGCAAGGTTTTTAATCTTGCCAGGCCTTTCCTTCTAGCGTATTCCGCAACTTACCAATTCTTTTTTATCAAAGGTAAGAAGACAGCGTTTTGAGTAACTATCTCCGGGGTTGGGATCCAAGTCGGAGTAGGATTATCTACGGTATTAGTTGGCACGAACGTTGCTGTTAAGGTAGGAGTTACGGTTGACGTAGGAATGAAGGTTGCGGTATTGGTGGGCGTTAAAAAGTAGATGGAGCCTGTCGTAGGTATAACGTATAAATCACGTGTAGGAGAAGGTATTACAGACAATGTGGGAGAGGGAGAGAGGGAAGGAGAAGGTGTAGGCGTTGTACTCCCTACTTCCACTGTCCCATCCTTAGTCTCTATGGTCTGCTGAAAGATCGAAGATGCAAAGTCTTGGCCCGCCAGGTTATTGAAATTTGCAGAAACGATTTTCAGCGTGGTCTTCGTGCCTGCGGGCGTATTAGGCGCAAGGTAGAAGATAAGGGTCGCTAAGGTTCCATTCCCTGTCGCCACTTGGCTACTTGCTAGGGCAATTGTCAGAAGACCTTTGTGATCATCATAGAGTTGTAGCCCAGAAGATTGCGTCGTGGTGATATTTTGCACGACCTTTGGATCGTAAGTAATCTTGAATTCCCCTCCCGCGACCTCAACCATGTTTGAAGCTTGCAACTTCATTGAGATCGGTGTTCCTGGAGTTCCCGTTAAATCTTCCAAGCTCACAAGGGGATTAGCTGCGAGGTCAGCACCGCTGGAGGAAGGGGCATCGCTGGCTTGTGGCCACCGCCCCTTGACGTAGCGGAAGAAGATCATCGTCGCATCCGCCGCGCCGATCTCCCCATCCCCGTTCACATCCCCTACGTTTTGCTGTTCCCACGTCGCCGACCTTTGGCCTACCGCAGCTTTGAGGACCATCGTTCCATCCTCAGCTTGGAGCGTACCTGTCCCATTCAAATCACCTAGCTGATACTTATCCCCAACGCGCAACCGCCCATCAATTAAGTTCAAAGGTACGGGAGAAGTAAGGTTATCCGGGGCGTAGAGGATTGAACCGCCAGGGTTTGAACCGCTCGCTGTACCAATAACTTCTCGCAGGTCAAGGGGACTTTCACTACCACTTTCACCCTTCACCAAAAACTCAACCCAGAAGAGCGAACCTTGCCCAAAGAGTTGCGGCTGTGAAGTAGAGTAGGCCGCGATTCTGACCGTTCGGGTAATAGCGAAGTCAGTGGCTACGTTGTATTGGCCCGCAAGCAGTGAAGTCGAAAGGACACGGGTCGGCGAGATAATGGCGGGATCATAGCCGAGCCAAAACTCACTGGCCGCAATTTTGAGGCCTGTAGCATTCCCGATATTGATTGGTACGATGACCTTCTCGCCCTTCTTGCCCCAAACTTCGGGAACCCACAAGGTTGTTTGCCCAAAGGTCTCGCAAGCCAGGTTAGATTTAGAGATAACTGTCCCGTCAGCGCGGAGCGCTTCAACAATGTAGCATGCCCCGTCGCCCTTTTTGAGCGTCGTTTGGCTTTGGGCAAGGCTACTACTCTTGATGATCGCGGGAAGATCAGTGTAACTCGTGCCGTTGACCGTTGTCAGCGGCTGCGGATCAACCGTGTTGGTCAAGGTGCGGGAAACCCGATAATTTGCAACATCCGTGGCCGTGGAAGGTTGCCATTGCAAGGTCAGCACCCCACCGCCTCCTTGAATGCCAAGGATGGGAGGAAATTCAGTGGGAAGCGGCGTAGGGCCGTTGGTGGGAGTCTGCGTTGGCGTGACCGTCGGCAAAGGTGTCTCAGTAGGTATCCGAGTCGGGGTGTAGGTTGGGGTAGAAGTATTGGTCGGGGTTGGAGTCGGGAGAACACAGGCAATTTGCTGCTTACTGGCTGAAGGGT
>DCSM01000056.1 GCA_002325605.1 Chloroflexaceae bacterium UBA1466
AGTATAGCACAGCTTGAAAAAAAATGCAACTGGGCTTAGGCTTGCTTCCGTGACTCTAACCCAGCCGCCGCTGTTCTCTTAGCCACCGCGCCAGGCTTTTCCGCCGCTCGATTAGCTCGTTAAGCTCTTCTACAAGGAGCTTCTCCCACCGCATCTAGCCCCTTTGCAAGAGGTGTAAGATACCAGGCTGGAAGCCCGCGCTACGCCTGTCCCTGAGCAGGCTAGAAGTTCACAAAGCGGATGCTCACTAATTGGGTAGACCTTTGCGGTTTTCCCAACCGCAAAGGTCGTTTTTGAAGGTTGGATAAGCAAGAGGCGACTGCGAGCATTCTGCTCGCAGTCGCCTTCCAAGGCCTCCAGCCTACTTAATTTGCGCTCGGACTTTGGCGGTCAGACGGTCAAGCTCCCGCTTGACAACGATCTGCCACTCTTCGAACTCCTCATCCTTTAGAGCGCCCCCACCGTCGCGCAGCTCCATGGCCAAATCCCAACCTGCCTTGCGGGCAAACTGTTCTAGCTCTTGCTGCCGACTAGGCAACCAGCGGCGCTTGATAAACTGCTGAAAGGCTTGCTCCATACGTTTAGAACCGTCGGGGTTAAGGGCGGGTAACTCAAACCATGCCTCCTGATCCTTGGGGTCAGGCTTGGCGATGTTGGTGAAGTAGATCGCTTGATTGGGGATCGAGTAACGGTAGACTCCTGGCCCCTCATAGTTGCCAGGGTTGGAGGCGATTGCGCCGAGAATCATCCGATCTGAAACGGTCATAATGCTTTCTTTCTAGGCTGTAACCGAAACGAGGGGGCGGCTAAAGCGAACCTCACTTGGGCAATAGAGCGCATAGTTAAAGGCTAGGATGTTATGCTCCTCCTTGAGATAGAACCGCCTAAGAGTCCAAAGGATCTCCCCTACGGTCTGCCCCTGCGCGAGACGCAAGAGGAATTGAAGGCCGATGTCATGCGCCAGCTTCTGCGGGGCTTTGACCTCCGTGCCAATAAACCCACGAGCGCCTAACTCTTCGATAAAGAAGGGCATAAAACCGTCGTAGTAGAAGGCATCTTGGGCGGCTCCCTCACAGGCATTAAGGAAGACCAGCGGCTGCTTGCAAAAGGGGGAACTGCCCAGGAGCAACCGCCGCAAATCTGCCAAGCGGAGATGTTCGCGCCCGCTAAAGGTAAGCGTAGACTCGCTGGCTAAGTCCCCTTTGCACCCGCTGACCTGCTCCCCGTGGCAGTAGATATAGATCACCGAAGCGTTTGTAGGTTGGGTCAAGGCCTTCTTGACTTCATCAGTTCCCCAGGCGACGGTGAGGAGGGAGGGAATTTGGCGTAACCGTTCCTCCTGGGCAACGGTAAAGAGCTTCAGGCTAGGGTCATCATTAAAGAGGGCCTGAATGGTCGGCGGTTCTTCATCCATAATGGGGACAGGATAGCGACCTGGGGGCAGGACATCAATGATGTAACGGTAGCCCCAGAAACCTTCATAATCCAAAGTCTCCGCCGTGATCTCCCCTACCTTGTCGTAGAGGAGCGACCAAGGGATGATAAACTGTTGGCTCTCAATGATGACTTGAATGGTACTTCCCTGGGGTAGCTCCCGGAGGTCAGCGGCCAAGCGTTTGAGACCTTGTGGGGCCCTGGGGCCCTGGAAGATCAAGTTCCAAACCTGTTGCCCCGCATCCGCCAGACCAACCAACGCAGGGCGAGCAATCTCCTCCGCCACCACGGTTGTCTCAATGCTGGCAAAAGGGTAGAAGACCTGGCCGCCTAGCACATGCTTGTGGAAGACCACTTCCTCAAGCTTCTTGCGTAAGCGCAGAGTCGCATTCTGAATTTCGGCTCCACTGATGGGGAGTTTGTAGGTCTCGCGGATCGTTCCCGCCAGCAAATCGGCCCGGACAATCGCTTCAAAAGCCTCATTTTGGGGCTGGATGACGATCTCAACGCGGCGACGTTCGACGTGGGTCGTATCCAAGGGTAGACAGACTGAAGTCTGGGTTTGCATGACTGGAACGTGAGGCAGAGGAGGCAAATCGGGCTGGTCGGGCGGGTCATCATCACCGCCCTCGCCCGCCACCACGGGTAGCCAAACGTGCTGCACCGTAGCCTTAGTTTCAGCCTGAACCACGCTGATGTGCAGCTTATCACGGCAAGGTTTTAAGGCCGTCACCACGAACTCGGCCTCCTGCTTGGTTGCGCCTGGCGGGGTAAGGATAAGGGTCGCTTCCAGGGGCTTAATCCGCCAGAACTCTGGGTCACCATCTACGGTTATGAGGAAGGCTACTTCCGCCGTTGGGTCGGCAAAAGCAAAGTCAAAGGGGCGACTATTCTGATTGAGCGCCGGGGCCATTGGCGCACCCACAGCAATCACTAACACATACCGTTGCCCAACCTTCAATGGCTGATTAGGCTCTAAGCCGTCAAAATGCGTATTGAGATGGGGGGCTGTGGCCTCTAAGACCACTTGCTCATTCGCTGCGCCCAAAGTGCCTTTGTGATCCCCAAACGCCTTCGTGATCACCCCCTGAATCACACCTTGGGCATCAACGACAACCAAACTGGCTTCGGCCCGAAAACCAGCCGCCGTGGGAGTTTGGCCCCAGGCCTGAATAAGTTGATCTAAGGCTTCTTGCGCCTCCGCATCGCTGGTGAGATCCTGTGAAAGGGGTGGACAAGCGGTCAGAAACAAGCGCAATTCAGGGAGATCAGCAAGCGCCAGAGAACCTAAAATGGGGCCGTAAATTAGCCAAAGGGTTTCAAGGTCACGGAGGGTCAAAACGGTATATTCGGCTCCGACTCGAACGATGGCGTACCAAGCCGTTGGCTCCGTTTGCGCCTGGAAAGCCTGGAAGACTTCGGCGTAAGTGGTCCGCGGCGTGAATAAGCGGGAAAGGAGCTTGCGCTCCAAAGTCTGGGGCGAAAGAGGCATCGAAGACTCCGATCTTTATAGGTGGATGCTCTTATTATACGGCCTAAACCAAGATACCAGCCCAGCCTTTTGGGGCCAGTCTGGTATCTTTAGGGCTTGTTAGTTGCGGGCGAGTTGAGGGGCGAGAAACCTGGACGCTAAAGCCTATTCAACCGCGTCTTTGACCGATTCCACAATTGAGCTTAAAACTTCCTCTTCGGGCATCAGGGCCCACAAGATCAGGTAGGCTAGAGGAGTAAAGCCAAAGAAGAGAAGCCCCAGAACAAAGAGGAAACGAACGATGGTCACATCAAGCCCCGTATACCGTGCCAGGCCGCCACACACGCCACTGAAGACTCGATCATTCCGTGAACGCGCTAATTTAGCTTGCATTTCCTTTACCTTTCAGGTCAAAAGCTAACCAAACACTGAGACGTTGAGGGCTCTAAAAATGTTGCGAGGCAGATGAAATCTACCAGCCATAAAGGATCAGATAACCGATTGTTCCTAGACAGAGATAGGTTCCATAAGAGATATATTCGGGCAGGTTCTGGCGGCGCAAGAGATATTTGGCTAGAACAATCACACTGGCCACTGCGCCTGCGAGAAGCATTCCATAAGCCAGCGCCAACCCTAGGCGACGCGTGAGGCCCAAGGCTGCTCCCAGGAACATGCCCAGATAGACATCGCCCAGGCCGAAGGGAGTTGCTTTGCTGGGAAAGAGCAATTGAGCGCCAAAGAAGAGACCTCCAAACCCAAGCCCTACCACCATCAGGCCCAGGAAAGCTTCCCCCACCGTGTGTCCTGGGATGAAGTTGCTCACTATGATCGCACAGGTTGCGCCCCCTAAGACAATGAAGAGATAGATTGAACGGTGGAGCCAATCAATTGCTCCCGTAACAAGGAGAATACTGCTGACTAAGACTAGGTAGAAGAAGAGCGGTGATAAGCCATGACGAGCGTAGAAGGTGGTCAAGATCAAGGCACTAAGGCCTTCAACTACCGCGTAAGTAGCCCAGTCTGCGATCCCATGCCCAAGCGAGTTATCTTGCCTGGCATGCCCAACCGCAGGAGAGCCATGGTCATGTTCATCTGTACGAGGGAGCCGTTGAATGATGAGATTAAGGAAGACTCCCAGCCCTAAGCCAAGGATGATCAGAATGAGAACCATCAGGCCGTTCTTTCAGCATCACGCAAGGCTTGGTCAAGAGCTTGCCGCATCACGGTGATGGGAGCTACTTTACCTGTCCAACGGGTGAAGGCTAAAGCTCCTTGGTGGACTAGCATCCCCCTTCCATCCAATACCTGCGCTCCGCGACTGGCCCCTTCATGAAGTAAGCGCGTAGGCCGATAGACTAGATCATAGATCAGGATGCCAGGCTTCACTGGAGGGTCAGCCAAAGGAGTCTCATCAGCCTGCCAGCCGATGGATGTAGCATTGACTAAAAGGGAACTCTCTGCAATTAGAGACCTAAGTTCAGAGTCATCGAGGGTTGTGGCGATTAGCTGCGGCTCCTGCGAAGGCACTTTGCAAGTTGCTTTAGGTGGTGAATCTTCCCCCGCACCCCACAGATCTAGCAGAAGATCCGCAAGGAGATCTTCAGCCTTAGCCAGGGTGCGGTTAGCAAGCACCAGTTGAGTAACTCCCGCCATAGCTAGGGTATAAGCTACGGCGCGAGCAGCCCCACTAGCCCCTAAGATCACTACCTTTTGCCCTGCTGGAACGAATTGACCTTCCTCCTGGAGGGCAGTCAGGAATGCAGGTGCATCGGTATTCGCCCCTACCAAGTCCCCATTAGGCAGCTTATAGATTGTATTGACGGCCCCAATTAGGTCAGCTTCAGGCTCTAGGGTATCCAAGAACGAGATCACAGCCGTCTTGTGAGGTAAGGTAACATTAGCCCCCAAGACCTTTGGCTCTCGGAGCTGGGCAATCCGCGCAGGTAAGGCCGCAGCCGTAGTTGGCCAAAGCTCATACTTAGCAGCCAAACCTAAGTGTGCAAAGGCCGCATCCTGCATCCTTGGTGAACAGCTATGACTTACAGGATCACCAATCAAGCCAAGTGAATAGGTTATCATCTTCCTACTTCCTACACTTCAGATACTCTGCTTCAAAGGACTGAAACTGCTTAAAGTTAGAGGCAAAGTTATGAGAGCCATCGAGCTTACAGTTCACTACGAAGTAGAGGTAGTTCTTACTAGCATCTGGCTGCGCCGCACTCCGGAGGGCATCTAGTCCTGGGTTACAGATTGGGCCTGGAGGTAAGCCCGGCCATTTCCGCATGTTATAGGGGTTCTCTGACTTCAGGTCCTCTAGGGTGATGTCCTTCCGCCACCACGTACCCTCCTCCTCGCTATAGCCAAGGGCATATTGCAAGGTAGGATCAGCTTCCAGCTTGCCACTCCCCGTCTCCGGAGCGTTCTCAGGCTTTAGTCTATTCCAGAAGACCCCTGCGATCAACGGCATCTCGCTGATTAAGGCACTCTCCCGTTGCACAATAGAGGCCATCGTGACTAACTGATGTACATTGACATTCGGAACCTGCACCTTTGTCTCGAAGGTTTTGTACTGTTCATCAAAGCGACTGAGCATAGTCTCGATGATCGTTTGCAACTTGGCATTCTTGGCGAAACGGTAGCTATCAGGGAAGAGATAGCCTTCTAGGGAAGCACCTGCTGGCAAGTTGGCTAGTAAGGCGTGCTTGGCGCGGAAAGACGTACTGTTCCGGGCTATGTACATGAAGTCTTCCACCGTCCCAAACCCTGCCTTACTGGTAATGACCGCAATCTCCTCCAACCGTAGACCTTCAGGGATTGTTACCGCCACTTCCACCGACACAGGGTTGGTCTGGAGTTGAATCATAATCTGGCTCATCGTAAGCGTCGGGGTGAGGAGATAGTGGCCAGCTTGCAACTTGCTATCTAATTCTTGGGCCCGGGCCAACGCCGTAAAGAGCAACGGCTGACGGATCAGCCCCGCCCCCCTCAACTTGGCTGCGATCTGGCTAGTACTCTCCCCCTTTTCGACTACGATCTCGACCCCCGCCGCCTTAGCATCCTTACTTACGGGCAGGCGAATCTCCTGGAGAACTAGATACCCCAGGAAAGCTATAATTAGGGCAATGAGTGAAAGACCTAACATCAGGGCACGAATATGACGCATGATTTGGCTAATCCTCCAGGATTCAGTGTGAAAGCGTTTGCTCTTAGCTTGCCCCCAGCTAAAACTGAGGGTTTGGGCAACGCAGCCCAGGCTCCAGAGCCTTACGATGGCTGCCTATTATAGCAGAAAAGTGCAAGGCCTTTGGCTAGATTTGCGTCAAAAGGCGTTCCAATTCGGCGCAATGGCGCGCCCAAGAATAGTGCGCGACAACCCGAGATCGCGCTTGCTGGCCCAGCTTAAAAGCCTGTGCTTGGTCTTCCAAAACGCGCTCGATAGCCCCAGCCAAGGCTTTGACATTCCCTTCAGGGAAGAGATAGCCTTCTTGCGCTTCCCGAATGATCGACCTAAGGGGCGGCAAATCCGTGGTGACTACGGGCAAGCCAGCCGCCATATACTCATAAACCTTGAGCGGCGACCAGAAGAAACCTGCGGCCTGGAGCGCAGGATGCCCAGCCGTCGTGAAGGGCGCAACCCCTACCACCGCCTGCTTGAGTTCGCCTGGGATGGCCGCATAGGGCAAAGCGCCCGTAAACGTGATTTGGGTCGGCCAAGCCTTAGCCAACTGCTCCGCCAAAGCCCGCTCTGGCCCATCGCCAATCAGCTTAAAGCGATAAGGCTTTCCAGCAGCCAAAAGCAGATCGGCGGCCCGGACAAAGTCTAACGCTCCATGCCAGGCTCTGAACGAGCCAACAAAGATGGCCAAGGCTTCTTTGTCCTGGGCCTTCCCATTCCGCTCTGCCGCCGTTTGAAACCGCATGACATTTGCGCCCCAGGGTAATTCGACTATCTTCTGCCGAGGGATTTCTGACGGGATTGTCGTCTGCAAAGGCGTGACGATGCAAGCAGCCCATTGGCATTGTTTGAGGGCCCAATATCGCATTGGGCCGCCTAAAAGATCATCAAGGCGACGCTTAAAGATCACTTGGGGGTCAACAATTAGAGCATTGACCTCCAGGAGGCAAGGAAGCCCAAGCCTTTGCGCCGCCCAGACTCCAGCCCCCGCAAAGTTGTAATACCGCTCCATGATCACGTCTGGGCTAATCTTTTTGACCAAATTGAACAGGGGTTTCCAGGCTAAAAGTGTCAAGGCTTTGGGGACGTTATGCTGATAGAGGTGGAAGCCCGCATACGGCTGCGGTTTGGGCGACCTCAATAGGGGCGCGAAGCCGCTCCAGCCGCTGCGCTGCGCCGCGATCAGATGTACCTCGTGCCCCCGCACCGCCAAGCCTTGCGCCACCTCGGTGGCGTGAGTCGAGCCGCCCAATGAGCCAGGCACAGGGATGCCATTCGCTAAGTAAAGGATTCGCATAGCGCTATATGATAGCATAACAATTGCCCGCCTCAAACAACTGCCACCTAGCAGCTCAAGCGCCCTTGCAGAGCTAGGGAAAGATAGTAGGCTCAAACGGATCAGCGTACCAGCCTCAACCGCATCAAGCTGGTCGATTGAAATATATCGCCATACCAGCCTCTAGCAGATCAGCGTACCAAGCTCTAGGGGATCAGACGAGTAGACATCATAGATGGTTGGTAGTTCGCAGCCTGAACAGGTTTGAGGACTTAGGGGCGGATGGGCTTGGGCTTGACTGGCAGCCATGCACTATGCCATAATAAGCATGGTCTAAAGCCTAAGTGGTTAGAGAACAAACTGCGCTAAAGGGCAGAAAGCTATATGAGGTAAACAATGCAACCACAGATTTTGAACGGACGCTATGAACTTGAGAGCAAGTTGGGCGAAGGGGGCATGGCTACAGTCTATCTTGGAAGGGACTTACGGCTCAATCGGCAAGTTGCTCTCAAGGTTTTACTGAGCCAATTCGCTAGTGATCCTGATTTTCTGGGGCGATTCCAGCATGAAGCAGAAGCTGTAGCAACGCTCAACCATCCTAATATCGTTCGAGTCTACGATGTCGGGCAGGATGGGGATCTTCACTACATTGTAATGGAGTATGTAGAGGGGGGGAATCTCAAGGTCCTCATCAATCGGCAAGCCCCCTTGCCAATAGCCCAAGCCGTAACGCTAACGACGGAGATAGCTCATGGGTTGCAAGCGGCCCACCAGATGGGGTTGGTTCATAGAGACATCAAGCCGCAGAATATCATGGTCACTCCCGCTGGGCAGGTCAAGATCACAGATTTTGGCATCGCAAAGAGCCATTTGAGTACGGCCTTAACGCAGACTGGGGTCACGTTTGGAACAGCAGATTACATCTCCCCAGAGCAGGCCAAAGGGCAGCAAGCTACCCCTCGTTCGGACTTATACTCGTTAGGCGTGACCTGCTACGAAATGCTCACGGGGCACTTGCCCTTCACGGCTGATACGGCCTTAGCAGTCGCAATGCAACACGTTGGGACAGAGCCACCCTCGCCCAGGCTCTTCAATGCCCAAATTCCTCCGCAGTTGGAAGCGCTGGTGCTGAGGGTTTTAGCCAAAGACCCAGCGCTGCGGCCTGGGAGCGCCCAGGAATTAGCGCAACTGCTCCAGAACTACCGCAGCCAAGCCGATCAGCAGACGGTTGCAACGCCGATCAATCCAGCGGGAGGCCCCTTCCTGGTAGCCCGTTCCAACCCCCCAAACCCACCGCAAGCCTGGCCAAGGTCTCCTTCCGCAACGAGTACAGGCCGCAAGACAATGCCTCCGCCACCCCGCTCCCCAATCGCCAGAGTCAGCCAAGGCCAAGGGCTGGGCTGTGGCGGGTTTGTGGTTGGGTTTCTGGTGCTGATCAGCGTCTTAGGGCTAGTAATGATCGTTGCAAACAACATTATTGCCAACATTCCGGGGCCAAAGGCGGTTCAGCAAACCACGGCCATCCCACCCATCTCGACTGCGACCCTGGTCCCAACCGCGCTCCCTAAGCCGTCATCTGAACCTACGTTGACTCCCTGGCTCAGGCCGACCTTGCGCGGCGTACCGAGTGCCATACCTACGGAAGAATTGCCCACCTGGACTCCTACAGCGGAATTGCCTTCCCCAACTCATGTAGCCTTAGTGAGCGTACCCAGCATTGTCAACCTCCCCAAGTCAGAAGCCTTGCAAGCGTTAGACCAAGCAGGTTTGATCCCTGTGGAGGGAACACCTCGCTATGATAATGTTGTGCCCAAGGGATTGGTAGCCGAACAACGTGTGCCTGGCGGGAGCCAACTGGCGAAAGGTCAAGCGGTTTACTTCATTGTTAGCTTGGGGCCTGACCTAGTTATCATCCCTAATTGGCAAAATAAGGCGATTGGGGATGTCCGCACCGAAGCGACGAGGCTGGGGCTAAGGTTAGCCGAGCAGGAAGTAGGGGATAGAGCCATCAGTAAGGACTTCGTAGTCAAGCAAGATCTAAACCCTGGAGCCAAGGTCAAGCCTGGGAGTTCAATCGTGTTGCAAGTCAGCATAGGTGATCAGATCCGCTTTCCCAAGCTGATAGGTCGAACACAGGATGAGGCGGAGAAGATCATCAAAGACTCTAAAGGTGATCTAGTGCTAGTCTTCGTAGATATTCAAGGCGCAGATCGGCTCAAAGACTTCGCTAAGTATGGGCCCAACGAAGTCGTTAGCGCAACGGCAAACGATCAACCAGTCTATACAGATAAGTGGGTTCAACGTGGGAGTCAAATTGTACTTGGGGTACGGGCGGATGACCCCCAAAACCCAGTGAATGACCCCAAGGTAGATAACCCCAAAAAGCCAAAGAAAGAAAAGCCCTGATGCTCACTCAAACGCGAATCCAAACCTACAGGTCGTGGGAAGATAGTGGTGAGATGCCATTGGCTCCCTTGACAGGGTTGTTTGGCAAGAATGGTACAGGCAAGTCAGCAATCTTGCAGTGGTTGCGCCAGCAAGTCCCATTGGCGATCTATCTTAGTCCCTGGCGGGTGGTTCCAGATGGGACTAATAATGTTAGCCAAACCCAAATAGAGATGCCTCTGATCAGTGAGGCCTTGTGGAAGCTAGGCTTGATCCATGAGGCAAAAGACCTGGAAAGCCCAAGTACAGGAGTCTTACAAGCCTTACCGCTCTTGCAAGCATGCTACACAGCACCGCCAGAGTCGCTTATTCTAATTGAGAACCCAGAGAACAATCTTCACCCATCTTCGCAAACCGCTTTAGCGGACATCTTTATCGAAGCAGTTACGACTCGCCAAGTACAGATTATCTTTGAAAGCCATAGCGAGGCAATCCTCCACCGCATAGGGCGCAGGATTGCTGAAGAGCAACTCCCTTCCACAGCAGTAGCCTACTATGCTTGCGAGCGAGGAGCTAATGG
>DCSM01000114.1:0-9768 GCA_002325605.1 Chloroflexaceae bacterium UBA1466
TGTGGCACATTCGGGAGCCAGCAGCCAGGGCCCGTTTGCGCGGTCAGTTGGCGGGCTGGCAAGCGTTGCCCTTTTTTTGGCGAAAGCGTAGTACAATTAGGTCATTAAAGATTTAGTAATTGCACTTAATTGATATTTTAGGAATAGGGGGTTCTTTTGTGTCATCACAACAACCTTTGCTCTCAATTGTGATTCCTTCCTACAACGAAGCACAGCGTTTGCCCAAAACTTTAGCCCGCATTCAGGAATTTCTGGCGCAACAACCTTATCCTACTGAAATAATCGTTGTTGATGATGGCAGCAGCGATAAGACAGCCCAATTAGCTGCCGCATGTCCTGGCGTACAACTTCTTCAGCGCGACCATCGGGGCAAAGGGTTTGCAGTTCGTGCGGGAGCTTTAGCCGCGCAAGGGGAATATATTTTGCTTTGTGATGCTGATTTAGCTGTGCCCATCGAGGAATGGACAAAGGTTGAACAGCTTTTGCAAAAGGGCTATGACGTTGTGATTGGCTCCCGCGAAGGGGTTGGGGCAAAACGGATTGCCGAGCCGTGGTATCGGCATTTTATGGGGCGCGTTTTCAATTGGATTGTGCAGCAGATAGCCTTGCCTGGCATTCAGGATACGCAATGTGGCTTTAAGGCCCTGCGGCAAAATGTCGCCAGAGACCTTTTTCGGCGGATGCAACTTTATGGCGAAGATGCGCCACCAGTGCAAGGGGCTGCCGTCACAGCCTACGACGTTGAGTTACTTTTCCTCGCCTATCAAGCAGGTTATCGGGTAGCCGAAGTACCTGTAATGTGGCATTATGGCACTGAAACTAAAGTTAGCCCGCTGCGTGATTCTTGGCGCAACCTGCGGGATCTCTTTCAAGTGCGCTTAAATGATTGGCGCGGCCTCTATCGTGCGAAGAATTATCCTTCAGTTTCATCATCTTCGCCCCAGGGGCCTCTGCAAAGTGGGTTATTAGTCCCTGAAAAACAAGAAGATGAGGCTTAAAAGCCCTAGGCAAGGTAAAATCTGCGCGCAGAAGAGATTTTTTACGACGAGCGTAACTCATCTGTAACCCAAAAGTTTATACTAGCGCAAACCCTAAAGCGAGGTGTGAAAACAGAAAAAATCTTGGGTTTTAAGTCTCTTGCTCTTTGTCCTCGCCCACCTCAAAGAAGGAACGTTTATGGAAATCATTATTGCCAGTAATAACCTCTTCCGCCGCGAGCTTTCGTCGTTTATTCTGAGTGAAGCAGGCTATGTTGTCCACGAAGTAAATGACGAAATCACTTTACGTTACTGTCTTGAGCAGAGTAAACCTGATTTAGTCCTCCTTGATGATCCTATGCCTGGGATTGATAGCACCGATATTGCCTCTTACATTCATCAAAAGCAAGCTGTACCAGTCATGTTCATCACGAGTGGCTTTACCAACCATTTTGCCCAACCTAATTTAGGTATGCAGCAGGCCGATGATTATCTTTCGTGGCCCTATCAGCCTGAAGATTTGCTAAAGCATGTAAGTGCTTTGCTTTCGCGGTCTACAAAGAACAAAACCTTACAAGCGGCCTGAAAAGGGCAAAATTTGCCTTAATTGCTTTAACTTTGCCCCTAGAGCCACCGCTCCTGAATAGTTTAGGCTATCCGGCAGCGTGGCTTTTTTAGTTGATAAGCAGGCAAAAGACTAAAAAGCAATGCACGAACGAATTTATGCAGTCGAGGCGTTGATTCTTCAGCGCACAGCCTTGGGCGAAGCTGACCGCTTGTTGCTCCTGGCTACGCCAGAGGGAAAACAGCGGGTGGTCGCTAAAGGTTGCCGCAAAACGACCAGTCGCCTCGCGGGCCACTTGGAACTCTTTACGCAAGCACATTTGCTTTTGGCGCGAGGGCGGCAATTAGACATCGTAACGCAAAGCCAAGTCGGCCAAAGCTTTCCAACCTTGCGGGCTTCGTTGCCGCGTCTGAGCTATGCCTATTATGTAGCCGAATTGTATACGCGAGCAACCAGCGAAGCTGATGAAAATCTGCCGCTTTTTGCCCTTCTCCTCCAAACTTTTGCCGCCCTTGATGCTTACCAAAACCTTGACCTGGTGCTTCATACCTACGAATTACAACTCCTTAATGCGATTGGCTATCGGCCTCAACTTCACCAGTGTGTAGTCTGTCAAACTCCGCTTACTGAAGCGGCTAAACGCTTTAGCCCTCAGCTTGGCGGCGTGCTTTGCCCCCAAGATGATCTGGCTGACCCCCAAGCCCTCCCGCTGAGTCTGGCGGCTTTCAAAGTCTTGCGCTTGCTCCAGACTCAGCCCCTAGCCCAAAGTCTTCGCTACCACCTTTCAACCCCAACGCAAAAGGAAGTGGCTCGGTTGTTGCAGACTACTTTGAGCTTGATTTTAGAACACGACTTTGCATCATCACCCTTCCTCACTTCCCTCCGCCAAGCCCCTTTCAGCCAAGAGTAGAAACTCTCTGAAACCCCTTCAACCTTCATGGAAAGGGAGTCAACAGATTTTGCCAGCGGACTCCCTCAGCGGGCCTTTCTCCCTTCATTCCAGAAATATGGTACAATAGACCTGTTTAACACGCTTTATCGCCCAGCCACCAGGCTGGCTTGAATCGTTAGGAAGTAAAGTCTGCCATGTCCCTTCCAAATCAACTTCTGGCCCGCGATGAGCAAGTTCTTTACAAAGCTCGCCAGCACCTTTTTGTAGCCATTAGTCACGTTCTGGCGGGCCTCTCGCTCATCTCCCTTCTGCTTTCTACAGGGGTTACGTTCAATCGCGCCTTCGGGAATAACGCTGAAAGGGTGGTCGCTGGGTTGCGAGTTAGCGATCTAGCGCTTGTCATTATTGCTGTCATTAGTGGAATTGTCTTAGCAAGCACTTTTGGGGATTATCTGCGGTGGTGGAATGAACAATATCTGATCACAGATCGGCGGATTTTATTACTTCAGGGCCCGTTAAGTCAGTCAACAGTTGAGCTTTCGCTGGGCAAAATCACAAGTAGTAAAATTGAACAAAGTATGCTGGGGCGGATCTTTAACTATGGGCGCATTAAATTGCTGCTAGATCCGAAAGAAACCAACAATCTCCTTAATGTTCTCGATTTTGTCGCTCGCCCCCAGGAATTTCAGCGCATTCTACAGGAAGCTAAAAGTAATTATGACTGTGGATATGGCTACCTAGAGCCTGATGTTAATGAACTTACATCGCTTTTGGGGCGAGGAATCCTCACTGATGCCGAATTTAACCAAAAAAAGCGTGAACTGCTCAACCGAAATTAACTTCTATGCGTAAGCTCACCCCTTTAGCGACAATTAGCGCTTTCAATCAAACCATCCGTGACGCTTTAGTGCCCTACTGGATTACCACGGCGGAAGAATTTGTTACGGTGGCCAAGGGGAGCAACAAAAAGAATGGCAGTGGTTTGGCCGCTTTAGCCACAGTCCTTTCGATGCCCCAAGCGAAGGTGCGCGAATTATTTGATGTGGCCCAGAAAGTTTTTCCCCCCGACAGTGCATTTGCGGCGGAGACCGAACTTGAATTGGAAGTCGGGGGCGGCGCGATTTTCGACGATTTGCAGCTGCCTGAAGCCAGCGCTTTTGATCTTCCGCTTGAACTTCCTGCCGAAGTTATTTTGAATAAGAAGTTGCCGCCGCCAGCCCAACAGGGGAAACGTGATTCTTGTGTAGCCTTCTCGCTAATTGCCCTTTATCAGCAAGCCACAGGTGATTCTACTGATCTTTCTGAGCAATTTCTCTTTTGGAAATGCAAAGAGATGGATGGAATTCCTAATGTAAGTGCAACCAAGCCTGATGTGGCCTTTGCGATTTTGCGGGATGTAGGGGTTTGCAGCGAAAAGACTTGGCCCTATCGTGCAGATGTAATTCCAGGTAATTTTGGGCAAGGCCCCCCGCCAGCGGGCGCGATTGAAGAGGCAAAAAAACGACGAATCGTTGGTTTCAAATCCCTTGAGGCGAAAAATGTGCGCCAGTTGCAAGCCGTTTTAGCCAGTGGCAAAGCGATTTTGATTGGCTTATCGATTCGGGAACACTGGGTTACGACGGGGCAAGCCCGAACGTTAGGGCGGTTGCGGCGCGCGCTGCCTGGGGAAGACAATCGAGGGGGGCACGCGATGTGTCTCGTGGGCTACCGCGACGAAGCAGGCGTGCCAGGGGGCGGCTATTTTCTGGTTCGCAACAGCTGGGGCACGACTTGGGCCGCCGAAAACCCCGATGGGGCAGGTTACGCTCACATTCCTTATAGCCTTATCAATGAAGAGTGCATTATCGCTTGTGTAATTGATTCCATGGTAAGTAAAACACAGCTTAAAGCTGCAAAATTGGGAGGGGCTGCTGAGGAAACGCAAAAAGAAGTCGAGGCTAAAGAAGAGATTGTCGAAAAGTCTCAAGAACCATTTGATTCTCAGCGCGTTTATTCCAGTTTACAAATAATTCAAGACCAAATTATGGCATTGAGCAACCAATTGAATCAGTTTCAGACGCAAATTGTTCCAAAACCTGCTCTTCCAACTCCTGTTGTGGCGGAGCAGACTCCAGCGACGCAGCTTTTGAACTCTACTTGTCGCGTTTTAGACTCTGTTTCTCTGCTATTAAACTCTGTTTCCCAGAATATCAATCTCAGGCAACCCGTTCCTAAACTCACGGACCGCATTCTGAAGGCCGCGCAGCGCGTTAAAGATGCTGAAGTTCAAGCGCAAAGCCCTGCAAGTCCAGCGCAAATCTCTACAAGTGAGGCTCAAAGCCCCGAAGCTCAAGCTCAAAGCCCTGTAAGTGAGGTGCAAAGCTCCGTAAGTGAGGCGCAAAGCTCCAGTAAACCGCTTCCAAGAGCAAGCATTATGGGTCCAATCACGCTTCTTGCAGGGAAAAGCGCGGATTCAAACCTTCAATTGATAGCAAATGGGATTGATGCCCTCACAGGTAAACCGCTTTTGCAGCTTGATGCGGCAGCAGCGACTCAAATGGCGCAAGCTACACCTGATTCGAGTTATTTGCGCGACTTGCATAAGACTAAATGCCTTCAAAACAAGAAGCATTTGGGAACGATCTTTGGGGTCAGCGAAGATAAACTGGCGGAAAGTCGCTGGGCCGTGGTTGTCAATAGCGATGATGATGCAGCGCTTCTCAAAGCTCTTAGCCCGCTCATCGAATTTCGCAGCCAGCAGCAAGGGAGTAAAGTTCCCAAACTAACCTTCCAAGACGGCGAAAACTGCGGGGCCTGGCTCCAGCGCAACGTGCCTGAAGGAGCGGCTTGGGCAAATCGCCCACCTGTTTTGGTTTACAATCCTGGCGAAAGCTGTACGCAATGGCTGACGCGCCACCGCGTTTCGCAAGGGCCTGTCGACCCCAGTCGGGGCGTACCCTTTTATTTGATGCTTGCAGGCCGCCCAGGACCGCTCAAAGAAGGTGATACCGCCTTTATTCCCTTCAGTTTTCAATATGAACTTGATCTTTTCTGGGGAGTTGGAAGACTCTGTTTCAATGATGCAAGTGGCCAACATACTTATGCGGCCTATCAAAGCTATGCTGAACAGCTTGTAGCCTTTGAAACAGGGACTGCGGCCTTAGCGAAACAAGCAGTTTTCTTCGCAACGCGCCATGATATGGATAGAGCTACCGAGCGCAGTGCCGATGAATTAGTCAAACCCTTAGTCGAAGGGCACGATAATCTGCCAGGCATTGTGCTTAAAAATGGTTTTACCCAAACCGTTTTCTCAGGTAAAGAGGCCAGTCGCGCAAATTTAGCACGAATCCTCCAGGGCCAAAGCGGTGGAGGCACGCCTGCGCTATTTTTCAGCGCGACCCATGGGATTGGCTTGCCCGCCAGCGATGAGCGCTTAGTGATGCAACAAGGTGCTTTGCTCTGTCAGGATTGGACGGGAATCGGTGGGATTAAACGAGATCATTGGTTTGCAGGCGAAGATGTCACGGCCCAAACTAATTTAGCAGGCATGGTTGCGATCTGCTTCGCCTGTTATGGCTGTGGTTGTCCGCAAGAAGATGAGTTTATCTTCGTGACCAATGAGGAAAATCAAACTATTTCGCGCCCCAGCATCGCGCCTCATCCGCTCATAGCGCAATTGCCGCAGCAACTTTTGCTGCGGGGAGCGTTAGCTGTATTGGGGCACGTTGACCGCGCTTGGACTTATTCCTTCAGCGGGCCGAATGTCCCCGCACAATCGCAAGCGTTCGAGGATGTATTGGCACGGCTGCTGGCGGGCAAACGTTTAGGCTTCGTAACTGACCAATTTAATCTGCGGCAAGGGGCCCTTTCCTCCTTGTTGGCCAATGAAATTGAAAATGTCAGCTGTGGAAAGCAAGCTGTGCCCGCTAATCTGGGCCCACTTTGGGTGGCCCGCAACGATGCTCGCAATTATTGCCTGCTTGGTGACCCAGCAGTTCGCTTACCCGTCGAAAAGATGGTCGGCAGTAATGGAAAAACGCCCTAAGTAAAGGATTCTAAAGCTATGTCTTACGCAAGATCCACTTCCCCAACCGATGTTCTGCGCGAACAGGGGATTATCAGCCAGGTTTATGCCTGGATGACCGCAGGGTTGCTGGTGACGGGCGCAATTGCGCTCGCGGTGGCTGGTTCAGAGTCCCTGACAAGAATGATCTTTGGCAACCCCTTAGTACTCATCGGTTTATTCATCGCCGAAATCGCTTTGGTGATCGGGTTGAGCGCCAAAATTAATTCGATGCCCACGGCCTTAGCGACAGCGATGTTTCTAGCCTATTCAGCCGTCAATGGCTTGACGCTCTCCGCCGTTTTCATCGTCTACACTAAAGCCTCAATTGCCAGCACATTTTTCATCACGGGCGGAACGTTTGGGGCGATGAGTTTCTATGGCTACACGACGAAACGCGACCTAACGAGCATGGGGAATCTGCTCTTTATGGCTTTAATCGGCTTGATTCTCGCTTCGGTGGTGAATATCTTTCTCCACAGCAGCTTTATCTACTGGCTTACAACCTACGCGGGGATTCTGATTTTCGTTGGCTTGACGGCTTACGATACGCAGAAAATCAAAGGCTGGGCGGCTAAGGCACAGAGCGAAGATGACATGCATCGGGTGGCGATTCTGGGCGCTTTGAACCTCTACCTGGACTTTATCAATCTCTTCCTCTATCTCCTGCGGCTCTTTGGGAAACGAAATTAAGCCCTCAGTTGCGCTTTGCAGGTGGGCTGCGCGGCGGGCAACGCCCGCCGCGCAGCCCCTAACTTCCCACCAGAGTCCCGGCCAAATAAGCTCCCAGAGCCAGGCCGCAAGTCAGCATACAACCCCAAGCCAAACTGCCCAGTGCCTTCGCAGGTTTAGCCCGCTGGTGTTGCCAGGTTTGCCAACTTACAAAGATCGCAGGAAGCGCACAAAGGTAGTGAAGTGGTGTACCGATTCCGCCTGCGAAGATCATGCTCAAGCCCAACGCGCTCTGCAAACCCAAACTTCCCCAGGCCAGATAGAGCGCCAGCCGCGCCCCCCGATTGAGGGGCACTTGCCAATAATTTAGGAGCCAGAGCCAAAGGGCTGCCAGCCCATTGCTCAAAATTACTAATTTGCCGATGGTTAGATGGGCCAAAGTCAGAAACATAGCAGGTTCCTCTTCACTCGGGCCTGGGATTTCCCAGGCAATTTTTTTGACTTTTTTCCCTACTAAATCACTTAAAACCTCAAAGCGGGCTTTAAAAACCAAAATTGCCCCTTGACAGAACAATTGTTTGGTCATTATAATAGAGAAACTATGAACTACGAACGGTACGGGCCCAAAGTGGGTCGCCCGTACCAAACAGATGTCAACATCTGGAAAGGATCTTTCCAATGCGTACAAGCAAAGGACTTTCGTTACGGCAGGAGCATATCCTGGGTTACATCAAGGAGTTTATTCAGAAGAGAGGTTATTCGCCTTCGATTCGGGACATTCAGACCAGTCTTCAGATTTCATCAACGTCGGTGGTAGCTTACAATCTCAAAGCCCTACAAGAGAAGGGCAAGCTCTGCCGGGAAGGGAAAATCTCGCGGGGCATTCGGTTAGCCGAAATGGCCAATGGGCAGCAGGCTAACTCCACCGAGCGCGAAGTGCAGGTTGTGGGCGAGCTTCAGGCTGGGCAGCCTTTGCCTGCCCCCAATGAAGCCAATCCGAGCAAGGAAACGATCAAAATTCCTTCCAACATCACGGATAACCAACTGGATAAAGTCTTTGCGCTGCGCGTGCGGGGGCATTCGATGGTTGATGCGCTCGTGGACGATGGCGATATTGTCCTGCTGCGCTACCAAGAAACCGCCGAAGATGGGCAATTGGTTGCGGCCTTTATGGTTGAGGAAAATACCCTAACCTTGAAGAAGTTTTATCATGAGGACAACCAGATTCGGCTTCAGCCAGCCAACTCGACTCTCAAGCCGACCTATACGACTCAGGAAAAAGTCCACATTCAGGGGCAGGTCGTGGGGATTATTCGCTCCCTTGATTCCTAGCTCCTGCCGCTAATTTTTTTTAACGCGCTCGGCCAGACCGGTCAGGTTGAAAACCTGGCCGGTCTTTGGCTGTGGGGTAGGATAGGCATCTTGCCTGTCAGCTTCCGTGCTAGGCCAGAGCTTCCCAGGCTGGAAGCCTGTGCTACGCCCGATTTTCACAGGCTGGAAGCCCGTGCTAGGCCTGAACCGTGCCAAAAGCGGAGCGTACCATCCTTGCCCCCACTCACGAATGTCTCGCCATTTGGCCCCCAAGCCACCCCCGTGACCAGATCTGTATGTTCCTGGAGGGTATGGAGCAAATGGCCATCGGTGGTGCGCCACAACCGCACGGTCTGATCTTCCCCCGCGCTGACCAACAACTGGCCTTGGGCATGCCAAGCAAGGCCGCGTACCGCCGCCGTATGCCCCCGCAGCGTATGCAGCAGACTACCTTCCGCAACATGCCACAGCCGCACCACCTTATCCGTGCCCGCGCTGGCCAGCAGTTGCCCATTTGGGCTAAAGGCTACAGCGTTTACCTGGTCGGTGTGGCCCTGCAACATCCGCAACAAGCTGCCATCCGCCAGCCGCCAAACCATAACCATTTGGTCAAAGCTGGCCGTAGCCAGGTTTTGGCTATCCGGGCTATAGGCCACGCCATAGATATAGCCCCGATGAGCCTTCCAGGAGCTTACCAGGCTACCATCAGCCGCATTCCAGAGCCTGATTCGGCGGTCATCACTGACGCTCGCTAACCGCAGCCCATCGGGGCTAAAGGCGACACTACGGCCCCAGTTCATCACAAAGAGCCGCTTGAGCGGCAACTGCTGCCGCAATTGGCCTTCGGCGACATTCCAGAGCCGTACTGCTTTATCCCACCCCGTGCTGGCTAGAGTTTGACCATCGGGGCTAAAGGCCACACTGGTAATTTGCCCCTCATGCCCCAGCAGCGTGTGCAGCAAACTTCCGTCGGCCACCTGCCAAACCCTTAGCGTGGCATCTTCCCCGCCACTCGCCACCAAGCGCCCATCAGGGCTGGAGGCTAGACAAGTTACGCCTTTAGGATGCCCCACCAGCACCAAGCCTTGTTCGATCTTTTCCATAACAAAAGGCGGATTTTTCTCTGCGAGGGTGAAGAATTGCCGCCTATATTCCTTTCTATTCAAGCTGATTCAAACCGCAGCTTTTAAACTCCTGCGGCAAATTCTTAGCCACTAGATCAGCTAAGTCGTTGGCCGTTTCTGCTGGCAACTATAACACCATTTCAGAGTGCGGTGAAACTGATGGGGCAAGATGCCCATCCTACGTT
>DCSM01000114.1:9873-13982 GCA_002325605.1 Chloroflexaceae bacterium UBA1466
AGATGCCCATCCTACGTTGAGTGGAACTGACGGGCAAGATGCCCATCCTACGTTGAAATGAAATGATACCTTAGCTCAAAGAGCGACGATAGCGCCAGAGGCAAATCATCTGGTCTTCTCCCGCACTGACGATCATTTGCCCATCAGGACTCCAGCTGACACTCAACACGCCCGCCTTATGGCCCTGGAGCGTCTGGAGCAAACCGCCATTCGCCAGCCGCCAAATCCGCACGGTCTGGTCTTCCCCCGCGCTGGCCAGCAGCCGCCCATCGGGGCTAAAAGCCACACTTGTCACCGCCCCTGTATGGCCCTCCAAAACCTGCGCTGGCCCCCCATCTTTTAGCCCCCAAAGGCGGATAATTTGGTCGGCGCTGGCACTGGCCAGATATTGCCCAGCGGGGCTAAAAGCTACCCCTTTGACCTGGCTCGTGTGCCCCTCCAGCCCGTGCAACAACCGCCCATCGCCCACACTCCAAAGCGAAATAGTCTGTCCTGCAAAGCCTAAGTCGCCCCCCCCACTGGCCAGCAACTTGCTATCAGGGCTATAGGCGACACACTGAATCCCATTGGCCTGTTCCTCCAGGATGTGGCGCAACCGCCCATCCCCCGCTTGCCAAAGCATCACCGTGTTTTCAGCCGGCAACACCCCACTGCCGCCGCTGGCCACCATCAGACCATCGGGGCTCCAGGCCACACTCATGACGCTGCTGATATGGCCTTCCAGGGTCTGGTGAAGCCGCCCATCCCGCCAAAGGCGCACGGTATGATCAGCGCTGCCGCTCACCAAGAGCCGCCCATCGGGACTCCAAGCGAGGCTTGAAATCCCCCCAATGTGCCCGTGTAAGTTCCCTAGAAAGGCTCCATCAATGCTGCGCCAGAGGCAGATGGTCGCATCGCTACTCCCAGAGGCAAAAACGTGGCCTTGAGGATTATAGGCCACACTAGTTACTGCTTGGCAATGCCCTTCCAGCGTGCGCCAGAGGATAAACCGGGGCGGCAGTTGCCCACTCAGGACGGGCGAAACTACCGGCCCCACCGCCAGACTTCCCGGCTTAGGGGAGATCGAGTAGCCCGATGTATGCGAAGCCATGGCACTGTTCGGAGAGCGCAAGGGCACTGCCCCCATCAAAGCCAGCTTCATCGTTGTGATGTCCGGAAAGCGATCTTTTTGGGAAAGCTCCATCGCCTTGATCACCGAATCAGCAACATGTTGCGAGAGGCTGAGGTTAAAATGTTGCGGCGGGGGCAAGGGGTCCGGCAAGCGAGCCACGCGGTCCGTTGCGGTCAAGGGCATCCGCCCAGTCAGCATGTGGTAAATCGTCGCTCCTAAGCTATAAATGTCACTGCGGACATCGGTATGTTCTACCGTATGCCCCCATTGTTCCAGCGGTGCATACTCAAAAGTCAAGGCTCGCCGTGAGTTGCGGGTGACTCCCGAACCCTGTTTGAGCAGCCCAAAGTCAACCAATTTAATCAAACCTTCGGGCGTGAGCCGAATGTTGGCGGGCTTGATGTCCCGATGTACCAACGGGGGCCTTTGCCCATGAAGATATTGCAAAACATCACAGATTTGGGGAATATAACCCAGCACTTGGGCTTCCAACAACGGCCCTTTTTGCTTTAACAAGACATCTTCGAGGCTCTGGCCAGGGACAAACTCCATTACCAAGTAGCCATTGCCATCCGCCTCAAAGACCTCATAGTAATGCGGAAGATTAGGGTGTTGTAGCCGACTAAGAATAGCGAATTCATCCTGAAACCCCCGAATGCTATCCGGGTAAAAAGTCTCTTTGAGCGCTATTTGAAGGTCGGGACACCGCGTATCTTGCGCTTCGTAAACCGCGCCAAACCCGCCATGCCCAATTACGCGCTCGATGCGGTAGGAACCCACTAACGTTCCTGGGTTATGCAGATGTAACCCAAAGCGCAATGACCTGCCACAGGCCACACAGGTTTGGGCTTGATCGGGATTGGTTGCACCACAGCCAATCCCCATGCGCTGGTCGAAGCAAATAAGCACTGGGACAACTCCTCACAAGGCAGCCCATCTGGCCCAGCCAGCTTGGAGACCGCCACAGCCTGGCTTTAAGTTTATCCTATTATACATGCAGATGCTCCCCTTCTTGCCCTCCTTGTGGTAAACTGAGGGCTGGCATCATCCTTAGACCAAACTGATCTTCTAAAGAAAGCATAGCACAGCATCATGAAAAATATTGTTTCAAAAAACCCGCCGGAACCGCTGTCCTCTGACCCGTTCAGCTGGAGCAAGCGGCAGCGCAAAGGGAGATGGGGCCCAATTGCGCGGGAGCTTCATGGCTCGTATGCGTTTGTCGAGCGCAATCTGAATCTCATCAAACGTTATTGGGCTTGGGAGATAGTTCTCTTTGTCTATTCGGTGGTCAATGCTCTATCAATCACTTTTATCGGCAAGGCATCTGAGGAGATCACGGGTCAAGCGATGTCGCCCGAAGCCATCAATATCTTTATTCTCTACTTAATGGTTGGTGCATTAGTTTGGCACTATCTCTCGCTAGTCTTCGATGTAGTAAGTGAGGCTATCCAATGGGAACGCTGGGAAGGCACGATTGAATACACCTTTATGGCCCCCATTAGTCGGCTCGCTCATCTCTTTGGGCAAGCGATTTTTGCGATTTGCTATGGAACCTTGCATACGATTTTAATCCTGTTGTTTGTGGGCCTCTTCTTTGATTTAAACCTGAGCCAGGCCAACTTTCTTACAATGGGCTTAGTTTTGGTCACGGGGAGCCTAAGCTTTGTGGGGCTAGGGCTTATGGCCGCGATTTTACCTTTGCTATGGCCTGAAAAAGGCGTTCAAATGACGAATGTCATCAAAGCCTTGGTCTTATTGGTGAGTGGGGTCTATTACCCGATAAGTGTTTTGCCAGAGTGGTTGCAGCCGTTGAGCGCGATCTCGCCCGCGACCTACATGTTAGTGGGGATGCGGGCAGCTTTGCTGCAAGGAGCCACGCCTGCGGCGGTACTAGGCACTGCTTTAGGGCCACTGGGCCTCACCGCCCTTGTTACCGTGCCGTTTGGGTTGATCTTTTTTGGCTGGGCCGAAGTTTATGCTAAACGGACTGGGATTCTGAAACGCAGTGGCTAAGGTTTCGGCGCTCGACCATTTTATGCTACAATAGGTTGTTGTGAAAATTGAAGTGGCGTAGGTAGCTTGAGGCTGGTTTGCGATTGGGCATTTGAACGCATTGTATGTCTGTGTTACAATAACCGCAACGGCTTCTGGGCGGCCCGCTTCTCGAAACAAATTCTTCGGCCAAACGTTGGGGCAGCTAGGGACTACCAGATCGCTGCTAACTGGGACGGAAGTCAACGCTCACCTGGCTGGATAGAAGTAAATTCACACTAGTCAGCCAGAGAAAACGAGATTTGGTAAGGGTCATCGGAATGCGTAATCTTTGTAGACCAGAAAGGTAACAGGTGGCAAACAATATGGGTAGAGCCAAACAGGTTCAAACGCTCACGGGCTTTTTGATTCTTGCGTTCTTTCTTAGCTTGGGGGCTTGGCCCCTCGCTCAAGCGCAGGCCCAATCGTCCGTGATTATGGAAATTCAGCCAGGATCAGTACCGCAGAATAGCACAGTTACGATTAGCATTGTTGGTTTTCGGCCCGGTGAATTGGTAAATATCTGGCAGACCTTCCCAGATACCCGGTCCTTCAGTCTGGGCAACGTGACCGTAGACTCCCTGGGGCGATCCGTTCTCTCCTTATTTTTAGGGTCCGTTAACCCGACGGGAATTCACACCTTTGGGGCCCGGGGTTCCCAAAGCCGCCGCGAGACCACAGCTTCGCTTGAAATTACCCTGGGCGAAGGCAATGCGCCCAGCGAAACGGTCCAAATTGGGGTTAGCGCAACGGACGAAGGGTCCGGCACGACGTTTAAGTTTATTGGCGCAGGCTACAAAGCTAACGAATTGGTCTCTACCTGGGTGCGCTTGCCCAACGACCAAGTGATTGGCAGCGGCCAAGTTTATGCCAATGATGCAGGGATTTTTCGCCAACAGGTGAAACTTAACGCCAATTTTCCCGAAGGAACCTATTATCTCACGGGCTATGGCAATATGAGTGGTTT
>DCSM01000114.1:14097-20522 GCA_002325605.1 Chloroflexaceae bacterium UBA1466
AGAGATGTCAAATTGACCATTTTGCCCGACCAGGTGCGGCAATATGGCAGATTCACCTTGGAAGGCGAAAATTTTGGCATGAAGGAAGACGTAAGTTCATGGCTCACGCTGGCTAACAGTAATACCGCGCTTCCCTTGTTTGACAAGGTGAAAACGAGCGACGATGGCTTCTTTGCCGTAGATCTTAACGTTTTGGCCACACCCGTTGGCACGCACACGATCACAGTTTATGGGAAAACAAGCGGCAAATACGCAACCGTTACGCTTGTCGTGTTGCCTTAACTCTCTAATCTAGCACGAAATGATTTTAAGGGCGACCCCTTTGGGCTTTCAAAGCCTAAAGGGGTCTTGCTTTAAGTAAGAAAGGAACTTTAGGTGCAAAAACTGCTTCTTTGGGATCTTGATGGTACACTGCTCCACACAGGAGGAGTAAGTGCGGAGGCAATGCACATGGCCATGACAAAGGTTTATGGGCCTGCGCCCCGCCGCGAACGCCCTTTTTATTCGGGCAAGACGGACCGCCAGATTATTCAAGAAACTTATGCCCTTTTAACGCCTGCCGACGTTCTTGAGCATTTAAACGATTTTATGGCGACCTATGAACTGGAATTATTGGCTCGCCAAGTCAGGCTTCGTGCCAAAGCCGCGCTAATGCCAGGGATTTTGGCGGTCTTGCAAGCGCTACAGCCGCAAGCGCTTCAGGCTCCCTTGACGGGCAATATCGCCCCCATTGCCCAGCTAAAATTGGCCATCTTAAATCTGTTGCCCTATCTTGATGTCGCGGTGGGCGCGTATGGGAATGACCACTTTGACCGCTCCGCCTTAGTGCCAATTGCGCTGGCACGAGCGACGCAGGCTTATGGTCATTCTTTCAGTGGGCAAGCCGTGGTCGTGCTTGGCGATACGCCGAACGACATTTTGTGTGGCAAAGCCAATGGAACCAGAACGGTTGCGCTGGCGACAGGAGCCTACTCGCTTCAGGAACTCCAGGCCCACCAGCCTGATGCTGCGCTTCCCGATGCTACCGACTTGGCCGCCACTGTGGCCGCTATTTTGGGCTAGGCTAAGGCGAAGGGATACAAGCGGGTTGTTCGCGCAGCCAAGGCTCATACAAGATATTGTTGCCGACGGAATCCCCTTTTCCTTCGGGATTCTTCTCTGGCTGATAGGGCCCAGTCGAGCTTCCCCACCAATTGTTCCGCATATCCAGAGCGATTTCACTCGTCGCACCGCGCCCTATTCCTTGCTGCGCCTGCGAATAAGAAGGCTTAGTCCAGGGAGTGTGTTCATCAATAAAGTTATTCGCAAACTGAAGCTCAAGGCTAGGGATTTGGCGCTGCTGGCTCCGTACACTTAAACCCGCATTCCCACCAAGCAACGCATTACAGCCAATAATGCCTTGAATTGGGCCATCCGTTGTGAGTTGGATGTTATTGGCTCCTCCCCACAGAGTGTTACTCTGAATATCTAGCTTGAGCGGATTGAAAGTACTTTGATTTTGGATGTTTATATTGGGCAAATTCTCATTGAGCTTATTACCACCAATTCGATTGCCGTGCAAAGTTACTGCTTCGCCATTGCTTGAAACGATATTTAGGGCCGCTATATCATAGGGAATGGTGTTGTCAGTCAGGCGACTATCGCGCAGCTCAAAAGGTGTATCTTTGATGAGAACTGCTCCCCCATTCTGTGAGAGGTCGCTCTGGCTAATCTTAATCTCTTTGCTGCCTTTACTGGCTAGGAGAGTGCCTTTTGAGCCACCACCCTTGATCTCTACGTTTTGAAGCTGAAGCGTACTCTTTGGCCCGACATAAAAGCCATCCCATTGTTGCCCCTTCGCGCCCAGAATGCGAACGGGTCGATCTGGCTGCCCCAGGATAAAGAGCTTTGCACCTGGCCCCTCTTCGCCCTCCTCCCCTACAAAGATTGGCACATCGAAGCCCAGTTGAATCTCAACCCCTGGATCTATGATAACCTCGGCTCCTGCCGCGATCTTGAGGGGATGCTCCAGTACAATGGGGCTTTTATCAATGGTCAAGTGGACTTGGCCCTGCAACAAGGTCACGGGCGGAAGCGTCGGGCTGGGAGTCAAGGTCTCGCTAGGGGTTAGAGTCGGCTCTTCAGTCGGGGGGCCAGCTTTACCTGTATCCATTGGATCCATAGTCAGGATCGGTAGACTTGTTGGGAACTTTGCAACGCTGGTCGCGGCCTGGAAGGTCACGGGCGGCAAGGTAGGGAAGGGTAACTGTGTTGGTAAAAGAGTGGGCAGAGTCTGCGTCGGGAAGCTCCGCGTCGGCAAAGGAGGCATCGGCGTTAGCGTTGGATGGGCTGGCCTAGGGCTACTTGTCTCAACCTGCGTTGGTACGGGTGAGGTTTTGGGCGGTAGAATCAAGGTCGCTTGCGTAGGTTGGGTCGATGGTGTTCCCCGCTCCATGGTTCCCCCAAGGCCTGGTTGCCCATTGGGGCCTGGATAGGGGGAAGTCGTCCCCGTTCCAGGCGGCGGATAGGTTTCTGGCCCAGCCTTTTGCGTGCTACTCAGGCTGGGAGTCGCCTTGAGATTGACCGTGAGGGTCGCGGTGGCTGTGAACGAGGAACTGGGTGAAGGAGTCCCTTTGGGTGTTGACGAAGGAGGAAGCCCCTCCTTCGTGGGAGTCAGCGATGCAAGTAACTTGCTTGGGCTGGGACTTGGTTTCGGCGTGACCCGCCCCACCGTCCCCGTCACGGTTGCGGTACTCCCCCCTAAAGCCACAATGGTCTGTTGTTTGCTGGCCGCAGTAGAAGCATTTTCAGTTGACGGCTTTTTCAGGAAGAAAGTAAGCCCTACAGCCACGACCAAAAAGAGGAGCGCCCCAAGCAAGACTATCGTATCCCGGCTGACCCGAATCGCAAGCGGTTGCCCTTCTAACTCCTCCTCCTCCTCCTCCTCCTCCTCAAAGGGATTCACCGCCCCAGGAGCTTCAAGGTATGGGTCTGGGAGTTTAAGATCTTCATCTGCCAAGAACTTATTTCCTTTTTCTCTTGAGGTTGCGGAAGAGAAGCCCGCCGGATCCAAAACTATGGATTGAGTTCCTCATTCGTATTCGTGACTAAGTAGATCACCCGCTCGCCGATGTTCGTTGTCCGATCTGCGGCCCGCTCTAAGAGGTGAACTACCTCTAGCATATCCACTACCGCTTCCAACCGTTGCGGCTCATGCTGGGCCAACGTAAGAAGTTCCTGCCGGACTCGCTTCTCCAAAATATCAACCTGCTCTTCTTCCTTGACCAGGCTATGCGCGGTGGCAATCTCCTGGCGCAGGAAGGCCTCTAGGCTAATGGTTAGCATCCGCCGCGCCAGCTTGCCCATCTCGCTTAGACCAGGAGGGGGTGTCACGAGGGCTGGACGACTCGTAACGCGCTGGAGCCGTCGCCCGATCCCCGCTGCGTAGTCCCCAATCCGTTCCAATTCCCCAGCTATCGCAAATGTCGTACTCAGCAAACGAACATCCCGTGCCACAGGTTGTTGCGTAGCGATGACCTTGATCACCTGCTCCTCGATGGCGTGCCAAGTTGCATCGATCTCCAAGTCGTCATGCACGACTTGGCTCGCTAAGGCCATATCCCATGTCTCTAAACTCTTCATCGCCCGCTCTAAGGCATGTTCAACCATACTCCCCAGGCGAAGCAAGTTCTCTCTAAGGCTATCTAGCTGCCGAATGTAATGCTCCCGCGTCATGGTCTATACCCCCAGGCCCTAAGCTGCTCCCAATTAAATTTGCCATGCCCTTATCTTAGCATAGCTTGCCCAAAATGTCTTCCGCCTCTTTTGCGGTTGTGGTATAATTATGACTTAAATCCAAAGGTTAAGAAGGAGGGCTTATGGTGGTGCCCTTTGTATCATCACCAGCTTTTATTGGCTCATGTGCCTAGACACATGAGCCAATTTTGCCCTCTCGTAATAATTTGACAAGCAAGCTATTATGTGCTATAGTAAGATTCAAGAGAAAACTATAGCCTTGGGCTAAGTTTAAATCCCCTCAAAAGCTCTTAGCTTCTGTTCGGCGGAAATGTGCAATCTTTAAAGACAACTAGGGAGAGGTTTACAATGATGGGTACACTTTTTTCGGCACAGAATCGTTGGTTTGGTCTGGTCTTTCTGGCGGCTTTTTCACTTTTAATCCTCCAAACGGCTACTGCGGAACGCTCTATTCCCCCAGCTTCCCCCACAAAACCCCCTGTTTCTGCCCAAGCTCACAACGCAACGCAACTGAACGCGCAAGGTGGGGTGCAATTGGACGTGATTTTGCCCAATGCTGTCCAAGCGGGGCAACTTATCACCTATACCTACGCCTATTCCAACACTGGCTCCAGCCTTAGTGAAAATTTGCTTATCAAAGCCACTTGGGCCGATTTTCAGGTGAATCAAGGGGGTTCGGACAAACAACAATTTTGCGCTGATAAAACTGGCCCCTGTAGGGCTCTGGTGGTTGAAGGGCCAGACGCGGTTAAAATTGAACCAGATGACCCCAATGCGCCTGCGCTTTGCAAACCTGTGACGGGCCAAGCCTTTTTCTGCTATCAAGTTGGCAAACTTAAAGCAGGAGAATCAGGTAAATTCAAGGTGATTTTGCGCGTAGAGACTAATACCTACCCGAAATCGGGGGAAAAGCTAAAGACTCCCTCTGGCTCAGGCCAACTTTTCGTGGGCAGTGCTACGACCCCAACCAGCGAAGATACCGCGAATGCAATGGTTGTTGGCCCCGTTTTTGATCTAAATAAGGAAGTTAGCTCCAGCACAAAAAAGGTTTACCCTGGCGAAAACGTTGATTTTAAGCTCCAGGTCGGGAATGCCATTGGTTCTAGTAACACTTTAAATGATGGGCAGGTGCGGGGCGATGCGATTGCCGCAACCAACATTGTGGTGGAAGATTACTACCCTGAAGGTAGCACTTTTGTCTCGGCAACGGGCAGCTATGAACTTGATGGGACTAAAAAACTCGTGCGCTGGAAAATCAGTCGCCTTGAACCTGGGAAAGATACTTTTCTCTCTGTCAGGTTTCAAAAAGACCCTAAAGATAACAAAAGTTGCACGAGTTTAGCCAATACAAAGCTCACTGTTACCAGTGAGCAAATGCCATTTGATGAAAAGGATTTAACCAAACGCCTCACAATCAGTGGGAAAAGTGCTTCTGCCGATGTTACAACCCCCCTGAAGTTCAATTCAATCGCTTCTAGTCCAAGCAGTATTCCTTTTGGGAGCGAAGGCTGGGTGAATATTAGCCTAAACAACTATTGGAATAAAGCGACTCCAGACGTTAAACTCGAATTCAACCTGCAAACTAACCTCACCTACCTTGAGGCCAAGCCTGCGCCATCGAGTGCGCCAATCGAAGCTGTCGGCGGGAAAGTCGTTTGGACTTTTGCGCTGACCGAAGCAACGATGCTCAAGCCTAATTTGTTGAACTTTCGCGTCAAAGTGCGGGCGGGCTTGAGCAACGATATAACCGTAGCGCCAAAAACCAGTAGCGCCAAACTCATCTTACCAACTACAATTCCTTCAGCATGTGTTGAAGCTAATTTTGCAACGGCTGGCCAAACGCCTCTGCGCTTATTTTCGCGCTTAGCTTTCAAGAAAGATGCGGGTGTTGACCCCAAAACAATAACAGGGGATTTTTACAATAGCTCTAAGGGGCAAAACTTTCCCTATTTTATCGAAATCACCAATAACGATCTCAGCGAAGTGAAGGGAATTTCGATTACTGATACTTTGCCGACTTCGCCAACCCAAAAAGGAGCTAAATTTAGCTACGTCGCTGGTTCAAGCTTTCTCACTGGCACGCTCAATTCGAGTAATCAAAGCTTTGAACCGACGAAAACCTATACTGATGCTCAAAAGAATCAGGTTTTGCGCTGGGATAATGTAACTGTTCCCGCCAGCAGTTCCGTAAGGCTGCGTTATGCGCTGCGGGTTGATGGCCTAGAATATCAGCGCTATACCAACAAAGCCGACGTGAAGTTTGGCAAAGAGCTTCTTGAAAAGAAGAAAGACTCCGTTGTCGTCAAAATCAATCCCTTACTTTCGGTAAGTAAGAGTGTTGATAAAACTGAAGTCAAGCCTGGCGAAGCTGTTGAATTCACATTGCGGATGACTAACACAGAACAAACCACTTTGAAAGTGGGTTTGTATGATGTTTTAGGTGATTTCATCTTCGGGAATGTCATTAGAGGGGGGGAGCCAACTAAAATCACGGGTAAAACGAATGATTGGGGTTGGCCGATCAGTTCTTTGGGTAAAAACGATTCGGTCACGGCGGTTTTCACGGCTACCGTGCCCAATGAGTGCAAGGTTAGTAGCAAGCAATATGTCAACAATGCAAAGTTTTGGATTGAGTCCGAAACCGAACCTGGCAAACCCTACCCTGTTGACATTCTAAATAAACCTCCCAC
>DCSM01000050.1 GCA_002325605.1 Chloroflexaceae bacterium UBA1466
CGAGAACTTATCGCTTTTGATCAACGAGGCACAGGCTCTTCAAAGCCTTTTCTCGGTTGTCCAGAAAGTTTTGCTCAGACTCAAAATGCAATGGGGCGCTTGTTGACACGCGAAGAGAAGGTGAAAGAAGAATTTGATGCAATGCTGCGTTGTCAAGAACGTTTGGTAAAAGAAGGAGTCAATTTTGCGGCCTATAATAGCGCGGCAAGTGCAGCTGATCTTAACGATTTGCGAATTCAATTAGGCTATAACCAAGTCAATCTCTTTGGGATTTCCTATGGTACGCGCTTGGCCTTAACTGCAATCCGCGATTTTCCCGCGACGATTCGCACCGCAATCCTTGATTCGGTCTATCCCCCGCAGGCAAATCTCTTTACCGAAATGCCTGCGAATGCCAATCGTGCTTTTACGACGCTTTTTGAAGGTTGTAAAGCTAATGCTCATTGCAATGCAAATTATCCCGACCTGGAAAACACTTTTTATCAAGTGGTAGATGAGCTTAATGCCCACCCGATCACGCTTAACACGGTCAACTCTAGTGGAAAACGAGTTTCTATCATTGTTGATGGCAATGAATTTATCCACGAACTCTTCCGTTTACTCTACACAACCAGGCTCATTCCTGAATTGCCCGCAATGATTCACGATACGCAACAAGGTGACTATGCTTTACTTACGCAGATGGAGCGCCGAAGACTAAATGTGGGCACTAATTTTAGTTATGGAATGTATTTTGCGGTGGAGTGCAGCGAAGAAATTCCTTTCACAACGCTTGAGGAAGTCAAACGAACTCGTGAATCTTACCCCAAACTTGATACTTTCTTCCAGGGGATTTTGGAAAATACCCCTAAAATCTTTGAATTATGTGCGGCGCTGGGGGTCAACAAGCCTGCCGCAAGAGAGAATGAGCCAGTTGTGGGCAATGTGCCTACTCTGTTGTTTTCGGGCGAATATGACCCGATAACTCCCCCAAAGTGGGGCGAAATGGTGGGAGGCACACTTCAACCGAGTTATTTCTATCAATTTCCAGGCACGGGACATGCCACTATCACCCGTGGAAGCTGTCCCTATACGATTATTCGCCAATTTCTCGACGACCCAAACAGTTTTCCTGATGCTTCATGTATCAATGCAATGAGCGGACCTGATTTTTAGGAGAGAATAATGGGGACTTTGCGCTTTTCAAAAGCGCAAAGTCCCAGCTTCTGCGTTATTGTAGACCGCTAATTGAAAGGCTTATTCTCTATGGTGGCCACAAATGACTCGCATCTGTCAAGTTTTTGGCGGACCATAATTCTCTCAAATCACATATTTCTTATCATTCTATTCATTTTAGGCAAAAGTGCTATCTATTGGTGCTATAATTTGCTAGAATTCTACGATACGTATGCCTATACTTATGTAGCAAGTTCACCCTTTTATAGCCAGGATTTCTGGGCTGGTGGTCGCCCACTTACAGTGCCTTTAATTTACAAACTAGCTGGCTATTGGCAAATCGGGACTGAAGCAAGGGTTAATGCTACTAATTTTCAATTTGTTCTCGCAATACTTTGTTGGATTACGCTAGGTTTAGTCATAAAAAGGATCATAAACCTCCCCACTTTGAAACCTTTGGGATTAGCAATCGTGCTAGGATTTGGTCTAAGCACCGATATAAGTCAATGGGATAGAACCTTATTAAGCGAATCAGTAAGCATCTCACTCTTTGCACTTCTTGTTGCCGTCTGGCTTATAGCAATAATTGTTTGGCAAACACCAAGTTTAGCCTTTTTATACAACTTTATAACTTTATTAGTCAGTAGTACAACTTTTTTTTGGTCTTTCACTCGGGATAGCAATATGTATTTGGTGTTGGGGCTTGGGTTCTTGATGTTAGGTGGGCTGTTTTTTCGAGCGATTCGGCAACACATGGCTTACAAACAATATGCTGGCATGATCTTGATCCTTTTTGGCATCTTCCTGGCTCAAAATCACGCAATGGATGTCAAGGGAATGAAATGGAACAATGTAGATACAGGTGATAAAGGGTGGATGATAAATCTTCAGAATGTTTTAGGGCAACGGATTCTGCCAAATTCAGAACGAACTGCTTTCTTCGTTCAAAATGGTATGCCTGTAGATGCAAATGTAATGCGTTTTGCGGGTAAATTCGCGGGAAGTCTTGATTGGGCTTGGTACAAAGACCCTAAAATGGCTCCCAATCTTGCGTGGCTTCGAAAATACGGTAAAATAACTTATCTGAAGTTCTTGCTTTCAAACTTTCCTGAAGTAGCCAGGGAGCCTTTAACGCATTTGGCAAGCATTTTTAGCCCTGATTTGCAGGAATATGTAAGTCCAAAAGATGATTTTCACGCAAAGAATCTTCTCAATGGTTGGGTTGCCAAACTCACGGCTATTTTATACCCCAAACAACTTAGAATTCTCATTTTGGGAATAGGAAGTCTGTTTGGGATAGCAACCATCTTGATCTTTCGGGGTAAAGCCAGCGCAACATGGCTTGTTCCTTATGCTCTTTTGCTCTTGGTATATCCAATGATCTTCATTACTTGGCATGGAGATGCAGTAGAAATAGGCCGCCACAGCTTATTGGTAGCTATTCAATTAAGATTGGCTGGGTGGCTTTTATTGCTTTTCTTCCTAGACAAAGGCTTTGAGGAATTAGGGCGGTGGAAAGTCGTTGAAAAGAAAGAATTTTGGGTTTTTAGAAGCCAAAAAGCATGATTCAACTCACCCTCACCGAGGTCGCGGCGAGCTACGGCCCGCGCCTCGTGCTAAACGCCATTTCGTTTAACCTCCAAAAAGGCGCTGTTTTAGTTGTTCAAGGGCAAAATGGTAGCGGCAAAAGCACTTTGCTGCGTCTGTTAGCAGGTTTGCAAAAGCCAACTACAGGGACAATCAATTATCTTTTGCAAGATACCAATTTTACCCCCCGCGAAGCAGCACCTTTTTTAGGTTGGGTTGCGCCAGATCTGATGCTTTATCGAGAATTGACCGCTCGTGAAAATCTCAAATTCTTTGCCCAAGTGCGTGGTTTGACCTATAGCAAGAGCGAAATTGATGCTTTGCTGACCAAATTAGGTTTGGCAGGGCGCGGCGATGATTGGGTTGCCCATTTCTCGTCAGGGATGACGCAACGCTTGCGCTATGCTTATGCGCTTTTTCACCAGCCGCTTATCTTATTATTGGATGAGCCAACTGTAACTTTAGATGAAAAAGGTGCAGCTTTAGTTGCCAATGTAATTGCAGAACAGCGTCAAAGAGGAATAACGGTGATTGCGACTAATGATCCAACTGAATTACGGTTTGGGGATTATATCTTAGAGCTATCTCCTGCGGTTGAAAGAGCTAGATAACCAAATGAAATTGCTTTTCACAGCGACCTGGGCCGTTTTGAGTAAAGATCTTCGCAGCGAATTGCGGACCCGTTATGCTTTGAATGCTTTGCTTTTGTTTGCGGTCTGCACAGCGGTGGCGGTGAGTATGGGGGTTGGTTTTTTTGGGTTGCGGCGCGACGAGGAAGCGTTACTGATTCAAGCGACTTTGCTCTGGCTCGCGTTACTTTTCGCAGCTTTGAACGGTTTATCACGCAGCTTTGTGCAAGAAGAAGAACGGCGCACCGCGTTAGCTCTGCTGCTGGCTGCGCCGTCAATTGCGGTTTATCTGGGCAAATTTCTCTTTAATCTGGGTTTATTAGCGATTTTGGATAGTGTAACAAGTCTGCTTTTCATTAGTTTTGTGCGTGTTCAAATTGGGAATCTTGCACTTTTCATTGCTTTTCTAGCAACTGGAAGCTTATGCTTAACGACGGCTACGACTTTGTTAGCTGCCATCATTGCTAAAGCGAGTTTCAAAAGCGGCTTATTCGCAGTTTTAGCTTTTCCGCTAATTTTCCCCATCCTTATTGTTGCTATTCAAGGGACAGCTTTAGCTTTGGCGGGCGCACCCTGGAGCGAAGGTTGGCCAGCTTTACGCCTTTTGGCTTCCTACGCTCTCGCAACTTTTGTAGCTTCCTTGATGCTTTTTCGTACAGTTTGGGAAACGTAAACCAACGTTTTAATTGAGCATTGCGTTTACAATCATTACAGGGCAGGGAGCTTCGCGCAAAATCCGCTCAACCCGTGCCCCTAAATAGAGTCTTTCGCCAGCCCGCACGTTAATACCCAAAATAATTAAATCAATTGGCACATCTCGCGCCATTGTGAAAATTCCTGTTTCAGCATCAATGCAAACTCGCACATGCGGATGCGTCAACACACCTTCTGAATTGCCAAGATCACACAATTCTTCAACCATTTCGTGGGCTACGCCTAGTTGCCGTTGCTTCATTGCGCCACTCGAATCGAGGTGGGGCGCGATTTTTTCCTCCTCAACAACCTTTAAAACCCAAACTTGCCCTTTGCCAACAGAAGCCAGCGCAAAACCTGCTTCGGCAGCATGGCGGCAAGCCCGTGAGCCATTGGTGGGCACTAGAATGCGCTGCGGCTTCCAATCTTCGGCAACAACTTGGCCGTGAATGACCAACGTCGAGCAGGGAGCCAAGCGAACTAACTGATCAATAATCGGGGTGAAAAGCACTTCTGTACCGCCATTCCCACGCGGTGCGCCCAGAAACATCAAGTCGTAGCCCTTTTTGGCTTCATCTAAAATCGCGTCTAAGGGCGAAGCACTAATGGTTACTTTCGGGGTAACATCTTGGTGACGAAACATTTGCCGCCCAATAGCCGTCAGCGAAGTCAAGACTTTGTCTCGATTTTCGTTGTCTGGCGCAATGGTCAGCAAAGTCACCGAAGGCTTAATTTTGGCTTGTAATTGCTCTAAAATGTGAGCTTCAATGGATTGAGCAGGATAATCTTTCACATTAGCATTAGCTCGCCCCCGAATTGGAACTAAAACGCGCCGCACGTTGGCAAAAAGATTTCTTTGCGCTAATTCTTCCCGATGCAGCCGTTCTTCCTCTTCTTCTGTAACTGGTACATGGCGTAAAGCCCAGCGCAACATCACGGGTGCAAGCAAAGAAGTCGCAATGGCCATCAATACAATCATTGAAAACATGTTTTGGGACAAAATGCCCAGCGACAAACCTATCGTAGCAATAATAATCTCTACGGCTCCCCGCGCATTTAGGGCTGATCCATAACACAAGGCCGTCCAATGATTACTTTTAGCTAGGAAACGAGCGCTAACATAGATTCCCATGAGCTTGCCAAAACAAGCTACCGCGATAACAAGGAGGGCAAACCCCAGAAGGCGGAGATCAAAGAAGTTTAGCAGATTTACTTTGAGGCCCGCAATAGCGAAAAAGATCGGCGAAAAGATGCCTAAAGCGAGGCGCTCCAGCGTATGCGTGACTTCGTCGGGGAAAGTGGGAATCAAACTAAAGACAATCCCGATTACAAAAGCCCCCATTACCATTTCAAGGTACAGCGCTTGAGTAATTGCGCTCCAAAAGAAAGTCAAAACGATAATAACCGTAAGTAAAGCATCAGAACTTTTGGTTTCATGCTGGACAAAATCTAAAGTCTTCTTGATAAACCAACGCCCTAGCGTAAAACTAAGGAAAAAGAAGGCGAAAACTTTACCTATTGTGGTGAAAAGGCTAAAAGCAGTAATGGCGCTGCCGCTGGCCAGCCCAACCACGATTGAGAGAATCAGCCAAGCTAAGGTATCATCAATCATGCCGACTGCGAGAATGATTTGGCCAATATCCCGGCGGAACATATTGAGGTCGCGTAAGACTTTGCCAATCACGGCAATCGCTGAAATAGACATAGCCGTCGCAACAAAGAGCGAAAAAACAAAAGGTTGGTTGGGATCAGCGAGGAGATCACGGGGTAAAAACAAACTAAGCAGAAAGCCACTTATGAAAGGAAGGAAAAACCCTCCCGCCGCAAGGCTTAAAGCGGTTTTGGCATGGCGACGAATCAGGCCCACATCAACTTCTAAGCCCGTGATCAGTAAGAGAAAGATCGCGCCAAACATGCCGACTTCTTCCAAAAGATAGCCTTGCGTTGCGGTATGGGGGACAAGCCAGGCATCGAGCGGCGGCACAAGGCTGCTCAAAAAGGAAGGCCCTAAAACAATTCCGGCCAAAATTTCGCCCATAACGGCAGGTTGCTTAAAGCGCTGGGCTAACTCGCCAAAAGCTCGCGCTACCAGCAACAAGAGCGCAATTTGAAGGAGTAAAACGAGAACATCATGATGCGAAGCAGCAGTAAAAGCTTGGTGCATTTATCTTTTCCATTAACTAAACTAAAAGCTCTTTTTAAGTTCAAGAAACTCACTTCTCAAGCAAATTTTCCATAGATCGTGTGCCAAAGTGAGTTTGGTAGATCATCTGTATCTAGGGTGATGGCTGAAAAACGGCGATCATCATGGCCAGGATTGACGGCCCAAGTTGCACCGATCTGCGTAGCATATTGCCCACTGATTTGAGGCGATTCGTGAATGTGGCCGTGAAGCGTCAAAAGAGGCTGGTGCTGGGTGATAAAACTTCGCAGAGCGCGACTGCCTAAATGTTTTTCGCGCCGATGAGTCATATCTAAAACAGTTTGGTAAGGGGGCGTATGCGTAACATAAATCGTGCGGGCCGCAAGACTGGAGCGGGCCAAAAGGGCTAAATCATTACTAATTGTGGGTTTCCGCATAATGGCCGCCAGGCTCGTTTTACGCGGTTCGCCACTGCTGCTAACATAGGCCATCGCAAAGCTATAGGTCGGCAGACCTTGTTTATGAATCAGATCATCATCCAAACGTTCATAATCCTTGATACTGAAAGGCGTTAAAGGGACACAACCATAGCCAGCAAGCCAGAGATCAGGCGCGAGCTTAAAAACTCGTTCGTGAAGCGGGTGGGCCAGGCCCGTGGCTTCGAGGCCTTTGAGCAGCGTAACTGCCGCCGCCCAATCATCGTTGCCCGCTAAAAGATAGATTGCTGTTTCAGGTTGGGCGGCCCGAAAGGCGGTCAACAAAGGCTGGAGTTCTTCCCGAATAAATTGCTGCTGCATTTGGACCGCTTCGGCAATTTTAATCGTGTGGGGCAGGAGATCACCGCCGACAATGACCGCTTCCGCCTGGGCTTCTTGGGCCAGGGCGAACAAGTTTTGGTAGGCATTTAGGTTGCCGTGCAGATCAGCCGTAAAAGCCAAACGCATAGAAAATCCCTTCGTTTCAAGAGCATGGCGGGAATTCCTTCCGCTGGCCGGAGGAGAGGCAGCTGGCCTGGCCAGCTGGCCTCTCCTGGGGCCAAAAGAGAAGAAGAGCCTTCCCAACGTGCAGGTATTATAGCACAAGGGCATTGGGAAGCGCTTTCAGGGGGCTAAAAACTCTAAGACAAATTCAAGCCGCTCCTGTGCTATAATTTGGGTTAGAAAACCGGCCCAAGAACAAGGGGGCAAAAGAGGGCCAAAGGCCAGGGCGCAAGTTGGTGGCTAAGATTCGGCAAGTTAGGCAACCCAGGAAAGTTATGCCTGAAAGGCAAGCAACACCCCAAATTTGTCCTAGTTGTGGCGTGCCCAACGCGCTCGTCGCCCATTATTGCGTGCATTGTGGGGGCCGGTTGACTGGCAAGACCGTTGCGGAGAGCTTAGAAGTCGGCATCTCTGGGGGGCAAACGCTGCAAGTGGCCCAGGGCAACATCCATTTGCGCGAACTTTTGGCCTTGCTTGAACAAGGCATCTTTGATTGGCGCGAACGCCTGGTTCGCGGGACTGCTGAGATCGGGCGGGAGCAGGCCCTGAAAGCGATCAAAGATTTGACCGTGATTTTTGACAACCTGGCGCATCAACTCGCGCAGGGCCGCGAAACGGTGCGGCTTACGACTCGCTTGCCGGTGATGCGGGTTTATAGCCTTGGGTGTCCTGTTTGTGGCCGGGGCAACCGGGATGGAGCCACTTTTTGCCGGGCTTGTGGAACGACTCTTTCTCCTTTGCGCGCTGCTGGCCCCCCAAAAGCCCAGCGGTTACGCATTCTTGTGGCTTCAGCTTCTGATGTTGGGCAAGTTCGCAAGCAGAATGAAGATAGCTGTTATACTGGCACAATCCTTTATCGGGCCCCTCATCCTGCAACAATTTTGCTAGTCGCGGATGGGATGGGCGGAGCCCAAGCCGGGGAAGAAGCCAGTCGTTTAGCTTGCGAAGCGATTAAGCGCGAATTGGTCACGGCGCTGAAGCAAGGAATTCCGCAGACCACGGAAGCCTGGCAAGAGACATTACGCCAAGTCGTGCAATTGGCCAATCGCGAGATTTATACCCAAGCCCGTGCGAATATTGACCAGCGCGGGATGGGTAGCACTTTGACCATGCTTGTTTGTGTTGAAAAGCAGGCTTTTTTAGCCCATGTGGGGGACAGTCGGGCCTATTTGTTTAATGCCCATGGGGTGACCGAAGATGGCACGCCCTGGCTCCAATTAAGCCAAGACCATAGCCTCGTTGCCCGTTTAGTTGATATTGGCCAACTTACGCCTGCTGAAGCTCTTGTTCACCCCCAGCGCAATCTGATTTACCGCGTGTTGGGGACGGATCCCCAGGTCGAGGTTGATACCAGTTGGCAGACCCTGGAAGGTGGGGATCGGCTGCTCCTTTGTTCGGATGGCTTGACTAATCACGTTCCCGCGGCCGAGTTGGCCCAGGTGGTTTTGGCGGCTCCTCACCCGGCGCAAGCTTGTGCCCAATTGATCGCTTTAGCCAACCAAAGGGGGGGAACGGATAACATCAGTGTCGTTGTGGCTCAAATTGAACCGTGGAACTCGTCCTAAAACCGGCCATTGGGGGGTGGGACCTTAGGCAACTTAGGCAGAAGCTCCCAGTTACCGCTCAGGGGCCGCACCCGAAAAATAGTTCAGCAGGAGGCCTGGGTGGCCCGCCCCAACCCCCTTCAGAGCGGGCGGCGGGCCCCGGAAAATCGTATGCCGCTGCTTCAACAAGTTCAGCAACCGATCTGTGCAGAGTGTGGCCGCGCCAACCAGCCACAGGCTTGGTTCTGTGCCTTTTGTGGGGCCCGGCTCGCTTCAAACCGCCCGACTCCCGAAGATAACCTTTGGCTGGCTAAGGTTATTCTTACGGGCCCGGAAGAGCCGCTTTTTAATGAGTTGCCAATAGCCAAAATTCCCGGCCCAGCAGGCCCCCTCTTTGCGCCACCTGAAACGGGAGTTCGATCCCCGTGGAAGCAAAAGGTTGCCAAGTGGCTGGGGAAGTATCAGGAGGAAGCTATGGATCATTCCCAAATCGAGACCGCAAATCTCTTTGGTGGGCGCTATGAGATTCTGGCGCGGGCCGAGCAATGGAGTGTTGAAGTCCGCGATCATAAACCCTGGAAACGGTGCTGGGCTTGTAGGTCAGAAGAAAATGAAGATGGGGAGCGGTTTTGTACCAACTGCGGAGCTGAACTAGAACCGCGGCAATACAGTGGGGTTTTGGCCCCCGACGGAACCCCAAGTGGGTTACTCTTAACTACGACCATTGAAGCCGAAGCGGCGCGGGCCCTCTTGCCGCCGATCTGGGATCAAGTGCAAGAAAACGGCCAGACGCTGCTCTTGGCCAACCCCACAGGAGTCAGCCCCCTAAAGCTGCCGCTAGAGGAGCTTGCGGCGATGCGCGTGGGCTTAGAGTTGGCCCGCCTCTTACTCTTTTTACACGGCCAAGGCCTATCCCTTGGGGATTTAGTCCCTTCCGACCTTGGGATCACCGACCTGGGCAAACCCCGGCTCCTCCGTGTACCTTTCTTGAGCCAACTGCCCGAAGCTCCGGCCAGCCCAGGCTCTGCGGCCAGCCCAGGCTCCGACCAAGCCCTCGCCAGCTCAGGCTCCGCCTGCCGCGATGATCTACGGGCCTTGGCGGGCCTCCTGGAAGCCCTTACCGGAACTCCACGCACCACCCAGCGCCTCGAAAACCCTGAAAGCAGTATTCCTACCCAACCGATGGTTTTGCCGCTTCCCAATGAACCCACCCTGGCGGCCATCCTGAGCCAGGTCCGCACCGGCCAAATTATTGCCGTCGCCGAAGTTGTGCAAAAACTGGAGGCGCTCTTCACCGAACGCACGTGCCCCCTCCAGCTGACCCAAACCGTGGGATCATGTTCCGACAAAGGGATGATTCGAGATCACAACGAAGATAGCCTCCTCGCGCTCAATTTGGCCATGTTTAACTCCGCGACGCTGCGTTCCTGGGGCCTCTATGTCGTCGCAGATGGGATGGGCGGCCACGCGGCGGGCGAAGTCGCCAGTGGCTTGGCGGTGCGCGGAGTCGCGGAGGTCGTGATGCGGGACTATCTCGGTTTTGCCACGGCCCTCGACGCGATCTATGACCAAGAGCAAATGCGCCGCTTGGTTCGCAGGTCGGTTGAGCAAGCCAATGAAAACGTCCGCAATGAAGGCCTGTCCCGGGGCAATGATATGGGAACGACCTTGACCATGGCCCTGATTGTGGGGGATCGGGCCACCATTGCCAACGTCGGCGACAGCCGCACCTATCTCTACCGCGCTGGCAAGTTACGCCGAATCAGCCGCGACCACTCCTTAGTCATGCGCCTCGTCGAACTCGGCCAGATCAGCGACCAGGATATTTACACCCATCCCCAGCGCAATGCGGTCTTGCGCTCGCTGGGCGACCAGTTGGATGTTCAGATTGATGTTTTTAGCGAGCGGCTCCAGCCTGGCGATGCGCTGCTGCTCTGTTCGGATGGCCAATGGGAAATGACCCGTGACCCCAAAATGGAGGCGATTCTCAAGAGCTTTCCGGCCCCGCAAGAAGCCTGTGAAGAGCTTATCAAAGCCGCCAACAAGGCAGGCGGCGAGGATAATGTGACTTCTATTTTGGTCTATTTAGCTGAAAAGTAGCCTTAGGCAGGAGCTTCCGGGCCCCGTTCCGCAACCGTTGCAGGCATCTCGTGCCGCTAATTCTACCAGCCGAAATTTAGGGAGGCAAGTGTAACCATGTCAGGGAGCATCAATCTAACTTGTAGCTGGAGTCGAAATCCTTTGCCCGTCGGCGAAACGACGCAAGTCAGCTACTTACTGATCGAGGCCCAGCCCAATTCGCCCCCAAGTAGCCCTGTCCCGCTCAATTTTTGTTTAGTCCTTGATCACTCAGGCTCTATGCAAGGAGCCAAATTGACCAATTTGAAGGCCGCCACCAAAAACTTGTTGGAAGCTTTTACGCCCCAGGATATTGTTTCCATAGTCATTTTTGATGACACGGTGCAGGTTATTTTACCCGCCACACCCGTCACCGCTAAAGCAGCTTTGCTGGCCCAGATTGACCAGATTCAAGAATTGGGGGGCACGGCGATCTCCCTTGGCCTTCAGGCTGGGCAGGCCGAAGTGCGGAAAAATCTGGGCCCAGACCGCGTTTCGCATCTCCTCCTGCTAACTGACGGTCAGACTTGGGGAGACGAAGACCTTTGCCGCCAACTGGCCCAAAGTTTAGGCCAGGAAGGAGTCCGCATCACGGCCTTAGGCTTGGGCGACGAATGGAATGAAAAATTGCTTGATGATCTGGCTGAAATGTCGGGCGGGGTTTCCGATTATATCGCCACTCCCGCCAAGATCAATAGCTTTTTTCAGCGGGCCGTGCAGGAGGTCCAGGGTGTAGCGGCCCAGGATGCGCGCTTACTTATCCGGCTGGTGCGGGACATCAACCCACGGGCGGTCTACCGGACCAATCCCGTCATCACTCAAATGGAATTTCAGCCCAATGAAGATCAAGCCGTCGCGGTGAAGCTTGGCGATCTGGCTTATGGGCGAGGGGGCAGTGCCCTTCTCGACCTGACGCTGCCAGGCCGCGTTACGCCGGGCACTTTTCGGATGGCTCTTGTTGAACTCCATTTTGTGCCTGTGGGCAGCCAAACGCCCCAGGTCTGCAAACAGGATGTGCTGCTTGGCTTTACCCAAGATGATACCGCCGCCGTCTACAACCCTGCGGTGATGAACCTTGTCGAGCGGGTCACGGCGGTCAAATTGCAAACTCGGGCTTTAGCTGACGTGGCAGCAGGCAATCTCAGCGGCGCGACGCAGAAACTTAGGGCCGCCGCAACGCGCCTCCTTGACCTGGGTGAAACTGAATTGGCCCAGAAGACTCAGCAGCAAGCCGAACAGTTGGAAGGGGGAGCGCCGATGGCCGCTGAAACCCAAAAGGAATTGCGCTATACGACTCGCCGCCTGACTCACAAGTTGGAAGAAGCCTAAAAGCCGCAGAGCTTCAGCAAGTTCAGCAACCGCAGTGTTTCGGCAGAGCTTCAACAACCGCAAACAGCCTCGCGGCTCTGCTTTTGAAACGCTGTAGGCAAGGCTCTAAAAGCCTAAGCCGCTTGGTTTCAGGCCCAGTCACAAGGAAGGTACTAAGATGATAATTTGCCCCATTTGTGGAGCAGAAAATGACCCCAATAACCGCTTCTGTGATCAATGCGGGGCGCGAGTTGATCCAGCTGCCGCAGCGGGAACTTCAAGCAGCCGCCCCACGGGTGCTTCGTCCCCCACTTGCCCAGCTTGTGGGGCTCCAGTCTTGCCAGGCCAAGCCTTCTGTGACAACTGCGGGGCTGACCTGCGGCTCAGTGGGGGGCCAGCCACCAAAAATAGTTTGGGAGTCCCAGCAATGGAAGATTTAACGATGGCCGTTTTGCCGCCTTCAGACAAGGTTGCCCCAAGTAAGCCTGAACCGGAAGGGGCTTTCGCTCTTAGCCCAGATGAAGAAACACTGCTTTCCCCGCCGCTTCCTCCGGCCCCAGATCAACCTTCAGCAAGCTCAGGGCCAGCTGTTGTTTCGTCGCCCGCCCTGCCCAGCACGAGTCCCGTAGCTGATGAGCAGCAGTTGAAGGAACTGATTACCTCGCATCGTTCCACGATTACCCAACTGGAGCAAATCCTGGGGGTTTACCCGGCGGGTACTGCGCCCGAATCCTTAACCACGGCGCTTGAGGAGGCCCATAAAGCCCTGGCGCAAGCGGAAAAAGACTTGGGCACTTTCGCGGCTAAACCTAACCCTGCCGATCTGGCCCGAAGTGAGGCTGAAATTGAACGGCATAAGACAACCATTGCCCAATTAGAGCAAATTTTACATGTTTACACCGAGGGAACTGCGCCACCTTCATTGACTTTGGCCCTTGCGGATGCTCGAAAAGCGCTGGCCCAAAGTGAAGCCCAGCTTCAGGCTTTAGGGGGCAAATCGCCGACGGGGTCAAGTGCTGCGCCGCCACCAGTCGCTGCGCCGCCACCAGTCGCTGCGCCGCCGGCCCCAACAGGGGAAGCTAGTTTGGTGATGTTAGACGGTGATGTCGAAATTAAACTGCCAAAAGAAAAGAAGGAGATTATTGTGGGGCGGGAAGACCCCGTCAGTCAAGTTTTCCCCGAAGTGGATTTAACGGGATTCGGCGGGGAGACAGGTGGGGTGAGCCGGCAGCATGCGTGCATTTCATTTCAAAATGGGCAGTGGGTCGTCACGGATCTGGACAGCACAAATTTCACAAGAGTGGATGGGAAACGGATTGAACCAAATACCCCCATTCCTCTCCACGACGGCGCAAGGATTCAGTTTGGCCGCATAGCTGCTACTTTTCGCATTTCTTAGCCAAATTTTTGAGGTCTGGTAAGTTTCCCCCATTCTGGGGGGGCTTGCCAGACCTCTCAAGCTTTATTTTCCCCTAGTCTGAACCCCCATCATCCTCAACCTTGGAAGCAACAGCGGTTGCTGAACGGAGCCTGAGCTTGCCGAAGGCTGCTGAAGCCTAGCCGTTGCCGAGACCGCAGCTTAACCACGCCTGCCTTTTGCTCTACTTCCCTTGCTTATCTAGCATTCCAAACCAGAGGCAAAAAACCCTGTTGCCCAAGAAGCGGGTGAGGGGGAAATTGGGTTTGATCCCAGTCTATCTGTTTGACCCCAAGAGCCTCCCCATTCCCGATAATGTATGAGGCAAGCCATGCTTTTCCCGTGAAGAAAAAATCGTGTCCCCAGCCGAGGGTTTCTTTGGTTGGCGCTTGCCAAGGCCCAAAGGGTGAGGGACTCCATTGCCACTGCGGCCCGGCCAAGCGATTTGCGGCAGCCCCCGCTGCATTGTAGTAGAGATAGAAAAAATCATCCTTCGCAACCACGAAAGGTGATTCAGGGATTAGGGAAGGTGGCAATTGGAGAACCGCCCCCAAGTCGCGCCATGGCCCACTCAAGGTCTCGGCCAGCGCAACCCCAACGATTCCCCCCGTCTTATCTTGGCCCGTGTAATAGAGAAAATAACGGTTATTGTAGCGTAGAACCATCGGGTCCCGTGCATCAGACCAACTTTCGGGGCCTGGATAGACCATCCCCTCGTGGTTGGGGCGAAAGACAACCCCTTGCTTCGTCCAGCTTTTCGGGTCAGCGGGATTGGTACTCGTGGCCAGCATGATGCTTTGGGAAATATGCTGATTGACCCCCGTGTAGAACATGAAAAAGAGGTTGCCTTCCTGAATGACGTAAGGGGCCCAAATATAGGCTTCATCGGCTGCGCCAGCGGCTCCAAAGGTCAGCACCGTGCCCAGATTTTCCCAGGTGCAAAAATCTTTCGTTCGCGCATACGCAAAGGTATACTCACCTCGCTCATCCTGCGCGGGAAGAGCGATCTTGATTGAAACAAGGTAGAAATAATTTTGGTAGGCAAAAAGGGAATGGTCTTTTAAGCGGGCTTGGGGAAGCGACCAAGGGGTTGAACAAGTAGCCCCAGCTAGAGGGGAAGGTAGTGAAGAACGATGGCTCTTTAGCCCGCCTGATCCAAGAAGGATCAGCAGAATTATCAAGATCTGAGCAAGGCGGCGAAATGAGGGCATCTTCATAGCCC